>JBOHSY010000543.1:0-3643 GCA_050733355.1 Gemmatimonadales bacterium | reverse complement strand
GCGCCGAAGGCACCGAATCGCTCACGGGCCTGGGCCCGGAAGTCCTCGGGAGTACCCCAGCGGTCGGTGGGCAACGTGCGGCTGCCATGGTCTGCCTGGATCACGATGATCGGGGGCGTTCCGGAGCGGCTCAGGATGGTTCGTGCGACGTCGAGCACCCGGCGATTGGTGCATCGCAGCTGCCCGAGATACGCCGCCTTGGCCGCCGGACTCTCGTTCGCAAGCCGCCGAACCCAGAGGGGCGTTGGGCGGCAGTGCTCGTCGTACCGGTACAAGCGGTGCGGCATCATGAAATGGGTGAGGGTGAAGGTGGTGGCCGGCTCGCTCGCCACCGCCTTCAGCGAATCGAACGCGTCGAGTATCCAACTATCGGGTCGGGACGACGCGAGGTCGAGCACGCGATTCAGGAGGGTCGTCGAGCGGAGGACGTCACGCAGCTCGGTGCGGTCGAGCTCGCGTCCGAGGTCGAGGCCCACGGTCTGCCGCATCACGCGATCCGCGTAGGGGCTGTCGGAGGTGCCCTCCCAGCCCGCCGGGATGAGAACGAACTGGTATCCCTGCGCGCGGAGAAAGCGCACCAGACGGTTGCGCTTGATGAGATGGCGGAGAACCGTGCGATCGGTTGTGTTCCCGAGCTCGGCCTCGAGCGGGGTTATGTGGGCGAAGTTGAGCAGCGAGGGCAGGGACATCTGGGTGCCGTCGTAATTGCTCCGCGTCGTCGCCGGAATCGTGAAGCCCAACCCGCGGAGACTGTCCTCGAACGCGCGGTTGTCGAAACCGTAGAATTCCCGGAGCACCTTCGCGTTGGCGTACTGGTCCAGGATGATGAGATAGATGTCGCGGCGGGGACCCGGAACGGCTCCCGGCCGGGTGGCGATCGGCTCGGCCAGCTTCCGGACCAGCGCCGTTCGAGCCGCCGCCTGGGAGCCGCGCACCTGATCCAGCGCCACCCGGACTGCGTTCCAGGTCACGAGAATGAGCCCCATGGTCGCCAGCAGCGGGGTGAGGGGCGCGAGCCGCCTCGCGTTGCGCACGAGCCAGCCCAGGATCACCACGAGGGCCAACCCGATCGCGATCGGAACGAGTCCTGCCTGGTCGAGCACGGTCCCCGCGATATGCGGGTCGATCCATTCGCGTGCGGGCACGTAGAAGAAGAAGACGACCACCGCGAGCACCGTCACTGCCGCGGGCAGCCCCTCACCGAACCGGCGGAGGAACAATGTGGCGGCGCCGAGGACCAGGCCGACGGCGAGCAGCACGACGAGGAGCACGACCAGGAGGTCGCCAAGCGTGTACTCGCCGGGATTCCGGGCGGCGATAGCCAGAACCGGAAAGGCAGCAAACAGGAGGGGGTACAGGATCGCGAGGCGCTTCAGCATGCCTCGTGCGGTTTGCGTCTCATGAGGTAGAGGACCCGCTCGGTCTCGTCGACCGGCCGGCTGGCCAGGGTGTCGAAGCGCGGCCCGAAGGCAGCCTCGAACCCCGCCGGCGTGTACTCGGGAAAGATGTCCGGGCGGTGGCGCAGCAGCCGCTGGACCTGCGGGTCGGTCTTGGGCACGAACTCCACGATGAGGGCGCGGCCGAGCCGGGCGAAGTACTCGGCCACGCGGGGGAGCGGCACGTTGTTGCCGATGGCCAGGTGGTGCACCAACGCCAGCGCGAGCACGGCGTCAGCCGGCCCCCGCTCCTCGAGCGACAGCCGTTCGGTGTGCCCCCAGCCGTGGGCCGGGGACGGATTGGTGAAGTCGAGCAGGAGCGGCAGGATGCCGCGCTCACCGTCGGCGCGCACCCGGCGGTAGTTCCGTTCCACGGCGGCCGGGTCCACGTCGAACGCGATGACCGACTCGGCGGTCTCGCGGGCCACCCGCGCGTAGGCGCCGGTGTTGGCGCCCACGTCCCAGACCCGCCGCGGCCGGAGCTGGGCGAGGAACTCGCGGAGCGTCGCCGCCTTCGACGCAACCGCCCTGGCCGTGTAGTTGTGGCGCTGCTCGTAGTCGGCCCACTCGGTGCCGCTGGGGGTCCACTGGAGCGCGTTGACCGTGGTGCGCAGGCTCTCGACCAGCGTGTCGAGCGCCTTCCGACTCAACGGTCGCGCCCGCGCCGAGGCCGCCCCGGCCGACGTGTCAGCGAACCGCCGCTGGGCCCGCGCGTGCACATGGAGGTGCATCAGCAGCCCGAGCCGCAACCGGGTGCGCCACGGGAGCAGCGCACTCGCCAGGTCGAGCGGGATCCCGTCGATGAATTGCCGGAGCAGCAACCCGCAGCGTGCGTCCCGCTTGCTCATGAGCGCGAGCGGCGCCAGGAAGTGCTGGCAGAATTGGCGGTAGGCTTGCCAGGGCTCGCCCTCCCGATACCGCCCGAAGGAAAGTGTGTCGATGAAGATCGGCCGACCCTGGTGGAACTGCACGTTGTACGCGCTCGCGTCGCGCAGCACCAGCCCCCGATCGAGCGCCCGGCACTGCACGTCCAGCGTCAGGAGCGCCGCGTCGCGCAGCTGGCTGAACGACCACTCGTAGGGATACGAGATGAACCCGAGGCACTCCGGCCGGAGCACCGCGACGGCGTCCGCGGTCGCGGCGAGCCGGAGCTCGGCTTCGGCGTGCGCAACGAGCAGGCCCTTGTCCGCCAGCTCGTCATAGAGGCCGGAGGCGACGACGGCTGCGTAGTCCTCGTGATAGCGGCGGTTGACCTGCCGATAGAGGGTGCCGTCCCGCCGGAAGAGGAAGCCGCTCGGATCCCGGAACGAGCCGGCGACCGGCTGCCAGGTCACTCTCGGCGGAAGCGGCCCAGCAGCGCCCCGAAGAAATGCCTGACCGCGTCCCGGCTGCGACGGAAAGCGAGCCCCGCTGAGAGCACACTTGCGGCCACCACTTGAAGAATGAGACTGCCGGCTCCCGGATCGATGTACACGACTCGCTCCGCTGGGAAGAAGGGTCGCCAGGTACATGCACCCCTCCCGATCCTGGGGCGGGGTCATGCATTCGTACCAGAAGCGTGACGCAATCGCAAGGCCATGCGTCACGCCGGCGTGACGAGGCGTTTTGGCCACCGAGTGGCCGCCCAGGCGCCAGCAACTGGTGTTGCGATGACGCAACACCAGTTGTGTGCCTCCCTTCGCGCGCCGAGATTGCCGGCGCGGGGTTGCTCAGCGCTACCCGCCACCGGTCTCATTCTTGCACTTTCGCCACCGAATGAGCCGCATTCTGGGACGAATTCACCTTGGGGGTGGGGGCACGATGACCGTTGGCGTCAGGAATCCGGTCCGTTCCGCTCCGCCCCCCGCCCCAGCCTCGGCACCGCTGCGGCTTATGCTCGACCCGCTCCGGATCTCCTTGGCCCTCCTCACGATTTTCACCGTGAGCCGATTTCACCAGCATTTCCCGTTGGTGGCCAAGTTCCGTCCCCTCTTCACGCTGTTCGCTTTTTCCCTGCTGTACGCGTTCCTCCGGCGCCGGGCACTGGCCACCGAGGGCGTCTTCAAGACCTGGCCCGCTCGTCTCATGCTGGCCCTGGGCGTCTTCGCCTGTGTGTCGGCGCCGTTCGGAACCTCGCTCGGCGGCTCGGCGACGTATATCCTGGGCAATTACTCGAAGACGTTGATGTACGCCTTCCTGCTGATCGCGGCGATCCGGGGGTCGGCTGA
>JBOHSY010000542.1:0-2929 GCA_050733355.1 Gemmatimonadales bacterium | reverse complement strand
GCCCTGAGGAGCGCGATGGCCGCCGAGCGCTGCACTCCGATGCCCCACGCCTGCACGAGCCGGCTGCTGCGGGACGTTCACCGCGGCACCAACCCGGATCACCGCTGTGCGCCGCGAGGAGTGGGGCGGGGATCTCACCGGCGCCGGGCGGCTCGTCTGGCGCGCCCCCCGAGCTCGGTTTCCGGGCCCTCCGAGCCGCGATCGGCTTGGGGGTGATCTCCGCAGTGCAGGAGCGCCCGTAGCTAGCCATGATTGAAGCCGCCTAACGAACCGCGCATCAGCTGCGGGCGGCTAGCGCGGCCGATACGAACTTTATGGTCCACCGCGGGCCGGCGCTCCGGCGCGGCCGGGTGCTTCCCACGGAAGCGCCCGTCAGCTGCATGCGCTGGTTAGGCGGCGGGCACGGTGTGATTCTGTTGAGCAGCCGCGCTGCTTCACCTCGTCGTCTCAACGAGAGGCAGAAGCCGCGAGTCCTCGATCGCCGCGAGCCGATGGCCCAGACCACTACGGTACGCTTCATTCGAGGCAAACGACAGGAAACTCTGCTGGCTCCGATGGCGCACCAGCATCGCCCAGTCCCAGTGTTCGTCCGGTGGTCCGATGAGCCAGTCGCTGCCCAGCCCGACGAACAAGAGTTCGCCACCGGCCTCCTCCAGGAACGGCCGGGTGTGCGCGATATACCGCTCGTACGCCTCTGCCCCCGAGATGGGAGCCGCGGGTGCTAACGCAGGCGTCGCGGAATAGTCAGCGACTGCACGAAAGCGCAGCAGGTTCAGCATGACGACGGGGCCCGCCAGCCCACGCGAGAAGTAACGCCGCCCGGCGTCCTGTGTGGGCTCGAGATACGGTCCTCCGGGTGCGTCGGTCATGTCGGGCTGTGCGTCGTGATAAGGGTTTGCCCGCCGCCTAACGACCTGCGCATCAGCTGCGGGCGGCGGGCCCGCAGTGCACAACCCTACGTTCCGCGGCTCGCCATCGGCGAGCTGCTGTCGAGCGGAGCTCGACACAAGGCGCGCCCGTCAGCTGCATGCGCTGGTTAGGCAGCGGCGCGAAATTCGAGCGCAAGAAACAGATAGCTCGCGCCCGGCCCCGCCGCTATCGTGTCTCGCATATCAAACGGGAGCGCTGAGGTGCCGTTCCGCATTACCGGGATTCCGAGCCACTTAGCGGCCGAGGTGCGCCAGACCCTACGCTCGCCCCAATACCGGCATCCTGCCTATCGAGAGACCGCCAAGGGGTACGGTCCCTGCCGGCTCTGCCTCCGCACCTTCACAGTGGGCGTCGAGGAGCGGATCCTCTTTACTTATCAGCCGTTCAGTGACCCCGCCAGCGTGCCAGCACCTGGGCCGATCTTTATTCATGCGATGCCGTGTTCCCGCTACGAGGCGGGCGCATTCCCTCCGGACTTCCGTACGCTCCCGCTCCTCTTCGACGCGTACGGCGTCGCCGGCGAGTTATTGCGCCGGGAGTGGGTGCGGGAGCAAGCTCCTACAGAAGTGCTCGAGCGCCTCTTCGTAGCCACCGGTGCCGAGTACGTACACATCCGCAACGCGGAGGCGGGATGTTTCATGGCCCGCGTCGACCGCTTCTAAACCCGCGATGAAGACCGACGCCGCTGCCTAACGGACCGCGCATCAGCTGCGGGCGGGCAGGCCCGCCGATACGAACTCTATGGTCCACCCCGCGCCGCCGCTTCGGCGCGGCTGGGCGCTGCCCATGGAAGCGCCCGCCAGCTGCATGCGCTGGTTAGGCAGCGGCATACGAGCTAAGCCGGCAAATCCTCAAGTCTCACGCCCTCGCCTCGGCGGAGCGCTGCCCGCGCCTCGGCGACGCGCTGCAGGAACGCCGGGTCGTGCTCCAAGCGGTAATCGAGCCAATCCTCCTCGGTCTCGAAGCCGATGAGAATCCCCGCGGGCTTGCCGTGGCGGGTAATCACGATCTCCTCGCGCTCCGCAAGCCGCAGATACTTCGACAAGTCATCCTTGACCTTCGCCAGAGCGACTTCCCGATTCGGCAACCCCTTCCTGGCCGAGCCAGGCTTGGGCCTCCGCTTTGGAGACGATGGCGAGGATCTCGACCGCTTGGCCTGTGACGTCATAGAACACCCGGATGTCATCGACTCGGAGCCGACACTGCGGGCGGCTCAGCCCCGGAGCCGCTTGATGCGGCTCTTGCTCACTTTCGTCGGTTGGTGACGCAAATGCGTTTCGAGTGCATCCCGTACCCGAGCCCGGGCATCGGCCTTGAGGCTTCTGAGTGCTTGACCAGCCGCTGGCGCGAGAATGACCTCGTAGCGCATTCTGGCTAGAATCTAGCCAGATTTGAGGCCTGGGACAACTGAAGCCAGGTGCCGCTGCCTAACGGATCGCGCATCAGCTGCGGGCGGCAAGCCCCGCCGATACGAAGTCTATGGTCCACTCCGCGTCGGCGCTCCGACGCGGCCGGGCGCTTCGCCCAGAAGCGCCCGCCAGCTGCATGCGCTGGTTAGGCCGTCCGCCCGGAATAGGGAAGCTCGACCTCAAGCTCAGCGCCATCGAAGTAGGCGTAGCCAGGAGCGCAGTGGATTCCCGCGCAAGCCTCGCGCAGGCGGCGCCGCTCAGCCGCAGTGAGACCCGCTACGCCTGCCTTCAGTTGCACCAGGCGAACCTCGAGCAGATCTGGGTTGCGCCGCCCTACTCGCACGAGAAGCGCATCAACGATCCCGGTCCGGGGGGATCCGCTCGGAGCATCGAGAAACTGCACATACCAGCCATGCTCGAGTGCCCAGGCTCGCAGGGCCTTCTGGCTTCGCGCCGCCGTGCGTCGGGCTCGATGCGGCGCACTGCGCCGGGTGGTCCAGGCCTTGAGTGCGGCCGCGGAGCGAGGCGGCCGTTCATTTCGCATATCGGTTCTCCTGGGCGGACCGGCCTAACGGATCGCGCATCAGCTG
>JBOHSY010000541.1:0-20408 GCA_050733355.1 Gemmatimonadales bacterium | reverse complement strand
AGCCGAAACCACCAACGACCCCCGGTGGGCCTCCATCGTTGCCCGTGACGCCGGGGCGGACGGGACCTTCGTGTACACGGTCAAGACCACCGGGGTCTTCTGCCGCCCCTCGTGCGCCGCCCGCTTGGCGCGGCCGGAGAACATCCGCTTCCACGCAACGGGCGCAGACGCCGCTAGCGCCGGGTTCCGGCCCTGTAAGCGCTGCAAGCCCGACCAGCCGTCCCTGGTGGAGCAGCACGCGGCGAGGGTTACCGAGGCCTGCCGCCTGATCGAGACCTCGCCGAGGGCGCCGAGCCTCGAGAAGCTGGCAGAGCACGCCGGGATGAGCGCGTTCCACTTCCATCGCGTGTTCAAGGCCGTCACCGGCGTGACGCCGCGGGAGTACGCGATCGCCCATCGCGGCAAACGGGTGCGCAAGGAGCTTGCGCGGAGCGGTACCGTGACCCGGGCGATCTACGAGTCGGGATACAACTCCAACGGGCGATTCTACGCCGAATCGCAGCAGCTACTGGGTATGACGCCGAGCGACTATCGCGCCGGCGGCGCGAACGCGGAAATCCGCTTCGCCATCGGCGAATGCTCGCTCGGCTCGATTCTCGTCGCCCGGAGCGAGCAGGGGGTGTGCGCCATTCTGCTGGGCGACGACCCCGAGAAGCTCGCGCGCGACTTCCAGGAGCGCTTCCCGCGCGCCACGCTGATCGGCGGCGACGCCGATTTCGAACAGCTCGTGGCGAAGGTAGTGGGATTCGTGGAAGCCCCGGGCCTGGGACTCGACCTGCCGCTCGACGTGCAGGGCACGGCCTTCCAGCACCGGGTCTGGCGGGCGCTGCGGGAGATCCCGGCCGGAGAGACCCTGAGCTACACCGAGATCGCCAGCCGCATCGGCTCTCCGGCGTCGGTCAGGGCCGTCGCCCAGGCCTGCGGCGCCAACCCCGTGGCCGTGGCGAACCCCTGCCATCGGGTCGTGCGTCACGACGGCGCGCAGTCGGGCTACCGCTGGGGCGTCGAGCGCAAACGCGCGCTGCTCGCGCGGGAGGCGCGCGCATGACCAGTCTCGCGAGCTTGGCGCCGGCTCTGCCCTCGGCGAAGGCGGCCGTGGAGCGGAGTCGAGCGCTCGACTGGGAGCGCGTCGCTCAGGATCTCGACGGGTACGGTAGCGCGGTGCTGGAGCGTCTCCTCACGTCCGACGACTGCGAGGCGCTGGCCGCGCTGTATCCGGAAGACGACCGGTTCCGGAGCCGGGTCGTCATGGGCCGGCACGGGTTCGGGCGCGGGGAGTACAAGTACTTCAGCTATCCGCTGCCCGAGATCATTGCCGAGCTCCGCACGGCGCTCTACCCGCGGCTGGCACCGGTCGCCAATCGCTGGAACACCGCGATGGGGATCGACGTCCAGTACCCGGCAACGCACGCCGACTTCATCGCGCGGTGCCACGACGCCGGGCAACGGAAGCCGACACCGCTCCTGCTCCAGTACGCGGCGGACGACTTCAACTGCCTGCACCAGGACCTCTACGGCGAGCACGTGTTTCCGATCCAGGTGGCGATCCTCCTGTCCGAGCCCGGACGGGACTTTACCGGCGGCGAGTTCGTGCTCACCGAGCAACGTCCGCGCATGCAGTCACGGGCCGAGGTCGTACCCCTGCGGCAGGGAGACGCCGTGGCGTTCGCCGTGCATCACCGGCCGGTACAGGGCACGCGCGGCGTCTATCGCGTCAACCTGCGACACGGCGTCAGCCGGATCCGCTCGGGACAGCGGCACACCGTGGGCATCATCTTCCACGACGCGGCGTAAGAACGACGACGCGGTCGTCAGGCGGCATTGACAAAGCGAAGGCAGGTCGAATGGAAGGAACACCGTGGTGAATTCCGCCGTCCCAGCGATCCACGTCGCGATCGGTGTAAGCTCGCTCGGATCGGTCCTCGTCGCGGCGAGCGACAGGGGTATCTGCTCCATCCTCCTCGGGGATGATCCCGACGCTCTGCTGCGCGACCTCGAGGACCGCTTCCCGGGGGCGCGGCTCGTTGAGGACCCGACGCTCGAGCCGTTGATGGCCAGCGTGCTCGACCTCGTCGAGACGCCGGCGGAAGCGTTCGATCTGCCCCTCGACCCGCGGGGCACGGATTTCGAGATGCGGGTCTGGCAAGCGCTCCGCGGGATTCCGGCCGGTTCCACGGCGAGCTACTCGGAGATCGCGCAGCGCATCGGCGCACCGAAGGAGGCGTACGCCGTCGGCGAAGCGTGCGCGGCGAACATGATCGCGGTCGCCATTCCCTGTCATCGGGTCGTGCGCCAGGACGGCACATTGGCCGGCTACCGTTGGGGATTCAGGCGCAAGCGGACGCTCCTCGAGCGGGAGAAATCATCGTTCGCGCCGCGCGAGCGGTAAGTCGCGATACCGCATCGTGCTGGACGCGGACTTTGCTCGAGTCGTCCCTTACCGGAGGACACATGTCGATTCGCAAGGCGGTCGTTGGGCTGGCCGCGGTGCTGATGGCCTCGGCCCTTCCCGCGGCAGCTCAGCAGTCGCTCGCGGAGACCGACTCGACTCCGGCCCAGATCCGCACAACGCTCCGGGCCTTCTACTTCAACCTGGCGCATCAGGACTGGGAGGCGTTGTCGGCCGACATCCTGACGGCCAAGGTGGTCGCCCACCGCCCTGCTCCCGAAGCCATGGTGGCGGCCGCGCCTCGCGTCGACGACCCACCGGCGTGCTCGACGGACGTGGCGGCGCGCGTCGATCGGGCCGCGGTGACGCTCGACGGCGAGTGGGCGGAAGTCTCCGTGCCGAGCTGCGCGGCGGCGGGCCGAGCCGACGAGTTCCGGTTCATCCGGTTCGAGGGACGCTGGCGAATCGTCTATATCGACCTGTTCCGCGCGTCGGGAGCCGTCCAGCTCGCGCGCTAGCCGCCCGGCGCACGCGAGCCGGCGCCGTCCCCGGCGGCTTTACACTCAGGCCCGGCCGCCGTATCTACCGGCGACCCATGCCCGTCTCCGACTTCACCCCCGCCGACGCCGCTCGCGAAGTGGCGCTGGCTGAGCCGCGCATCCGGCCGTACGTCCGGGAGACCCCGCTCGAGCCGTCGCCCGCGCTGAGCCGCGCCGCGGGCGCCGACGTCCATCTCAAGCTCGAGACCGCGCAGGTCACCGGCTCGTTCAAGGCCCGCGGTGCGCTCAGCAAGCTGCTCGCGCTCTCTACCGAGGAGCGCGGCCGCGGCGTGGTCGCCGCTTCCACGGGCAATCATGCGCTCGCCATGGCGCAGGCGCTCGCGCTGCTTGGCATCGGCGGTGAGATCTTCCTGCCCGCGAGCGTGTCGCGCGCCAAGCTTGACGCGCTCGAGTCGCGCGGCGCTCGGCTCCGGCTCATCGATGACGACCCCGGTCTCGTGGAGACGATCGCGCGCCGGGCCGCGGACGAAACCGGCCGCGTGTACGTCTCGCCCTACAACGACCCCCAGGTGATCGGGGGCCAGGGCACGGTCGCGGTCGAGCTCCGCCGCCAGCTCGCCGGCGTCGACGCGGTCCTCGTCCCCGTGGGCGGCGGCGGGCTCATCTCCGGCATCGCGGCCCATCTCGCGGCGCACGCGCCCGAGACGCAGGTCGTCGGCTGCCAGCCCTCCGCGTCCCCCATCATGGCGGAGAGCGTGCGTGCCGGCCGGCTGCTCGAGCTGCCCTCCGCCGCCTCCATCTCCGATGCCACCGTCGGCCTGCTGGAGCCCGGATCGATCACCTTCCCGCTCTGCCGCGACCTCGTCGCCGACTGGACTCAGGTGGACGAGCCGGAGCTCCGGGCCGCGGTCCGATTCGTGCTGGAAAGGGAATCGCTGCTCGTAGAGGGCGCCGGGGCCTTGCCCGTCGCTGCCCTGCTCGCCGCCGGGAAGCGTTGGCGCGGCGGCAAGGTCGCGCTGGTGCTGAGTGGGTCGCACATTGCCATGCCGGTGCTCGCCGACGTGCTCGCCGGCGCGTGATCGCCCGAGACGACGATCCTGGAGGAGCCATGTTCTTCCTGCTCGTACTGCTGCTCCTGGCCGCGGTCGTCGCGGTGCGGTACAACGTGTTCGGCGACCTCTGGTGGATGTCGAACCGGACGATCGTGCCTGCCCTCACCGGCGGCGGGATCGGCTTCGCGCTCGGCTTCTTCGGCCCCATGCTGCTCGACCCCTCCAGCGGAAACGGTCCCCTCCTGGGCATCTTCATCACCGGTCCGCTCGGCTTCGTCGCCGGGCTCTGTTGGGGCGTCTGGAAGGAATGGGAGCGGCGGCAGGCGTAAGCGCCGGCCTGCTCCTCTTCCACCGGAGCCCGCGCGGCCTCGAGGTATTCCTGGCGCATCCCGGCGGGCCGTTCTGGCGCGACCGGGACGCTGGCGCCTGGACCATCCCGAAGGGTCTGGTCGAGGACGGCGAGGACCTGCAGGCCGCCGCGATACGCGAGTTCCGTGAGGAGACGGGAATCGCGCCGGTGCCTCCGCTCCTGCCGCTCGGCAGCATTCGCCAGAAGGGCGGCAAGCTGGTGCATGCGTGGGCGTGGGAGGGCGACGTCGATGCGTCGAGCATCACGAGCAATGTGCTGCGCGCCGAGTGGCCCCGCGGCTCGGGGCGATGGATCGAGTTCCCGGAGGTGGACCGCTGCGCCTGGTTCACGCCGGCCGCGGCGCGCGCCAGGATCAACAGCGCCCAGCGCGAGCTGATCGACCGGCTCGAGGCGCTGCTCGCGCCCGCGAGCTGACCGCCGGCCAACCGTTCGGGCGCCCGCCGGTGTCTCAGGCGGTATGACTCGCCTCTCCTTCGCCGCGCTCGCGGCTACGGTCGTCCTTACCGGCGCACAGGCGCCGCCCGACCCGTCACTCGACCGGCTGCTCGCCTGTCACCACCGCGCGGTCGGCGGAGCGGCGCTCCGCGCCGTTCAGCGCCTCGAGTACGACCTCTCCATCGAAGAGCCCGGCATGTCGCTCCGCGGCCGCTACCGCGCGGTCCGCGAGGGCAACGCCGGGCGGATGCGCATCGACGTCTTCACCGGCGAGACCCGCGTCTTCTCCGAGTGGTGGGACGGACGCCGCGCGTGGCAGCTCCCGCAGGACGCCGATACGGCGGTGGTGTCCCGCGTGGACGGTTCGGAGGCGCTCCGCCACGGGATGGAGCACCCCGGCCACCTCTGGACCCTGGCCGACATGCCGAGGAACGGGCACGCGGTGGCCCTCGCGGGCCGCGACACGATAGACGGAGTGGCCTACCACGTTGTGAAGCTCACGCTCGTCGACGGCTTCACGAACTGGCACTGGCTCAACCCCGGCACCTGCCAGATCGAGCGGAGCCGCAACTTCCGCGCGTTCCATCCGGACCAGGACGCGAAGCGCAAGTGGATCGAGACAGTGTTCGACGACTTCCAGACGGTGCGCGGCGTGACGCGGCCGCACCGCGAGCGGACCATCGACCTCGCAACCGGCGCCACCATCGGCACCGGGCGCATCCTCGCCCTTCGGCTCGAGCCGCCCTTCGACCCCGACTCGTTCGCGGCGCACTGATCACCTCTGGCCGAATCTCCAGGCGCGGCGCACCGTATGGTCTCGGCCCCGCGCCCGGAGCATTCATCGACTTCAGCCGCCGGTTCTTCCGCACGGCCGCCGTCTGCTCGTTCCTGTCGGTGGCGACCACGCTGCTCCTGATTCATCTGTCGCGATGGATTCCGCCCGCCACCGACCTCGCCACCCGCATGGGTGCGCACGCGCACCCCGCCCACCTGCTGCGCTCGTGGGTGTACTTCTCCCATCCCTTTCTCGTGCTCGTCGCGGCGCTGGCGGTGGCGGTGCGCGCCACGCAGCGGTCACCCGGCGCGGCGATCTTTGGCTTCGTGTGCTTCATGCTCTGGGCGTCTGTCGAGGCCGCGCAGCAGGGGCTCCCACACTGGTGGCGCTCGACCGCCTGTGGCGGCCTGCCTTTCTCGCCGCCGACCCAGCGCGGCGCGATGCGATCGCCGCCGAGGTGGCGACGTACGATGCGCTCTGGGACTCGCTCTTCTTCGTGCTGGTGACCGGCATCGCGCTCGGCAGCCTGCTGTACGGATGGATCCTCGTCCGCGGGGCGGGGCTCGAGCGCGTCGTGGGAGGCGCTCTATCTGGTGATCGCGGCGTGGTCGTTCTACGGCACCGCCGTGGACTGGGGCGCCCCGGCTGCCGCCGCTGCTGGATGACTGGCTGTATCCCGTGGTGCAGCCGGTGGCGGGAGCGCTCATCGGCGTGTGGCTGTGGCTCTCACCGCCGGTGCCGCTCAGTCCAGCGCCAGTCCCACGCTGACGGTGAAGAAGTCCGCGATGCCGCCGGGAGCGATGATGCCGTGCCAGCGTGCGTGGACGCCCAGGCCCAGTCGGCCGAGCGACACGAGGCGATCGATTCCGATGCCCCCGTTGACGCCGGGATGCAGCTCGGCGTTGGTCTGGCGGAACTGGTAGTGGGGGATGATCGCGCCGGCGGCGTCGCGCACCACGATCACGTCGCGGATCCGGAGCACGTACACGCCGGCGCCCGCCGCCGCATAGGGGCGCAGGCGGCTCGCGGTGGGCCGGACCCGCACGCCTGCCGTGGCCTGCCAGGCGCTGGTCGTGAAGTCTTCCCGGTAGGTGCTGCCCGGGCCGTAGAGATCGGGAATGCGGGTGGTGCTCGTGCCGAGGCCGTGGTAGCCGAGCTCCAGGCCGACATCTACGTTGGGCGCGACCGGCCGGTACACGAACCCGGTAGCGCTCACCGACCCACCCTCTTCAAAGGTATCTCCGATCCCGTTGGCGTAGCCGCCGTTCACGCTGAACAGCCAGCCAGGCTGCTGCGCGGCCGCGCGGCCCGGACCCGCCATCAGCGCGGCGCACGCGAACAGGGTTGCTGCCCGAAACATTCTCAGTCTCCCGTCAGAGTTGGCGGAGGATCGCACCAGGCCCTCAAGCCGCCCTCAAGCACCTGACCCGCCAGCGGATACGCGCGCTACATTCCCGTCGTGGACGACCCGATTGCCTCCGACATGGTGGCCCTGTCCGCGCTGACGCGCCTCGGCGAATCGGTGCCCCCGCTCGTGCGGTTCGGCGCGTCGTCGTGGAACTATCCGGGTTGGCGCGGGCTGGTCTACCACCAGGCGTACAAGGGCAAGGGCGCCTCGACCCGTATGCTGGAGGAGTACGCGAGGTTCCCGCTGTTCCGGACGGTGGGGATCGACGCCAGCTTCTACGCCGCGCCGACGCCGGAGATACTCCGCGGCTGGGCGGATCGCCTCCCGACCGGATACCCCTGCGTGAGCAAAGTCTGGCAGCAGCTCACGGTGCACACCTGGACCAAGGCGCAGGATCCGGGGAAAGCGGGCAGGCCCAACCCGGACTTCTTGAATCCGGACCTCTTCATCGAATCGGTGGCCGAGCCGTGCACGGCGCACTTCGCCGACCACCTCGGTCCGCTCGTCTTCGAGTTCCAGCAGATCCCGTGGGCGAGCGGCATCGGATCGCAGGAATTCGCCGACCGGCTGGACCGGTTCTTCGGCCGGCTCCCGAGAGAGCTTCCGTATGCCGTCGAGGTCCGGAACCAGGAGTTTCTCACGCCGGCGTACTTCGCGGTGCTCCGGGAGCACGACGTCGCGCACGTGTTCAGCTCGTGGACCCGGATGCCGCCGATCGGCGCTCAGCTCGACCTGCCGGGCGCGCTCACCGCGCCGTTCGTCGTGGCGCGCGCGCTGCTCCGCCCCGGCCGCACTTACGACGACGCGGTGGATGCGTTCTCGCCGTACGACCGGGTGCTCGACCCTGACCCCGGCGTGCGCATCGATCTCGTGCGGCTGGCCGAGCTCGCCCTCGCCGCGAGCGTGCCCGCGTATATCCTGGTGAACAACCGGTTGGAAGGAAGCGCTCCGATCACGATCCTCGCGCTGGCGCAGATGCTTGCGCGAACGCCCGCACCGGGAACGTCCCCATCCCCGTGACCTTCGGCGGAACCGCGTAGAAGCGGCAGCCGGTCTCGGGGACCGGGCCCAGGTTCGTCATGTGCTCGATGATCGGCACGCCGCGCCGCAGCAGCAGCGAGTGCGCCGGACGCGACCGGTCCTCCAGGTCGTCGATGTTGACCGAATCGATCCCCGCGAGCGCCGCGCCCCGCTCGAGCAGGAGCTCGCAGGCATCGGCGGCCAGGAACGGATTGGCGGTGCCGTACTGCTCGGTGCGCCAGTACGCGTCCCAGCCGGTGTGCACCAGCACCGCCATGCCCGCGATGTCGCGCGCGCCGATCGCCCGGTCGAGTCGGGCGCGCGTGATGGCGCGCTCCGATCCCGGCGCGAAGCTCACGCGGATCGCGGGGAGGCCGGCCACACACTCGAGCGGCAGCGCCGCGAGGTCGTCGCCGTCGGCGTAGCGATGGAAGGGGGTGTCGAGGTAGGTGCCGGTATTGGCGATAAGGTCGATCCGTCCTATCTGGAACTCCACCCCGTCCGCGTAGCGAGATCGGGATGCCTCCCGGCTCAGGTAGTCGCAGATCAACGGGGCAGGGAGACCGGGATACGTAGTCATGCCGTGCTCGATGGTATGTGACAGGTCGATGAGGGGCATGACCAATGGGCGGTAGGGGCGGTAGAGACGGTAAAGGCGGTAAAGGCGGTAAGGCCTGGCCGGTAATGTACCAAGGCAGCAAGGCGTATTCGCCTAGTCGCCCTCGGACCTTTGCCGCTCCTCTACCGCCGTTACCGCCTTTACCGCCCTTACCGCCCTTACCGCCCTTACCGCCCTTACGACCTACCCAACGACCCGTTGCAGCTCCTGCTGCACCCCTGCCGTCTCACATACCCTGAGCACCGTCTCTCCCACTTTGTTATTCGGTGTCGATGCTCCCGCCGTGAGGCCGATGATCCGCCCGTCGCCCAGCCAGTCGGAATCGACCTGCTCCTGCTTCTGCCGGATCGGCTGATGCCGGATCGTCCCGGCGCCGGCGTCCAGGCAGTCGGCGTCCTCGATGTGGTAGACCCGCACCCCCTTCGACTGCACCAGCGCCGCGAGGTGGCAGGTATTGCTCGAGTTGTATCCGCCCACCACCAGCATCACGTCGAGCGGCTCGTCCAGCAGCTGCACCACCGCGTCCTGCCGCTCCTGCGTCGCCGAGCAGATCGTGTCGAACGTGCGGAAATGGTCGCCCACGACCGCCTGGCCGTACCGGCGGATCATGCTCTGGTGGAACTCCTCGGCGATCGCGAGCGATTCGCCCGAGAGCATCGTAGTCTGGTTGGCGAGGCCCACGCGGAGCAGGTCCCGCTCGAAATCGAATCCCGGCGAGACCGCCGTCGCGAAGTGCCGGGCGAGCGGGGCGGCATCGCCCTGCCCCTCGATGTAATCGCACACCATCCGGGCCTCGGCCATGTTCAGCACCACGAGGTAGCGTCCGGTCGGATGCTTCATCACCTGGCTCGCGGTGGCCTTGGTCTCCTCGTGCCAGTGCTTGCCGTGGATGATCGCCGTGTAGCCGTCGCGCGCGTAGCTGTCCACCCGCTTCCACACGTTCAGCACCGAGCCGCAGGTCGTGTCCACCATGACACAGCCGACCGAGCGGAGCCGGTTGAAGTCGTGGATCGTCACGCCGAAGGCCGGCATGATCACCACGTCGTCCGCGGTGAGGGCCGAGAAGTCGAATTCCGCGTCGGGACCGTGGGCCAGAAACGCGATTCCCATGTCCCGGAGCTTCCGGTTCACATGGGGGTTGTGGATGATCTCGCCGGCCAGGAAGAGCCGGCGGTCGGGAAACTTGTGACGGGTCTCGTAGGCGTAGTCCACGGCGCGGTCCACGCCGTAGCAGAAGCCGAACTCGCGGGCGAGCCGGAAGGTGAGCCGGCCGACCGTGAGGCGGTGGTCGTTGGCGCGGAGCGCATCCACCACGTGGCTGTGGTAGTCGCTCGTGAGCTGGCCCTCGATCGCCCCCTTGAGGCCGAATCCCTTGCGGAAGTAGGTGGACTCCATGCGTGAAACCTACTCGCTCCGACGGCTCATGGCGCCGTGCACTCCTCGCCGCCCGCGGCGATCGGGACCGCGCTGGCCCGGCCGCGGAGCGTGATCCGGGCGACAGTGCCCACGGCCCGCGCCCGCACGTCGAAGCTCGCGCCCAGCCGCCCCTCGGCGTCGCGCTCCAGGGTCACGGTGCCCGAGTCGCCCTGATAGCCGGTCACCGTGGTGCGGCCGACGAACCGGAGCGCCACCGTCGCGGAGGCCGCCGAGGTGTCGGCGCTGTCGGGCAGCACGGCGGCGTAGCGTCCCGACGCGAGCGAATCCGCCCTTCGAATCGCGATGCCGATCCCCGTGTCGCCCTGCATCCCGAGGACTTCCCCGTATCGCCCGTCGGCGCACCAGCGGGCCGTGGCGGGTCCGTGCATGGCGCCCGTATCCGCGCCGACCCAGTGGGCCTCCATGGTCCCTTCCGCCTCCGGGGACCTGGTCGAGGCACAAGCGACGACGGAAGAGCAGAAGAGCAGAAGAGCAGACGAGCAGATGAAGCGCCCCCTCATCTGCTCTTCCGCTTCCACGCCCATCGGCTCTTCTGCTCTTCTGCTCATCGGCTCTTCCTAGCGCGGAGCGCCCGCCGTGACATCGAACCTCAAGGTGCCGTCCCCGGGAGAAAGCCGGCGGCTCAGGTCGAAGCGGAGCAGCCCCCCGAACACCGACAGACCCACGCCGGCGCCCACGAGGACGCGCCCCTCGAACAGCTCGCCTGGCGCGCTCGCGCGGCCGGCGTCGGCGAACAGCACCGGACGGAGCCGTCCCGCGATCGGCGTAACGTCGAGCTGCGCGGCCCAGAACGCGCGCCCCCGCAGCGTAGCGTAGTCGAAGCCGCGCACGGTGTTCACGCCGCCGGCGCGGAACTGCATCTGCCCGAGGTCGGTGGCCGTCGCGATGCCGGCTTTGGCTCGGATCGTGGCGCCCCGCCGCCCGCCGAACGCGCGGCGGATCTCGCCATGGAACCGGGTGGTGAACAGTCCCTCGCCGCCGAGCCCGTCGGCGGTGAGGGACCAGCGGGTGGCGCCGGTCCCCGAGAGGGTCACCGTTCCCCCGCCGAACGTGCCCTCGGTGATCGGCGCGTTCTCGGGAAAGATCCCGTCGCCCCCGAAGAAGTCGTTCACGTCCGAGGCGGCCTCGCGCACGACGCTGCGCTGGCGCTCGACCCGCCCGCTCACGGCGAGATCCCAGCCGGTGGCCAGCGACATCGTGAGCGACGCGCTCCCGCCCGTGACGAGCATGTAGTCCGCGTTATCGTGGGCGGCGAAGATCGCGTTGAGCGTGTTGCCCACCGTCTGCCCGCGGGAGATCGGATCCACGTCCACCACGTCGCGATACCCGCTCACCGCCAACCGCCCGGTGGGTGCGTCCCGCACGAACGACAGCCGCCCGCTGACCCGTTCGTCGGAGATTCCGTAGCGGATCGTGCCCTGCACCCCGGCGAATTCGATCGCTGGAACCCGCAGGCGGTAGCCGAACCCGAACGACCACCCCTGCACCCGGTCGTAGCGCAGCGGGTCCGACGGCTTCTCGAACGAGACGCCCTGGGCGCGCTCGCCGGTGATGTCCGGCGGCAGGCTGTCAGCGAGCTGCGCGAGCAACGCTTCCGCTTCGCGGATCCGGTCGTTGTCGTCGTCCACGTCGGACACGCTGAGGGAGTCATCCCACGCGGCATAGCGCTCGAGCGAGTCGTCTGAGGGCCGGTGGAGCTCGAACCGGCCGCCCGGCCAGCGATCCGCGACGTTCCAGCCCCGCGCGCCCTCGCCCGTGCGCTGCCGCCGCGGTGGACCGACCGAGTCCCGCGAGGACGTCGAGTCCGGGAGCGGCAGCTCGAAGGCAATCGTCCGGCCGGCGTTGATCTCGTAGTCGTGAAACGTGGTGACCGCCTGGAACGGCACCACGAGGTCGTCCAGCATCGGCACGCGCACCCGCCCGGCAATCGTCTGGCGGAACGGCATCCAGTGCCGTCCCTCGAGCAGCGCGTACTCCAGATCCACGTCCACGCTCACGAACCGCTCGGTCCCGCGGCGCTCGAACAGCTCCGTGCCGACGTAGCGCATGACCATCCGGACGACGGCGCTCGAATCCGCCTCGATCCAGAGCCGGCCCGCCACCAGCGCGGGGCCAGCGCGCCGGGGCACCGCCTCCACCAGGTACACGCGCACGGGGCTGCCGCCGGCCGGGGTCACGCTCAGGCTGTCCAGCAGCGAGTAGCGGTACCACGCGGGCCCCTCGGCCGCGAGCGGATGAAGCGCGCCGGTCCAGGGGAAGCGGTCGCTGAAGATCCGGAGCGAGTCGTCCACGTCGCGGGGCACGAACCAGGGACGGTCGAACACACTGGAAAAATCCCAGACCCCGTCGCGGGTGCGGAAGCGTCGGCCGACCACGTCCACCCGGAGATCGTTCGGCAGGCTCCATGCGACCATCGCCTCCTGCTCTTCGACCGCGGTGGTCGGGAGTCGGGCCCAGCGGCGCCGCCCCAGCGCCGCGCTCAGGCGGTAGCGGATGCGGGCCCGATAGTCGGTGACGGCCGCGTCGCGGCTCTCGTGCCGAGCCATCGCACGCTCCACGAGCGCGCGAGTGGCGGCGTCGGCGAATGGTTCGGTGGTATCGGAGTGCGGAAGGGGTGGTGCGAGTAGTGCCAGCGCTAGGAGGCTTTCGACCATTTGGTTCGGCCGTCTCGATGCAGTCCGTATGCTTTGAGGCGGCGCCAGAGGGTAGTCCGGCTGATGCCCAGCTGTCGCGCGGTCTCGGCGAGCTTCCAGCCGTGCGCGTCCAGCGTCTTGACGATAGCCTCCTTCTCCCGATCCGCCAACGTCGTGGGGCCGGCGATGCCCGGGATGAACATCGCCTCACCCAGCTCGAGCGGGCCGATCCGGAGCGGACTCAAGCGGCCGCCGAGCGCCGCGAGTCGGGGCTGGAGGTCGGGCGCGCCTTCGCTCAGGTCCATCTCCTGGAGCGCGTCACGCGCGGGCTGGTTGGCGTACAGGATGTGGGCGTCGCGGTCGAACACCACGACGCCCTCGCTGAAGCCGTCGAGCACCGCCTTGGCCAGCGGCGAAAAGACGGCGGGAAGCTTGTCGAGGGCGAGGGTCTCGGTCATGGGATCTCGTACGACGCCTGTGCGCGCCTGGTTTCACTCCGGGACGTCCGCGAGCCGCGTGGCGTTTTCGCTGGGACGCCAACTGGCTACCATATAAGGACGTGACCACGTCCACCTTTAGCAGGACGCGCGCGTCCGACCGGGGTGCACACCTCCCGCTCGGAACCGCCGCCGCCGTCGCGAGCGCCCTCGTCCTGATCCTCGGTCTGGCCCAGACCGCCGCCCACGTGCGGTCGGGACCCGAAGGCCAGACGCTGCTCTGGCTGACGCTGGGCGGCACGGTCTTCTGGGCGGTCGGGGTGCTCGCGTTCCAGCAGGCCCCCCGGTCGCCCGCCGCCCTACCCTTCCTGCTCCAATGCGCCGGTTGGGCCACCTGGTTCGCGCTCCATCGCCTGATGCCCGACGTGGCACTGCCCGGCGGGTTCCTCTTCGCGGCCTACGGCATCGGGTCCTGGTTCCACGCACCGACGCTGGTGCACTTCGCGCTCGCGCTCGGCTGGCCCGAGCGGGAGCAAGGCTGGCGTAGACCCGTGCTGGGCTGGTACCTCCTGCACGGCACGCTCTTCGTCGTGGCGCTGGCCGCCGCGATCGGCGGACAGGAGCAGTTGTTCGGCGTGGTGGACGGCCTCGTGCGTCGCCGGCTGCTCAACCTCACCGCGTTCGTGCTCTCGGTGGCGGTGCTGCTCGCCGCGTGGCGCGCGCTGCCGCGCGGCGACCGGCGCCGTACGGTCGGTCTCGCGGCGCTCGCCATCCTCATCGGCATGGGACCGGGCTGGCTCGTGCGTGCGGTACCCCTGTTCGGGGTCGACCTGTCACCCGGACTCACGCTCGCGACCGCGCTGTTCGTGGTGTTCCCGGTCGGGTGCGGACTGGCGATCATCGGCAGCCGGCACTTCAACGACCGCCGGCTCGCGCGCGAGTCCCGCGATCTGCAGGTGCGCCTGCTGCTCGAGCGAAACGTCGAAACCGCCGCGGCGGAACTGGTCCGCCATCTCTGTCGCACGTTCGAGGCATCGGGCGCGATGGTCCGCGTGGCGAACGGCGCCGAGCCCCGCGTGCTCGCGGCGGCGGGCGAGCACCCACCGGCATGGCGGGCGGCGCCGCTCGCAGAGTCGGTTCAGCGGGGCGGATCCGCGGTCGCGTACCCGCTGGGCGACGACCGCGGCGCGATCGGAGAGATCCTCCTGGCGGGCGGCCCGGCCGGCACCATCGGCGCGCGCGAGCTGAGCTCCCTGGGCCGGTTGGCGCGGCCGCTCACCGCAGTGTTCCGCGCCAAGCTCGCCGACGAGGACCTGCGCTCCACCACGCGGGAGCTCGCGCGTTCGGCCGAGGCGCTCGCGGGTGCGGGCCAGCGGCTCGACACGGCCGCCCGCGCCTCTACGGAGGGGCTGCGGGAGACCACGGACGGAGCTCGGCAGCAGGTCGGCGATCTCGCCGAAGTGCAGGCGGCGAGCCGTACCGCCGGCGCCGTCGCCGCCGAGGTCCGGAGCGAGGCGGCGCGCAACGCGGACATCGGCCGGGCGGTCGGCGAGCAGGGCAGCGCGCTGGTCCGGACCTCGGAGGCCCTGGCAGCCGAGATCGAGCAGGCGATGCACACGCTCGGCCTGGTGCGAAACGAGGTCGATGCGCTGACAGCGCGCGGCGAGCAGATCCAGGAGATCAGCGGCGACATCAACGGCCTCGCGTTTCAGACCAACCTGCTGGCCCTGAACGCGGCGATCGAAGCCGCCCGCGCGGGCGCCGAAGGCCAGGGCTTCGCGGTAGTGGCGGAGGAAGTCCGGCAGCTCGCGGACGACTCCGGCCGGTCGGCGCGCGACATCGGACGGCTGGTCACCGGCATCCGGGACGAGATCGAGCGGGCGGTGCTCGCGCTCGCCCGAGTGCTGGACGCCATGGGCGGTGCCGCGGCGCGCGGCCGCACCGGGGGCGCCCTGTTCGAGAACGCGCAGCAGCATCTGGTGAACCTCACCGGCACCGCGACCGCGCTCCGCGACCGCGCCGACCGGCTCCAGGAGGCAGCCGGACGGATCGGGACGGCGGTGGAGCGGAGCAGGCAGGTGGCCCGGGGGCAGCTCGCGCGGGCCGAGAGCGCGACAACCACTGCGCAGCAACAGCTCGCCATGGCCAGGGAGCTGGCCGCGGAAGCCGAGCGCCTCGGCGCGATCGTGGCCAAGCTCGAGAAGGCATTGGCCGATTAGGGCCCGCGACGCCCACCGCGGCGCGCACTACTCGCCGAGGGCCTCGACCGGCACCTCGCGCCGCTGCCGGTGCTCCGCCCCGAGCACCATCCCCACGCCGCTGAAGATCGCGAGCCCCGCGGCCGCGGCTCGCGCGGTGAGCTCCTCGCCCGCGAGCACGAGCGGCGCCACCAGCGCGGTCATCAGGGGCTGGAGGTAGATGTAGACCGCCACGACGTTGTGCGACACGCGGCGGAGCGCCCAGATGTTCAGCAGAAAGGCCAGGATCGTCGGGAAGGCGACGATGTAGGCCACCCAGCCCCAGGTTCCCCCGGCGATTCCCGTGGGATCCAGGTCGTGGAGCGCGGCAACCCCCACCGGCAACACTCCCGCGATCGCGAAGGTCATCACGTAGGCGCTCAGGGTCACCGAGTCGTAGCGCGTGAGCACGGCGCGTGAGCCGATGAAGTACGCCGCCTGACACATCATGCCGACCACGATCAACGTGTTGCCGAGCGCGGCCTCGGGCGCGAGCGTGATCCGGTCGGGGCCGATCAGGTAGATGGTGCCGGCGGCGGCGAGCCCGATGCCCGCGAGCTTGAGCGCCGACGCCGGCTCCCGGCCGGTGAGGACGGAGCCCAGGACCGTGAACACGGGCACGGTGGTGACCAGGATGGTGGCTTGATGGCCGTGTTCCGGGCCAGCCCCGCGACGAAGAGCCCCTGGTTGGCGGCGATGCCGAGCACGCAGAGCGTGCGGAGGTCGCGGCGGTCGCGCACCCAGGGTCCGCCGCGAAGCCGAGCACCGCGAGGAGCACCGCGGCGGCGCCCAGCACGCGGACCAGCATGAGCCCGCCGGCCGGAAAGTGCTGGAGCACGTGGCGGCCCGCCATCGCAAGGCTGGCGAACAGGACCTGGACCAGCACGAGGGCGAGATGGACGCGCGCGCGCACCGGGCGAATCTAGCGGCCCACCCGCCGACGGTTTTCTAGATCTTGACAAATTTTGTTGTCGGTGGCACCTTGGGGGCGCCGAACACCGGAGCCGCACCATCGCCGCCCCCGCCCTTTCCGTCCTCCGCGAGCCCGAAGCCGCTGCCGCCCTGCTCCAGCGCGACCGCCTGCGCCTGCTCCGCGAGCTGGCCGAACCGGAGTCCGCCAGCGGCCTCGCCCGGCGGCTTCACCTGCCGCGCCAGCGAGTCAATTACCACCTCCGCGAGCTCGAGCGGCGGGGGCTGGTCGAGCTCGTCGCCGAGCGCCGGAAAGGCAACTGCATCGAGCGGGTGCTTCGCGCCAGCGCCCAGGCGTACGTCGTGAGCCCCGAAGCGCTCGGGGCGCTCGGCGCCGACCCCGGCCGGGTGGCCGACCGGCACTCCGCCGCGTATCTCGTGTCGCTCGCTGCGCGCGCGATTCGCGAGCTGGCGGGCCTCACCGAACGGGCTCGGCGCGAGGACAAGCGGCTCGCCACGCTGGCGCTCGATGCGGAGGTCCGCTTCGCCGGCGCGGCCGACCGCGCCGCGTTCGCCGAGGAACTGACCCAGGCGGTCGCCGCACTCGCCGCCCGTTATCACACCGCAAACGCCCCGGACGGCCGCTCGTTCCGCGTCATCCTTGGCGCTTACCCGGCCCGCCCATCGAAGGAGGTCACTTCATGACCGTACATCCGGATACCGAGCGCCGCTCGGTCGAGGCCACGATCGAGCTGCCCCACAGCCCGGACGAGGTCTGGCGCGCCAGCACCGACGCGAGCGAGATCGTGAAGTGGTTCTGTTTTGACGCCGCGATCGAGCCCCGTCGCGGAGGCCTCGTGCAGCTCCGCTGGACCGACGAGTTCGATTGGAAGTACCGCATCGAGGAATGGGAGCCGGGACGGCACCTCCGGATGGTGAGTCCGCAGCAGCGGGCCGACGGCCCCGCGCTGCTCGCCCTCGAGTGGCTGCTGGAGGGACGGGGCGGCGGCACGGTGCTCCGCGTGGTGCACTCGGGGTTCGGGTACGGCGCCGAGTGGGAGGACGAGGTGGACGGCACGCGCCGCGGATGGCACGGCGAGCTTCGGAACCTGCGCCACTATCTCGCGCGGCATCGGGGGACGCGGCGCAGCGTGGTGTGGCTGCTCGCCCGAACCGGCGTGGCGACGCCCGAAGATCTCTGGGGCAAACTGATGGGCCCGGAGGGACTCGTCGCGGAGGGCTCGCTCGAGGGGCTCGCGGAAGGGGATCGCTACCGGATCCGGGCCGCGACCGGCGAGCTGGTCGAGGGCAACGTGCTGGTGAACGCGGCCCCGAAGGACTTCGCCGGGACGGTGCTGCACCTGAACGACGGCATCATCCGGTACGGATGGGAAGGCAGCTTCGGCATGCTCTGGCTGAGCACCTGGGGCGTGGACGAGCGCGAGATGGACAAGTTCGTGGCCGCGTGGAGCGATCGGATGAGCCGGCTCCTTGGGCGCCCTCCCGAAGTCACGCGGGCCCTGGGATAAGAGGATACACCGCGGAGGGGCGGAAATGCGTTCTCCGCGCCTCCGTCTGAATTCCTTCGACGAGTCACCGGCGCCGGCCGCGGGCGCGGGCCTCGCGCGCAGGCAGCTTGCGGAGCTCGGCCTGGAGCGCGCCGAGCGACCCAGCCCGGACGGGTGGGTGACGGCCCCGCACCACCTCGAAGCGGAGGGGGCGGTCGAGCGGCGGAAGGTCACCCGGCCGCAGCCGGCGGGCCTGCCCTTCGCGGAGTCGCATGCGAACCACGGGCGCACCGGACTCCACGTCGTATTCGAGGGCCACCGTATCGCCCTTGACCCGGGCGCTCGACGGCAGGTCGGCCAGCGACGCGCGGGTCTCAGCATCCACCAGCGCGGCCGGATCGAGACCGAGCCGGATGCTCATGAACGAGTGCCAGCTCGTGACGCCCTCGAGCTGGTGCCTCAGGCGCTCGCGCACGTGCTCGCGACCGGCCGGTGCGAGCGCGCCGCCCGATCGGCGCCACAGCTCGTCGAGCTCCGCGACTGCGCGCCGGATCCGCCCCTGGTCGGGGTGCACAGTCTCGCCCGCGACGAGCGCGTCGGCGAGCGCGTCGAGCGCGACCTTCCGCAACTCCGGCGGGATCTCGCCCTCGACCACTTCGGTCACGGTCTCCAGCTCGAACCCGAAGTAGGTGAGCAGCCTCGACACCGCCAGTCGCTGGTGCTTGCGCGGCCCGCCCACGATCACCACCGGCGGCCCCCACGTCGCGTGCTCCCGGATGAGGTCGTACGGCAGCGTGGTGCCCTCGACGACCGCGCGCGGCGTGCCGTACCGGTCGGCGAAATAGCGCAGCGCGCCGGCCACCGCTCCCCAGCTCCCCGCCACCGACGTCTTGGACACCCGCGCCTCCTGCCCATCGGCGGTGTGCTCGTCGATGACCAGGTCGAACGGCATGATCCGGGCGATGAGATCGGCCCACCGCTGCCTGATCTCGCGCGACGCGTGCGGTAGCCGGGCGGGGAGCGGCAGCTCCAGCGAGCGGTACACCGATGCCGTGCCGAGGGCGATGTCCTCGATCGCCTTCACCAGCACGCCCCGCCGTTCGGCCCACTCAGCCAGTTCGTCCTCCTCGAAGAGATGACGGGGCAATCCGTACACCTCACCGAGGTAGGCGTGCCGGTTCACCGCCTCCGCGTACAGGTTGTACGCGGTCAGGTGATCGCTCCCGCTCACCACGGCGCCGTGGAGGTCGCGCTCTTCGCGCGTCATCCGGTGGAGTGAGTCGATGTTGGAGCAGACGGCGACGACGGGCACGAGCTCCGGCTCGGCGTGGACGAGCAGCTCGCCCCACGGCCGGTCCACCGGCATCGCCTCGACCTCGCGCCCGTATGGGGTGAGCCGGCCGCCCTCCACGAGGCCGCGATTCGTGAGCAGCGACAGGGCCTGCCGGTACGCCGTCCGATCGAGGGGCACCGGCAGCTCGAGCTCCGTGGCGTCCACGCCGAGGGCCGCGCAGGTGACCGCCACCCGCTCGGCGTCGCCGGCGAGCTGGAATTCGGGCGGACCGGGCCGGAGCTCCTCGAAGACGAGATCCCGGTCGCTCAGGATGAAGACCTCGCCTCCCGCCACCCGCCCGTGCACGCGACCCGCCATCTGGAGGATCTCGTTCGCGCCCAGGGAGAGGCGGTGCAGCACGTTCCGGCCGCGGTCCACCACGTTGCCGTAGCGCGCGTCGTAGATCACCACCGTGTCGAGGCCGCGCAGGTTGAGCGCCGATTGGCCGGCCGCGGTCATGGCGAGCAGCCAGGGATGCTCCACCTCAGCCTCGAGGAAAGGGCGGATCACCCGGATCGGCTCGCCGCCGTGGTAGAACGCCGTCGTGAGCCGGCGCCACTGTTCGCCGAGGCTTCGCGCGAGCTGCTCCACCTCGGCGCGGGTCGGCACGAACACGGCCACTCCGCGGCGTTCCTTGATGACGTGGCGCATGAAGCGGTCGTCGAGGAACTCCCCGGGCTTCTGCGAGAGCACCTTCACCCTGGCCTTGAGCCGAGGATCGAACGCCTGCGTGACCAGCACCTGCTCGCTCCCGAGGTAGCGGGCGTAGAACGCGGGATCTACCGTCGCGCTGAGCCAGATGTAGCGGCAGCCTGTCCGCTTGCCGAGCGCGAGACAGAGCTCCAGCTCGGCCGACGTCTGGTGGATCTCGTCGACGATGATGGTGTCGCGCCCGGTGATCAGGTCGTCCTCGAACCAGCGCCGCGCGATCCCGGTGGTGACGATCACCACGTTCCAGGTGGGCGTCTCCGGCGTGGCCTCGCGCTCGCGGTTGACCACGCCCACGCGCAGCGGCTTCTCGAGGATGGCCTGCGCGATGGGGCGGATGCCGAGTGTCTTGCCGACGCCGGTGCCCGCCACGATGCCGAACGGCTTGCCCGCCGCCGCCCAGTCGCGGAGCTCGCGGCCGTGCTCCCGCTCCAGTACCGTGTCCACGCGAAGGCCGAGCGCGAGCTCGATGGTCTCGCAAGCGGCGCGGGTCGGCGCGATGACGATGATGCGGCCGCGCGGGTGGGGTGCGCGGCGATAGGCGTCGGGATCCGGAGGAAGGAGGTGGTCGCGCGAGGGATGCATTTGAGAGGAAGATAGGGCGGGAAAGGACGGGAGAAGGCGGGAGAGGGAGGAAG
>JBOHSY010000540.1:0-15402 GCA_050733355.1 Gemmatimonadales bacterium | reverse complement strand
GCCGTTCACGTTGCGGGTATATTCCGCCGTCCCCTCTCCATCGCGATCCCATGCGACTGCCGATCCGCTTCGCGGGGCCAATGCTTGCCGGCTCGCTCGCCGCCGCGCCGTCCGCGGCCCAGGACGTCCTAGCTATCCGGGCCGGCCGCCTCGTGGAGGTCGAGCGCGGCGAAGTGCAGCGCGATCGGCTCGTCATCGTCCGCGGCGACCGGATCGAGTCGGTGCAGCCGGGCGCCACCCGCCCGCCCGCGGGCGCCCGCGTCATCGACCTGTCCCGTCACACCGTCGTCCCGGGCCTGATCGACTGCCACGCGCACCTGGTGGGCAACATCCTGTCGGCCAGCTCCGCGGCGCCGCTCGAGACCAGCGCAGTGGACGACGCGTTCACCGGCGTGCGGAACGCCCGCGCGACGCTGCTGGCGGGCTTCACGACGGTGCGCGACGTGGGCACCTACCGCGCCTTCGTGGACGTGGCGCTCCGCGACGCCATCGCGGACGGCACGGTGGTCGGTCCGCGCATGGCGGTTGCCGGCCCCTACATCACGGTATCGGGCGGCGGCGGCGAGATCACCGGGCTCGCGACCGATATCGTGCTGCCTCGCGAGCTCCGCTTCGGCGTCGCGAACTCGGTGGACGAGGTCCGCGAGCGGGTGCGGCTGATCCTGAACGGCGGCGCCGATCTCATCAAGGTGATCGCCACCGGGGCCGTGAGCGTGCCGAACTCCACGCCCGGCGCCCCCGAGTTCACCGAGGCCGAGGTCCGCGCCGCGGTGGAGGAAGCGGCGAAGCAGGGCAAGTTCGTGACCGCGCACGCCCACGGCGCCGAGGGCATCAAGCTGGCCCTCAGGGCCGGCGTGCGCTCCATCGAGCACGGGTCGTACATGGACGACGAGGGCATCGCGCTGCTCAAGGAGCGCGGGGCTTGGCTCGTGGCCGACATCTGGAACGGCGAGTGGTTCGCCGCGCAGGGCAAGCAGCAGGGGTGGGACCCCGCGATCCTCCGGAAGTTCGCCGAGACCACGGAGACGCAGCGCGCCGTGTTCCGGAAGGCCGTGGCCGCCGGCGCGAAGATCGCCTACGGCACCGACAGCGGGATCTATCCGCACGGCCTGAACGCGAGCCAGCTTCCCGTCATGGTAAAGTTCGGGATGACGCCGATGCAGGCCATTCAGTCGGCTACGATCGAGGCCGCTCGCCTCATCGGGTGGGACGATCGCGTGGGGACGATCGCCCCCGGGAAGCTGGCGGACCTCGTCGCGGTGGAAGGCGACGCGCTCGCGGACCTCGGCAGCTTCATGCGGCCCGCATTCGTGATGAAGGGGGGCGTGGTGTACCAGGAAGAGCAGAAGAGCAGAGGAGCAGAAGAGCAGTGACGGCTCCCACCCGGCGCGCTATGGTGGGCTCGCGCCTGACTGCACCGGCTCTTCTGCTCCTCTGCTCTTCTGCGCTTCTGGAAGCGCAAGCTTCCCGGCGGCCCTTCTCCCTCGACGACCTCGCCCGCATCCGCGAGGTCAGCGATCCGGCGATCTCACCCGACGGCCAGTGGGTCGCCTACGTGGTGAAGTCGGCCGACGTCAAGCAGGACCGGCGGCAGAGCGACGTCTGGATGGTGCGGTGGGACGACGCCCGCACCGTGCGCCTCACGCATACCCTCGACGCGTCCGAGCGCGCCCCCAGATGGAGCCCGGACGGCCGCTGGCTCGCCTTTCTCGCGAGCCGGGGCGACACCAACGAAGCTGCCCAGCTCTGGCTGCTCGACCGCCTTGGCGGCGAGGCGGAGCGCGTGACCACCCTCGAAGGTGGGGTCGACGACTACGGCTGGTCGCCCGACGGTCGGCGCCTGGCGCTCGTGGTGCGGGACGCCGAGCCGGCGGACAGCGTGGCCACCGGTGCCGACAGCACCAAGAAGCGCCCCAAGCCGATCGTCGTGGACCGGTTCTGGTTCAAGGAGGACGACACCGGATACCTCGGTCAGCGCCGCAAGCATCTCTGGCTGCTCGACCTGGCCACGCGGACGGCCGAGCAGATCACCACGGGGCTGTACGACGATGTGCTCCCCGCCTGGTCGCCCGACGGGCACACGATCGTCTTCGCGTCGAAGCGTGGCGCCGATCCCGACCGGACCGACGACTGGAACCTCTACCTGGTGGAGCCGGTGGCCGGCGCCGAGCCGAAGCGCCTCACGACGTACGAGGGGAACGACGGTGATCCCGCCTGGGCGAGCCGGCCCGCGTGGAGTCAGGACGGCCGCCGGGTCGCCTATCTCCGCGCCGGGCCGCGCCGGCTCATCTACTATGCCGCGCAGAAACTTGGCACCGTGGCGGCCGACGGGAGTGGCGAGGAACTCCTCACGCCCGGGCTGGGCAACTGGGTGACGCAGCCTCAGTGGAGCAGCGGCGGATCGGCGATCTATTTCCTGCTCGAGGACGATCGGACCTACCATCTCGCGCGCGTGCCCGCGGCCGGCGGCCACGTCGAGCGGATCGTCACCGGCCCTCGTGTCCTGAGCGCTCTATCGATCGGCCGCGACGACCGGATCGCCGTGCTGGCGAGCACCGCGGCCACGCCGCCCGAAGTCTTCGCGGTGGAGCAGGGTGGCGCCCTGCGACAGCTCACGCGGCACAACGCCGACTGGCTCGCCGAGGTGGAGCTGGCCACGACCGAGGAGATCTCGTTCCGTAGTCGGGACGGCACCCCCATCCACGGGTTCGTGGTAAAGCCGCCGGGTTACGTGGCGGGCCATCGGTATCCGACCGTGCTCCGGATTCACGGTGGCCCTGTCGCACAGTTCCAACACGAGTTCGACGAGCAGATCCAGACGCTCGCCGCGCAGGGCTACGTGGTTCTGGCGGTGAACCCGCGCGGCAGCTCGGGCCGCGGGGAGGCGTTCGCGATCGCGATCTACGCCGACTGGGGCAACAAGGACGCGCAGGATGTGCTCGCGGCGGTGGATTGGGCCGTGTCCCAGGGGATCGCCGACTCCACGAGACTCGCGGTCGGCGGCTGGAGCTACGGCGGCATTCTCACCAACTACGTCATCGCGCAGGACCGCCGCTTCAAGGCGGCCACCAGCGGGGCGGGGATCTCCAACGTGCTCGCGGGCTACGGGACGGACCAGTACGTCCGCGAGTACGAGGCCGAGCTCGGCCGGCCCTGGGAGAGCACGAAGACCTGGCTCAGGCTCTCGTTCCCGTTCCTCAAAGCCGATCGGATCGTTACGCCGACCCTGTTCCTCTGCGGCGAGAAGGACTTCAATGTGCCGCTGCTCAACTCGGAGCAGATGTACCAGGCTCTCCGGAGCCTTGGCCGTGAGACGATGCTCGTGATCTACCCCGGAGAGTCCCACCAGATCGACCGCCCCAGCTTCGTCCGCGACCGGCTGGAGCGCTACGTGGCCTGGTACGACCGGTTCCTCCGGCCGGGACCCAGGCCGGGCGGCGAGGCGACGCCGACGACATCGCGCAGGTGAGCCACGGTACGGCGAAACCGTCGCATTCGACGACATCATAGGTCCATCGCTCACCCGTCGGAAGGAGTGCCGAGCGATGCGACATCTTTCGCCTTTCATAGGGCTCGCGAGTTTCGCGGCCGTGAGTCTGGGTTGCGCCATGGGAGCGGGCGCGGGTGCGCCGCCTGCTCCGGACCGCGGGCCCGTCGAGGTTCGGGTCCAGAACCGGAGCTGGTCCGACGTCGCCATCTACCTCATGTCCGACGGACTGGTGCAACGGCTCGGCATCGCGACGGCGGTCGGCACGACTTCCCTCTGGGTGTCGGAGGGGCTGCTGGGTCATTCGAACGACATCCGGCTCCTGTCGGCGCCGATCGGCTCGAATGCCTCACACAGGACCGAGACACTGCTGTTGCGGCCCGGGCAGCTGGTCCAGCTCACGCTGGAGAACAATCTGGGACTTAGCAGTTGGGGTGTATGGTGAGCAGGAAGGACGGTAGGCGGTAAGGGCGGTAAAGGCGGTAGGGGCGGTAAGGTTTGGCCTTCCATCCCAAACCTTACCGCCCTTACCGCCCTTACCGCCTTTACCGCCTACTTGACTCCCTGACCCCCTGACCTCCTAACAACCGTTAGGATCGTTCCAGTTTGTGAGCGGCCCGCCATCCGGGATCGACGAGTTCGCGTTGCGCTCGCTGAGCGGATAGGTAACCCGTGCCGGAATGAACGGCGCGCCGGGCGCCGGTGTCAGCGCCGGCAGGCAGGTGCGCTTGTAGTCGTTCCACACCTCGAAGTTCTGAAACAGCACGATGTACTTCTCGGTCATGATCGTTTCGAGGCCAGTCACAGCCAGCGCCCCGAGCCCGAGCGCCGCACGCTCGGCGCTTACGTAGGGCTGCGCGGCGGCATTGCCCGCCGCCCCTCCACCCTCGAGCTGCCACGCCGTCTCGGCCAGGATGAGCTGATTCTCCGCGAACGTCACGAACGGCGGCGCGAAGTCCCCGGCCAGCCGGGTCGCGCTGATCGGCGAGGCATTCACCGACGCGTCCTCGCCCGGCGCGGCGCCGACAAAGGCTCCGACGCTGTTTCTGCCGAAGTAGTCGCTGAGCCGCGGATCGCTGGCGCCCTGGAGCAGATCCACCAGGTTCTTTCCGGCGCTCAGGAAGCCGATCCACTGGTTGGTGAACTGATGCCAGAGGTTCGTCTCCGTCGATGAGGTGCTGTGATACGGGACGTAATCGTTGTCGCGCGTGCTGATCCCGTTCGACGCCGCGTCGAAGGCTGCCTGATATGCCGGCGTTCCCAGCCGTTCGGCGGTATGGAGATGGAATCGCGCCTTGAGCGTGTACGCCAGTTCGGTCCACTTGCTCAGATCGCCGCCGTAGACGAGGTCCTCGTCCCCCGGCGCGGTGGCCGCGGCGTTCGGATCGGCGAGGAGCTGGATGGCCTCGTCGAGCTTCGCCTGCACCGCCGCGTACACGGCCTGCTGCGTCTCGAGGGTCGGCTCGCCGACGGTGCTGTCCACCGCTTGCGCATAGGGAATGTCGCCCCAGGCGTCGGCGGCCATCCCGACCACCCAGGCCTCGAGCACCGCGGCGACGCCGGCGAAGCCAGGGTCGCCGTCCGCCAGCGCGACCGTCTGGATGCGCCGGAGGTCGAGCAGGCCGCCGCGAATGTACGTCCCCGACCACTCGACGAAGTATTCGTCGTCACTAACACCATAGGTGCTGAGGGTGTTGTAGTCGCGGAGTGTCCCGCCGCACTGCTGCATCCAGATGCAGACGGTGCGCACGAGATGGCTCTCCTGCTGGAAGGTCAGGTTGGTCATGGCCGAGACCAGCAGGTTCGCGTTGCTCGCGGTGGTCGGCCGGTTGGGGTTGTCGGCCAGCTTGGGGCCGGTCAAGAAATCGCCGCACGCGCCGGTGCCGAGGCCCAGGGCGAGCGCGAGCGCGACCGACATAAATCGCTTGGTCATATCGTGCTCCTCCAGTCGTCCGGGGTTGGCGTCAGCGGTTGAGCGTCACGGAAAACACCCACGAGCGCGTCTGCGGATTGTTGAACCAGTCGATGCCGCGAGCACCGCTCTCCGCACCGCCAAGGCTCGTCTCCGGGTCCACGCCGGTATAGTCCGTCCAGACGGCGAGGTTCCGTCCCGCGACCCGGAAGTCGATGCTGCTGAGCCCGAGCCTCCGCGCAAATCCGCCCGTCTGTGTGTAGCCCACGGAGATCTCGCGGAGCTTCACGAAGCTCGCACTCTCGTAGAACGGCTGCCCAAAGGAGACGAATGTCGTGTAGTAGTTCTGGAACCAGCTCTGGTCGAGCACCGCCGGCGTGCCGACGCCCGGGCCGGCGACCGGCGTGCCCTGGAAGAAGTCTTGGCCGAACACGACGGTCGTGCCGCGCAGGTCCGCGGACTCCTTCGAGGTGCCGAGCGAGTTGAGCGCACCGCGGGTCCCGTTGTACACCAGCCCACCATCACGAATGTCGAGCAGCCCCGAGACGCTCCAGTTCTTCCACCGCACGCCCGTGCGCAGGCTGCCGGTCCAGTCGGGCTGCGGGTTGCCGATGATCCGGCTGTCGACGTCGAGCAGCGGATAGCCGGCACTGCCGTGGATGATGTTGCCGTCCTCGTCCGTCAGCACGTTGCCCGGATCGCCCCCGGTGTTTGCGAAGGTGCCGTCGTTGATGAAGAGCGCCTCCTGCTGGTTCTGCTCGGCGGTGCAGATGTCGTCCACCAGGACCTCGCTGCCGCTGCCGTCGAGGATGCTCAGGCCGCGGCCGCAGCGGATGTAATCGAAGTCGCGGAACGCTCCGATCACCTCGCCTACCTGCGCGACGGGTAACCCGAAGCCGCCCAAGGCGCCGTAGCTCACGAATTGCGGTCCGGACAGGTCGTCCACCCGGTTCCGGTTCGTGCTGAAGAGCACCCCGACCTCCCAGGCAAAGTCCTTGCGCGTGATCGGCCGGACGTTGAGCGCGATCTCGACTCCCTTGTTGGTGATCTCGCCTGCGTTGCTGGCCACGTTCAGGAACCCTGTGGTCGCCGCCACCGGCAGCGTGAGGATCACGTCGCTCGACTTGCGGTAGTAATAGGTGAAGCTCAGGTCGGCGGCGTCCCGGAACAGCCCCAGGTCGAACCCGGCCTCGAACTCCTTGGTCCGCTCCGGCCGCAGGTCTCCAGCCTGGGTGGTGTCGCTGTACAGCCCGCCGAACCCGCCCTGCGTCGCCGTGAGGTTGGTGCCCCACTCGTCGATGTAGGTGCCGCCGCTCAGGAAGGTGAACGCGGTGAGGTAGGGCTGCGGCTGGGTGCCCACCTCGCCGTACGCCGCGCGAAGCTTGCCGTAGCTCAGGACCCCGCCGAGGTTCGCGGCCTTGGTGAACTGCCACGCGGCGCTCGCGCTGGGATACCACGCGCGCTGGTTGTCGCTCGAGAACGTCGAGGCGCCGTCGTACCGGAGGCCCGCCTTGAGGAAGAGCTGGTCGGCGACGTCGAAGGTGGCCTGCCCGAAGTAGCCCTCGACCCGGACCTTGCTCTCCTGGTCGATCGGCGGTAGCTGGCTCGCCGTGTTGGTGAGCGTGAACGGCTCGGCCGACAGCAGGATGTTGCCCACGCCGCCGAGGATGCGCTGGCTGCGGGTGTTGAGGTTTTGCCCCAGGGTGACCGTGCCGCCGAGCTTGTCGCTCAGCCGGTAGGTCGCCGTCCCGGTCAGGTTGTGGTCCAGCTGGTGGTTCACGATGTCGAGCTTGATCACCTGCCCGAGCGGATTCGGGATGTTGGACGAGGTCTGTGGCTGGCCTTGCAGGCGGTCGTCGCCCGAGTAATCCACCCCGAGCGTGTAGTTGAACCGCAGCCAGGTGAGGGGCGTCCAATCGGCATTGACGTTGCCGATGACCCGGTCGGCGATGGCGGTGCTGACCGGCACGTTTGCTGTAAAGAACGGGTTATCGTAGCCCCGGTTCAAATTCACGGAGCTGGGTGACGGATTCGGGAACCGGTACGACCGGTGGATTCCGTCCGCACTCAGGTACTGCCGGTTGTCGAAGTCGGGCGCGCTCCGCCAGCTCCCCAGGAACACCCCGCTGAAATTCGAGCCCTTCTGCAGGAAGTCGCCGTCGGCGTTCGAGTAGGCCACGTTCCCGCCGATGGTAAAGTTGTCGCGCACCCGGTGGGAGCCGTTGAGCCGGACCGAGATCCGCTCGTACTTGTTGCGCGGCCCGACGATCGACCCGTCCTGGTAGGTGTAGCCCCCCGAGAGGTAGAACAGTGTCCGGTCGGTGCCACCCGAGATCGTGAGCGTGTTGTCGGTGGTGATACCGGTATCGAACATCTCCCGCGCGTGATCGTAGGTCGGCACGTTCGGCCCGAGCTCGGGGCCCCAGCTATCCGACGTGGCCTCGCAGTCGATGAGGGCAGGGTCGGTGCTCGGCACGCACGGATCGGCCACGCCCCCGCTGCCGAGCCCGTAGCGGCGCTGGAGCTCGGGGAAGCGAAACGTCTCGTTGAACGACAGGTTCGACCGCAGCGAATAAGATGTGGTCCCCGGCCGGCCCCGCTTGGTTGTGATCAGCACCACGCCCTGCCCGGCACGCGCGCCGTAGATGGAGCCCGCTGCCGCGCCCTTCAGGATTTCGATGGATTCGATGTCGGCCGGGTTCAGGTCCGATGCCCGGTTCGGCGACGTGGTGCCCTGCTGGTTGCCGAACCCCGTGCCGTCGAAGGTGGTGGTGGTGACCGTGGAATTGTCGATCGGAATCCCGTCGACCACGAACAGCGGATCGCCGGTCCCGCCGAGGGTGTTGGGTCCGCGGATCCGGATCGCCGTGTTGGCGCCGGGGTCGCCGGCGGTCGAGACGATCTCGACGTTGGGCGCCTTCGCGGCGAGCGCGTTGACGATGTTGGTCTCGTTGCTCTTCTGGATCAGCGACGAATCCACGTTGTTGCGCACGCTGCCCAGCTTCTCGACCTCGAGGCTGGTGCCCGCGCCGGTCACCACCACCTCGCCGAGCTGAAGGGGGTTGGGGCTCAGGGAGAAGTTGTGCGGCAACTCACCCTCGACGAGCGTGATGTCACGGGTGCCGGGTTTGTAGCCGATGGCCCGGACCGACAGGGTCACCTGCTGCCCCCGAACGCGGGGGCCGGGGATCGTGAGCACGTATCGGCCATCCGCCCGGGTGGTGGTGCCGAAGCCGATACTGGGAATCGCCACGGTGGCGCCGGCGAGTGGCTCGCCGTCCTCGCGCGTGACCTGCCCCGTGATGGCGGCAGGCTGCTGCGCGATGGCGGTGGCGGGGACCACGAGCAGCGCCGCAAGCGACAGGATCCGACCAAACGAAAGCGTCATGCGTCCTCCTTACCCAGGGCGGAATGGGCGGGTCAGGCGGGTAACCGCCGCGGCGCGGGTCGCGCCGGCGGGCGTTCCGGATTGCTCGGAGACGGCGATGGTCGACGGCTCAGCATACGGCGCGCTACACCGACCGTCAAGAAAACGGCGGACGCGTTGCGCGCGGCGACGCGCGTCGTATCGAGACGGTGTGCGTCGAATGTGCGGACAGATCCCGCGCCCGTCAATAAATCGGGCAACCTCGTTGCCCTCCGCGCAACGGCTCTCTGGCGGCCTCGCGCCCCGCGGGCTATCCTCGGGGTGACCTCAGCCGGCACAGCAGGGCCCGTGCACACTCTCCTCCGCGATGCCGAGTAGCGCGCGCCCGGTCCACTCGGTGGGCAAGGCGATCCAGATTCTCGAGCTGCTCGAGCGGCATCCGGGCAGCCTCGGCGTCGTGGAGATCGGACGGCGGCTCCGGCTCCACAAGAGCACGGTGTCGCGGCTGCTTGCCACGCTGGCCCGCAGCGACCTCGTCGCGCGCGACGAGCTCAGCGGCGCGTTCCGTCTGGGCAGCGCGCTGATCGCGCTCGGCAGCACCGCGCTCCGCCAGTTCGACATCCGCGCCGTCGCCCGGCCGGCGCTCCAGCGGCTGGCGCAGCGCACCCGGGAAACCGTCGAGCTCGGCGTGCTCGAGAACGGCCGGCTGGTCGAGATCGACGTGATCCTCAGCCCGCAGGCGATCAGCCACCGCGGGTTGCTCGGCCGCAGCTACCATGCGCACTGCACCGCGCTCGGCAAGGCGATTCTCGCGGACCTGCCGCTCGCCGAGTGCCGGCGGCTCCTCGGCAGCCGGCTCCAGCGCTGCACGCCCCGCTCGATCACCGAGTGGGACCGGCTGGAACTGGAGCTCGCGGGCGTGCGGCGGCAGGGGTTCTCAGTGAACGCCGAGGAGCTGGAGCCCGGCCTCGTGTCCGTGGCCGCGCCGATCTACCGCGCGGACGGGCACGTGGCCGCCGCGGTGTCGGTGTCGGGGCCGCTGTTCCGGTTTCCGGCCCCGCGCATCAAGGAGTACGGCCAGTTCGTCCGCGAGGCGGCCGGCGCGGCGAGTCTGGTGCTGGGGCACCGGAACGGGACCTCGGTCGGGTAACGCCGCCGCGACCGGCGCGACCGACACGAGAGGGGAGTCCAGCATGGCGGGCACGTACGACCTGATCGTCATCGGCGGCGGACACAACGGGCTGGTCACGGCGGCCTACGCCGCGCGCGCCGGCCTGAAGACGCTGGTGCTCGAGCGGCGCCACGTGCTCGGCGGTGCCTGCGTCACCGAGGAGCTCTGGCCGGGGTTCAAGGTGTCCACCGCGGCGTACGTGAACAGCCTGCTCCGGCCGGAGATCATCCGCGACCTGGAGCTCAAGCGCCACGGCTTCCAGATGCTGCCGCGGAGTCCATCCTCGTTCACGCCGTTTCCGGACGGCCGGTCGCTGATGCTTGGCCCCGACAAGGAGCTGACGCGCCGCGAGGTCGCGAAGTTCTCCCCGCGTGACGCGGAGGCCCTGCCCAGGTACGAGGCGATGCTCGAGCGGGTCGCGGCGTTCATCGAGCCGACCCTCGTCACCACGCCGCCGGCGCCGTGGTCGCTCCGTCCCGCGGATCTCGTCCAGCTCGGGCGGCTCGGCCTCGGCTTCCTCCGGTTGGGCAAGGCCGCCGCCAACGCGCTCGAGATCCTCACCGGTCCGGCCCGCCCCATTCTCGATCGGTGGTTCGAGTCGGAACAGCTCAAGGTGACGCTCGCCACCGACGCGGTGATCGGCGCCTGGGCCACGCCGTCCATGCCGGGCACCGCCTACGTGCTGTTCCACCACGTGATGGGGGAGTGCGACGGCGCGCGCGGGGTGTGGGGCTACGTGCGCGGCGGCATGGGCGGGATCTCGACCGCCATCGCCTCGGCGGCCCGCGAGCACGGCGCCGAGATCCGCACCGGCGCGGCCGTGCGCCGCATCCTCTCGCGCGGCGGACAGGCGGAGGGCGTGGTCCTGGCGGATGGGACCGAGCTCCGCGCGGTACGCATCGCCTCGGGCGTGGACGCCCGCACGACGTTCCTCGGCCTGCTCGATCCGGCCGAGCTGCCCCGCGAGTTCGTGGACCAGGTCCGGACCATCGACTACACCAGCGGCAGCTGCAAGATCAACCTCGCCCTGAGCGCCTTGCCCGACTTCACGGCGCTTCCCGGCGCCGGGGCGGGGCCCCAGCACCGCGGCACCATTCACATCTGCCCGACGATGGACACGATCGAGGCGGCCTTCGACGAGGCCCGCCGCGGGCGTCCCGCCTCCACGCCGATCGTCGAGGCCACCATCCCCTCCGTGCTCGACGATACCGTCGCGCCCGAGGGCATGCACGTCATGTCGATGTTCACGCAGTACTTCCCGTACGACGTGAAGGAAGGCGATCACGAGTACTGGAAGGAGCGATACGCCGACCGCTGCATCGAACTCATGGACCAGTACGCGCCGGGCTTCACACGGTCGGTGGTGCACCGCGAAGTGCTCGCGCCTCGCGACCTGGAGTCGCGCTTCGGGCTCACGGGCGGGAACATCATGCAGGGAACGATGGGCCTCAACAGCCTGCTGTTCATGCGCCCGGTGCCGGGATATGCCGATTACCGGACCCCGCTCCGCGGCCTCTATCTGTGCGGTGCGGCCACGCACCCCGGGGGCGGCGTGATGGGCGCGTGTGGCTACAACGCGGCCCGCGAGATCCTGCGCGACGCGCGGAAGCGCTTCCGTACCGGGAAGGCTGCATGAGGGCGGGAGTAGCCCGCTCCCGCCCGCTCCGGTCATGCTAGAGCGCACCCTCCACCGGGACGCCTACCTCTCCGACCAGATCTGGCGGCGGGAGCGGGAGCGCATCTTCGGCGCCGAATGGGTGTGTGTCGGGCGCGCCGAGGAGCTGCCCGAGCCGGGCGACTACCTCCTGCTCGACGTCACCGGCGAAAGCCTGCTCTTGGTGCGCACGCGCGCCGGCGAGCTGCGCGGCTTCTACAATGTCTGCCGCCACCGCGGCTGCCGGCTCGTGCTCGGTGGCGAGGCGCGACCGGCCGCGCCGGTCGCCGCGGCGCCATCCGGGCGCTTCGCGGGGGCGATCCGCTGCCCGTACCACTCCTGGACCTACACACTCGAGGGAGAGCTCCGCACCGCGCCATTCCTCGAGGACGACGACGGGTTCAGCCGGGCCGACTTCCCGCTCCATCCGGTGGGGGTCGACACCTGGGGTGGGTTCGTGTTCGTGCATCTCGAGCCGGCCCGCGCCGCGGCCGACGGCCACACGCTCGCGCGCCAGCTCGGCGCCGTGCCGGAGCGGCTGGCCCGTTATCCCCTGGCCGAGCTCCGGACGGCCTGGCGGATCGCGTACGACGTCGGCGCCAACTGGAAGGTCATGCTCGAGAACTACAACGAGTGCTACCACTGCGCGGGCGTCCATCCCGAGCTGTGCAAGGTCGTGCCCGCGTTCCGCGAGCGCGGCGGCGCGTCGCTCGACTGGGATCGCGGCATACCCCATCGCGAGGGCGCGTGGACGTTCACCCACTCGGGGACGACCGGGCGGGCGCCGTTCCCGGGCCTGAGCGACGACGAGCGAACCCGGCACAAGGGCGAGCTGATCTACCCCAACTTCATGGTGTCCCTTGCGGCCGATCACGTCGCGGCGTTCACGCTGTGGGCCCGCGATCCGGAGCGCACCACGATCGTCTGCGACTTTCTCTTCCATCCGGACGAGATCGCGCGACCCGGGTTCGATCCTTCGGACGCGGTGGACTTCTGGGACCTCGTGAACCGGCAGGACTGGACGATCTGCGAGGGGGTCCAGCAGGGGATGCGCTCGCGGCGCTTCGAGCACGGCTTCTACGCGCCGATGGAGCGCTGGAGCCTCGACATTCGACGCTACATCCGCGAGCGCCTCGGTCCCGACGCCCCGTGAAGCGGGACTTCGAGTGCGTCGTCCTCGGGCTCGGAGGGCTGGGCAGCGCCGCGGCGTACTGGCTTTCCCGCCGGGCGGGGAGGGACGTGCTCGGCTTGGAGCAATTCGAGCTCGGCCACGCTCGGGGCGAGTCCCAGGACCATTCCCGCATCATCCGGCTGTCCTACCACACACCCGGCTACGTGGAGCTCGCGAAGCGCGCATACGAGGCGTGGGCAGGCCTTGCCGCCGAGGCCGGGGAGGAAGTCGTGCTCCGTACGGGCGGACTCGATTTCGCGCCGCGCGCGAGCGCCATCCCTCTCGATCCCTATCGCTCGAGCATGGACGCCGCCGGCGTCACCTACGAGTACCTCGACGCCGCCGACATCATGCGGCGCTGGCCGCAGTTCCGGCTCACGCCGGACATCCACGGGCTGTACCAGGAGGCCGCCGGCATCGCGATGGCCGCCCGCGCGAATGCGGCGCACCAGCGAATGGCCCGCGAGCACGGCGCCACCCTCCGTGACCTCGCGCCGGTGGCCGGCATTCGCGCCACCCGAGGCGAGGTGGATGTCGAGGTGGACGGACGCACGTACCATTGCCGGCGTCTCGTGATCGCGGCAGGGCCGTGGTCGAACGCGGCGCTGGCGCAGTTCGGCGTCGAGCTGCCGCTGGAGGTCACCCAGGAGCAGGTCACCTACTTCGCGACACCCGACCGCGATGCCTTCCGGCCCGACCGGTTCCCGGTATGGATCTGGATGGACGATCCGTGCTACTACGGCTTTCCGGTCTTCGGCGAGCCGGGGACCAAAGCGGCGCAGGACGCGGGTGGCAAGCCGGTGACCGCCGACGGACGGACCTTCGAGCCCGACGCCGCGAATGCGGCCGGTGTGCGGGCGTTCCTGTCGAAGTATCTGCCCATGGCACTCGGTCCCGAGCTCTACACCCGGACGTGCCTCTACACCCTGACACCGGACCGCGACTTCGTGATCGACCGGGTTCCCGGGGCCGACGGCGTCTTCACCGCGATCGGGGCGGGACACGCCTTCAAGTTCGCGTCGCTCATCGGCAAGACGCTCTCGGAACTGGCGCTCGACGGGCGCACCGACACGGACCTCGGCCCATTCTCGATCGAGCGGCCGATTCTGAAAGAGAAGAACCCCGCCAGGTCGTACATGGTCTAGTGGCGAGTTACGAGTTACTCGGGTAATCGGCGCCAAGCCTGACGGAGATCTCGTCGCTCGTGACTCGTGACTCGTAACTCGGGACTCGTAACTCGTAACTTCCGATGACCCACGTGCGGTGGCGGATCATCGCGTTGCTCGTTGCCGCGAGCTTCGTGGCCTATCTGCTGCGGACCAATATGTCCGTGGCGGGCGAACCCATGATGGCCGACCTCGGCCTCACCAAGGTCCAGTTGGGCCTGGTGCTCGCGGCGTTCGCCTGGGGCTACGCGATCTTCCAGTTCCCCGGCGGGGTTTTCGGCGAGCGGCTCGGCGGGCGCCGTGCGCTTGCCCTCATGGCGGTGCTCTGGGGGGTGCTGAACCTCCTGGCCGGCTTCCTCCCTGAAGCGGCTCCGAGCGTGGTGCTGCTCGGTCTTCTCATGGCCCTCCGTTTCCTGATGGGCGCGGCGCAGGCGCCGCTCTACCCCGTCACCGGCGGCGGAGTCGTCTATCACTGGTTTCCCTTCGCGGGGTGGGCGCTGCCGAACGCCCTGACCAACGTGGGCCTCACGTTCGGCGCCGCCGCGGCCGGGCCGCTGATCGCGTGGCTGGCCCACACGGCCGGGTGGCGCCAGTCGTTTGTTCTCACGGCGCCCCTCGCGTTCCTGGTCGCCGGCGTGTGGTGGTGGTATGCGCGCGACCGTCCGGCCGAGCATCCGGCGGTCGCCCCGGCCGAGCTCAAGCTGATCGACGCCGGTCGCCCGGCCCACACCGCAGAACCCGAGCCCGGCGTCTGGCGCCGCGCACTTCGCGACCGGAATCTCCTGCTCATCGCGGCGAGCTACTTCTGCAGCAACTACGTCTTCTACTTCTTCTTCAACTGGCTGTACATCTACCTCGTGGACGTGCGCGGCTTCGCCGTGCTCGAGGGTGGGTGGCTTTCGGCCGTGCCGTGGATCGTCGGGGCAGGCGGCGCTGCGGCCGGCGGCATGCTCTCCGACGCTCTCTCGCGGCGGTATGGCCTCCGGATCGGCTACCGGATCCCCTGTGCCACGGGTCTCACGCTGGTCGCCGTGCTCCTCCTCGCGGCGGCGGGTGCGGCCAATCCGTACGTGGCGGTGCTCTTTCTCTCGCTCTGCCTGGCCAGCCAGCAGCTCACCGAGGGGCCGTTCTGGGCGGCGGCGATCGCGGTGTCGGGGCGGCACGCGTCCACCGGCTGCGGCATCATGAACACCGGCGGGAACATCGTCGGCGGGGTGGGAGCGCTGCTGGTCCCGATCACCGCGGAGCGGCTGGGGTGGATCCCAGCGCTCGCCACCGCTGCGGGATTCGCGATCGTCGGCGCCGCGCTGTGGTTCCTGATCCGCGCCGACGAGCCGTTCCGGGAGGGCTAGCTCACCATTCGCTCCGGTGGCCGAGCGCCCGGAGCACCTCCTGATCGAACGCGGCCGACAATCCCTCCCGCCGCGAGTACGGCCCTGGGGTGTAGCTCCGCGACTCGATGCCGCGCTGGCTC
>JBOHSY010000539.1:0-1274 GCA_050733355.1 Gemmatimonadales bacterium | reverse complement strand
GGGCTACCCCACCTGACGGCGTTCATCGGCCGGGCAGCGGGGTTCCTCGTGGTTCCGCCCGAGATCAGCTTTTGGCGGCGCGGGGTTGAGAACCGGGGCGCGTAGCGGCGCGGCCTAACTGTTAATGATGAAGACGTTGTTCACCGATGCTGAGCAAGTCGCTGCATGGGAGTGAGCCCGTTAATCCCCATGTGGAACCGGTGCTGGTTGTAGTATCGCAGAAAGTCCGGGAGCGCGCTCGCCCGCGCGACCGAGGTGGGGTACGAGCGCTGGTAGGCCCACTCCGCCAAGCAGGTGCGGATGAAGCGCTCGGCCTTGCCGTTGGTCTGTGGCCGGTAGGGCCGGGTCCAGTGGTGCTGGAGCCCGAGCTGCCCGCACAGGGCGCTGAAGACGCGGCCGCGATACCCACTGCCGTTGTCCGTCAGGAGCCCGTGGATGCGGACCCCGCGGGCCGCGAACCAGCGGTGGGCCAGGGCGAGGAAGGCCGTGGCGCTGGCGGCCGTTTCGTCGGGCAAGAGGGCGGCATAGGCCAAGCGCGTCCGATCATCGATCGCGATGTGCAGGAACTCAGAACCGCTGCCCCGGCTCCGACGGCCGTGATCCCCGTGAATGCGGTGGCCGACCCGACGGAAGCGGCCCAGCTTCTTGATATCCAAGTGCACCAGCTCGCCGGGCGTGGCCCGCTCGTACCGCTGGACGGGGGGTGGCGCCGCACGCGGGATCCGCGCCAGGCCGAGGCGCCGCTGCACGTGGACCACGGTCGGCAATGGCAGCTGCAAGTCCCGCGCGATCCGCAGCGAGCTCCAGCCCCAGTGGCGACGGCGGGCAATCTGTCGCCGTCGGGCCCGGGGCAGCGCGCGCGGGGAGCGATGCGGCCGACTCGACCGGTCCAGGAGGCCCGCTGCCCCCTCCGCCTGATACCGCCGCTGCCACCGGCGCACGGTGGTCGTGCTGAGATCGATCGCCTCGGCCACGTCGCGGAGCCGCTCGCCGGCCTCCAGTCGCCGGACCATCCGGAGTCGCCCCATGGGGGTGAGTCGCGCTAGCTTATGCATGTTCGCTGAGCCCTCTGGTGAGTGGGTTGGTGGTTTCGCCACTCCCAGCTTCACTCGCTATGGCTCAGTGAACAACCTCCTCATCACTTACAGCTAGCTCACCATTCGCTCCGGTGGCCGAGCGCCCGGAGCACCTCCTGATCGAACGCGGCCGACAATCCCTCCCGCCGCGAGTACGGCCCTGGGGTGTAGCTCCGCGACTCGATGCCGCGCTGGCTC
>JBOHSY010000538.1:0-6970 GCA_050733355.1 Gemmatimonadales bacterium | reverse complement strand
GATCTCGGCGGCGCGCACCGCGTCGGCGGGGCCGCCGATCACCACGACCGGCAGCGTGAGCGCGGCGGCCAGGGCGGGGTAATGCGGCCAGCGCCGCGCGCCCCATACTGAGCCGGGGGCCAACGCCACAAAGTCGCCGGAGACTCCCCGATCCGCCAGCCACGCGACCGCCGCCCCGCGATCCGCATCGGCCAGCCCGACCGAGACCGCGGGGAGCGGGTCACCGACGGGGACGGCGGCGAGCGCGGCCAGCCGCGCGGTCTCGTGCCCGTGGAGCGGCCGGTCCACCCGCGCGGTGTAGAGCCGCGCCGCGGCGCTGCCCGCGAATCCGGTGCGCTCGGGGATCCGCGCGGCCATCGCGAGTGTCGCGGCGCGCCACGACCCGTCGGCGAGGAATGCGCGCGCGTAGCCTCGCTTCCGGAGCCTGCCGGCCAGCCGGGTCATGCCTTTCCAGCCGCGGTCGGCGCCGCGCTTGTCGTACGGAATGATGGCACGGACGGCCGGATGGCCCTCCAGCACCGACGCCGATCCCGGCTGCGCCACCAGGTCCACCGGACCGTGCCGCTCGGCCAGCACCGCGAGCAGCGGCGTGGTGAGCACGACGTTGCCGAGGTACGCCGTCTGCACCACCAGCCTCCCTTCGCGGGTCCGGCGGCCGATCATTCGACCTGGAGCACCGCGAGAAACGCTTCCTGCGGGATCTCGACCGCGCCGATCTGCTTCATGCGCTTCTTCCCCTCCTTCTGCTTCTCGAGGAGCTTGCGCTTGCGCGTGATGTCGCCGCCATAGCACTTGGCGAGGACGTCCTTCCGGAACGCCGAGATGGTCTCGCGCGCGATGATCTTGTTCCCGATCGCGGCCTGGATGGCCACCGCATAGAGCTGCCGGGGGATCAGCTCCTTGAGCTTCTCCGCCACCTTCCGGCCGTACTCGTACGCCTTCTCGGTGTGGATGATCACGCTGAACGCGTCGATCGGGTCGCCGTTGATCAACAGGTCCAGCTTCACCAGATCGGACTCCCGGAAGCCGGCCACCTCATAGTCCAGGGAGGCGTAGCCCCGCGAGAGCGACTTGAGCTTGTCGTAGAAGTCGAGCACGATCTCGCCCAGCGGGAACTCGAAGTCGAACTCGACGCGGGTGGGATCGATGTAGTGCATCCCGTGGTACACCCCGCGCCGCTCCTGCCCGAGCTTCATGATCCCTCCGATGTAGTCGGCGGGCGCCATGATCCGCGCCTTCACGTACGGCTCCTCGATCCGGGAGATCTCGGCGGGGTCGGGAAGGTTGGTCGGGTTCTCCAGCAGCAGCATCTCGCCGTCGGTCTGGTACACGTGGTACTCCACCGTCGGCACCGTCGTGATCAGATCGAGGTCGAACTCGCGCTCGAGCCGCTCCTGCACGATCTCCATGTGGAGCAGACCGAGAAAGCCGCAGCGGAACCCGAAGCCGAGCGCGGTGGACGACTCCGGCTCGTAATGAAGGCTCGCGTCATTGAGCGTGAGCTTCTCCAGTGCGTCGCGGAGCGACTCATACTGCTCGGAGTCCGTCGGGTAGAGGCCGGCGAACACCATCGACTTCACGTCGCGATAGCCGGGCAGGAGCTCCGTGGCGCGGTTTGCCGCGTCGAGAATGGTGTCGCCCACGCGGGCATCGCGCACGCCGCGGAGGCTCGCGACGACGTAGCCCACCTCACCGGCCTCGAGCCGCTCGGTACGCCGCTGGCCGAGCTGGAGGTAGCCGACCTCGTCCACGCGATAGACGTCCTCCGGGTGTGAGCCGAAGGCGATCTCCATTCCCTGGGCCAGCACGCCATCCACGACGCGCACGCTGGGCACGGCGCCGCGGTACTTGTCGTAGTAGGAGTCGAAGATCAGCGCCCGGAGCGGCGCGTCCTCGCGCCCGCGCGGCGGCGGCACTCGCGCCACCACCGCCTCGAGCAGATCCGGGACACCGGTGCCCTCCTTGGCGGAGACCGCGAGGATCTCGTCCCGCTTCGCCCCGATCAGGTCGATGATCTCCTTGGCGCGCCGCTCGGGCTCGGCGCCGGGGAGGTCGATCTTGTTGAGGACCGGGATGATCTCGAGCCCGGCGTCCAGCGCGAGGAACAGGTTGGAGAGCGTCTGCGCCTGAATACCCTGGGACGCGTCCACCACCAGGATCGCGCCCTCGCACGCGGCGAGTGACCGCGAGACCTCGTAGGTGAAGTCCACGTGGCCCGGAGTGTCGATCAGGTTGAGCTCGTACTCGATGCCGTCACGCCCGGTGTAGAGCATCCGCACGGCATTCAGCTTGATAGTGATCCCGCGCTCGCGCTCCAGATCCATGGTGTCGAGCACCTGCTCGCGCATCTGACGCTTCTCGAGCGTGCCGGTGGTCTCGATGAGGCGGTCGGCGAGAGTGGACTTGCCGTGGTCGATGTGTGCGACGATGCAAAAGTTGCGAATGCGGGACTGGGACATGGGCGGGAATATAGGCGGGAGAGGGAGGGAGAAGGCGGGAGAGGTCGGGAGCGGAACGACGCACTTCCGCGGGCTGTTATCGTTGCACCGTGACCACTTCCGCTCCCGCCCCCTCCCGCCCGCTCCCGCCCTCTGCCGCCCGGGCATCGTCCGCCGACCTGGGCATGCTCCTCGTGACCCTCATCTGGGGCGCGAACTTCACCGTCATGAAGCTCGGGCTCCAGGCGATGCCGCCGCTGGCTTACACCGCGGTTCGCTTCGGGGTGGCGTGCCTGCTCCTGTGGGCTCTGCTTCGCTGGCGGGAGGGGCGGGTGGCGATCCCGGCCGGGGCGTTCTGGCCGCTCATGACGCTCGGGCTCCTCGGGAACACGCTGTATCAGCTCGCGTTCACCCTCGCGCTCGTGCTCAGCAGCGCGACCAACTGCGCGCTGATCCTGAGCACCATGCCCGCGATGGTCGCCACGCTGGGCCATGTCACCGGCATCGAGCCCACGACCCGGCGGATGCGCTGGGGGATCGCGATCGCCACGCTCGGCGTGGGGCTGGTAGTGGCCGCGCGTGGCATCGCCTTCACCGCCACCACGCTCCACGGCGACCTGCTGGCGATCGCGGCCACCCTCTGCTGGTCGGCGTACACGCTCGGCCTGCGGAAGCTCCCGAAGACCCTGTCACCGCTCGCGGTCACCGCGTACACGACTTTCACGGGCACGCCCGGTCTGGTGCTCGCCGGGCTCCCCGGGATGCTCGCGCTCGACTGGGCCGCGGTGCCTCCGGTGGCATGGGAGTCGCTCGCCTACGCGTCGGTGCTGTCGCTCGGCGTGGCCTACTTCCTATGGAACGCGAGCGTGGCGCGGGTGGGCAGCAGCCGCACCGCGATCTACCTGTGCGTTACGCCCGTGGTTGCTGCACTGGTGGCGTGGGGGATACTGGGGGAACGACTCGTCCCGCTCCAAGGCGGCGGTGCGGTACTGATCGTGCTCGGGGTGCTGCTGACGAGGAAGTAAGGGGAGTGAGTAGTCGGTAAGGTCTCTACCGCCCTTACCGCCTCCCGGCGTCCCTGATCCCCTCCAACCGCGCTACCGCCCGTCGCAAGTGCGGTATCACGATGCTGCCGCCGACCACCAGCCCGACCGCGAACACCTCGAACAACTCCTCGTCCGTCGCTCCCTCCTCCACACACCTTACCACGTGGTAGGTGATGCAGTCGTCGCATCGCAGCACGAGCGACGCCACCAGGCCGAGCATCTCCTTGTTCTTGACGCCGATGGCGCCGGCGTCATAAGCCCGGCTGTCCAGCGCAAAGAACCGGTTGATGGTGAGATTGCTCCTCCCGGTGATCAAGTCGTTCATCCGGGTGCGGAACGCATGAAAGTCGTCGAGGGATGGGGTGGTCATGCTGCAAAGTAGGCGGTAAGGGCGGTAGAGGCGGTAGCGGCGGCAGAGGCGGTAAGGTCTGGCGGCAAAGCGAGAAGGCCGCCGGGCGAATGCGCCTGACAGCCTTCCGTACTCAACAACCAAACCCTACCGCCCTTACCGTCTCTACCGGCTTACCGCCTGGGTGATTACTGCTCTTCCACTATTTCCCTGTAACTGTCTGGATTCCACTTGGGCCGCTGAGCACTGTTCGCCACCGCGCTCCCCAGGTAGTACACCAATCGCAGGATCCGCGACTCCTTCTCGGCGTTTACCTTGGCCGGCGCGTCGGAGGGCTGGTGATAGTCCTCGTGCACGCCGTTGAAGAAGAAGAGGATCGGCACGCCCTTGCGCGCGAAGTTGTAGTGGTCCGAGCGGAAGTAGAAGCGCTCCTCCGGCCACCGGTCGTCGAGGGCGGTCATGCGGAGCTCGGGGTGCTGCCGGTTGACCTTCGCGAGCGTCGCACCGAGGTCGGAGTGCTCGCGCCCGATGGCCACGATGGTGTCGGGCCAATTCCGCCCGATCATGTCCATGTTGATGTCGGCGACGACGTCCTTGATCGGCAGCGTGGGGTGCTCGCTCCAGTAGTGGCTGCCCCAGAGCCCCTTCTCCTCGCCGCTCACCGTCATGAACACGAGCGACCGCCTGGGCCGGGCGCCCGGCTGGCTGAACGCCTCGGCCAGCTCGATCACGCCCGCGGTGCCCGATGCGTCGTCGTCCGCGCCGTTGTTGATGCTGTCGGCGGCGCCCGGCGTGATGCCGATGTGGTCCATGTGCGCGGTGAACAGCACGTACTCGTGCTTGAGCTTCGGGTCGGTGCCCTCGAGGATGCCGATCGTGTTGGGCGCGGTCTCGCTCGACACGACGATCTCGCGGAGCGCCACCTCCGCGCTCACGTCGGCGAGCTCTCGAGTGATGGGCGACGTCGACGCACGGGTCTGCGCCAGGTCCACGCCCGCCGGCACGAGCGCCGGGGCCAGCTTCCGGCCGAGCACCAGCAGGATCGGCGGTTGTCCGTCGCCCAGATCCACCGCGGTCCGTTCGCGGGTCTGACCCGCCAGCCGGCTGGCGAACGTGACCGAGTCCGCTCCGCTCGGGAGCAGAATCGCCCCCGCGCCGCCGAGGACCAGATCGCGGAGCAGCGCCTGGGTGCCTTCACGCGCTTGGTCCGCGACCACGAGCACGACCCGGCCCTTGAACGGCACTTTGGCCGCGTCCCCGGCGGACACCGCGCCACCGAACAACACCAGGTTGCCGGTGACCGGCGTGGCGGGCACGCTGCCCTGCGCCAGTCGGGCGGTGGCGTTCAGCGGAAAGCGCGACTCGCCGCCCGCGCCGCGGAGCACCACGGCCGAGCTGTCGATGTCGACCTTGCGGCGCGTGATGGCGTAGCGCTGCATGAAGGTGCCCTCGTCCCCGCCCGGTTTGAGGCCCAGGCGCCGGAACTCGTCGGCCACGTACTGCGCCGTGAGCTCGAGGCCGCGGCTCGGGGTGTCCCGGCCCAGCATCGAGTCATCGGCGATGAGGCCGATCCGGCGGGTGACGTCGGCGGCGGTGATCGTGGCGGCCGCCCTTGCGGCCGCGCTGGTAGCCGGCGCGCGGGCCGGGCGGGGGGCCTGCGCTGCCGCCGCCGCGACCCGAGCCATCGGGAAGACGAGAGCGAAGAGCAGAGTGAAACGTCGCATGCAGCATCCTGAGGTCGGGGAACCGGCCTCGCTACGGCGCGCCGGACACCCCGGTTTCAGGTGCGCTCGCCGCCGCCGGCCCCGGGGAAACATAGCCCCGCGCGCGCGTTGACTTGGGCAGTGACGGGCCAGTACGTTGCGCCCGCGATGATACGCATGGATGCGCCCGCGGCGCGCACCCGGCTGGACTTGCTCGATCCGATGGAGGTAGCCCGCCTCGGCGGACTCGAGCTGGTCGCCGAGGGCGTGGTCGAGGGCTTTCTGGCCGGGTTGCACCGCTCGCCGCGCCGCGGCTTCTCGGTCGAGTTCGCCGAGCACCGCATGTACCAGCCGGGCGACGATCTCCGCTACGTGGACTGGAAGATCGTCGGCCGGAACGACCGGTATTACGTCAAGCAGTTCGAGGAAGAGACCAACCTTCGCGCGATGCTGGTGCTGGACGCGAGCCGCTCGATGGCGTGGAGCGGCGACCCCGACCTCGTGCTTCCCAAGCTCGCCTACGCCCAGCGGCTCGTCGCGGCGCTCGCGCTCGTGCTGCTCCGGCAGCGCGACGCCACCGGCCTGATCACCTTCGACGAGGACGTCCGCGCCGTCACCCCGCCCCGCGCCCGGCTCGCGCACTGGCGCCAGCTGCTCGCCACGCTCGAGGGCCTCCGTCCGGGGCAGGGCACCGCCGCCGAACCGGCGCTCCGGCGGGTGGTGGACCATCTCCGCCGGCGCGGGCTCGTGGTCTTCGTGTCGGACCTGCTGCTCGACCGCGCGCTCGCGCTCAAGGCGCTCCGGTTCCTCCGCCACCGCGGGCACCAGGTGATCGTGCTGCACGTGATGGATCCCGCGGAAATCGCGCTGCACGGACCGGCGGAGGCGCGCTTCGAGGACCCCGAGACCCGCGCCGCCGTCGTCGTCCGGCCGAAGGACTGGGCCAACGCGTTCCGCGACACGGTCGAGCACGCGATCGCGGGATGGCGGCTCGAGTGCCGCCGCCGCGGGATCGCCTATCACGCGGTGCGCACCGACACTCCGTTCGGGACCGTGCTCCACCACGTCACCGACGGCCGCCCGGCATGACCCGCACCGCATGATCGGTTTCCTGCACCCGTGGCTGCTCGCGGGGCTCGTCGCGGCGGGTATTCCGATCCTGCTGCATCTGCTGCAGCGCCGCGAGCCGCCCACCGTCGTCTTCCCGGCCGTGCGGTATCTCATCGCCGCCACCCAGGAGCACCAGCGGCGGCTCAAGCTCCAGAACTGGCTGCTGCTCATCCTTCGCACCGCGCTCATCGTGCTGCTCGTGCTGGCGGCCGCCGGCCCCACCGTGCCCGCCCGCGGGGCGCCGGGCCACGCGCCGAGCGCGCTGGTCGTGGTGGTGGACAACAGCGCGAGCAGCGGGGCGGTCGTAAACGGCGCGCCCCGACT
>JBOHSY010000537.1:0-4679 GCA_050733355.1 Gemmatimonadales bacterium | reverse complement strand
CCGGCATCCAGGGCCAGGCCCACGGCCACCGCGGCGAAGAGCGTGCCGCCGGCCGCGATGGTGCGCCGCGCCCCGACGCGGTCGGCGAGCCGGCCGCCCGGATAGGACGCGGCGCTCCGCGCTACGTGCAGCGCTCCCCAGACCAGCGGGATGAGGGGCACGGCCACGCCCCGCTCCTGGAGGCGGAGCAGGAGCAGCGCCTCGGGGATCTGCATCGCGGCGAGCAGGGTGAGCGCGGCAACCGGAGCCCAGAAGACTTTGCCCGCGGCATCTGCGGGGGGAGGAGCCGAAGAGCCGAAGCGCTTCTGCTCTTCCCGGGGCAGTACCACCGCCAGCACCAGCACCGCCGCCACCCCCGGCGCCGCGCTCCACCCGATGACGCCGGGCACGTCGGCGCCGGCCTCGAGTAGCACCCACGCCAGCACGGAGCCGAGCACCGCGCCGATGTGGTCGGCGGCGCGGTGGAACCCGAACGCCCGGCCTCGCAGCGGGGCCGGCGTGACCTGCGCGATGAGGGCATCGCGGGGAGGCGTGCGAAGCCCCTTCCCCACCCGGTCGATCACGCGGAAGCCGATCACCTGCCACGCCGCGCTCGCGACGGCGATCAGCGGCCGCACCAGCACCGCGGTCAGATATCCCCCCAGGATCAGCGGCCGCCGCCAACCGGGGCGGTCCGCCAGCCTGCCACTCAGCCACTTCACGACGGCGGAGCTCAGGTCGGCGGCGCGGTCGAGCACGCCGAGCGCCAGCGGTCCCGCGCCGAGCGTGCCGGTGACGAACGCGGGGAGGAGCGGGTACACCATCTCGCTCGCGATGTCGTTGAAGAACGACACCAGCGAGAGTCCCTTGACGGTCCGCGGTATCACCGACAGAGGAGGTCCAGGATTCGCGGCACGACGATCTGCACCGTCCGGATCGCGAGCCGGCCCCAGCGGCGCATGAGGCTCGCGGTGGTGAAGAACCGGTCGTTCACCCGCCCGAGATCGATCACCCGGATCACGAGCACGCGGTCCAGCCCTGGAGCGTGCCAGGGCACCAGCTGGGTAAGACCCGCCGGGCAGCGGATCTCCACGACGGTGAGGTCGAGTCCAGGCTCCCGGAGCCGCTCGGCCGCGTCGGCACCCGCGTCTGCTCCCCGACGTGCCCGTGGGTTCAGCAGCAGGAGCGCGCGGGTGCCAGTCATCGGCGTGGAATATATGTTTGCGGCATGACCACCCCGCCGACCGCCTTTCGCGAGTCCAATCTCTGGTCGACCCCCATCCGCGACCTCGGGCTGACGATCGCCGGCACCCGGCTCGAGCCGATCGTCGGGGAGTTCGAGGAGGAGCTCCGGCAGGCGGGACTGACCCGGCTCCGTCCCCGGTTCTACCTCTCGACCGAGTGGGGCACGCCGTTCGAGACGGTGGCCATCGCCATCCCCTTCTACCTGGCCCGGCCCGAGCTGACGGCGCTCCACGAGGAGCAAACCGGCCACGTGGAGGGGTTCAACCGGGCCGACATCCTCCGTTACCTCCGCCACGAGATGGGCCACGTGGTGAGCTATGCCTACCGCCTGTACGATGACGAGGAATGGGTCCGCCGGTTCGGGTCCATCACCCAGCCGTACGACGACGACTACCGCCCCGAGCCGTTCAGCCGGCGCTTCGTGCGCCACCTTCCCGGATGGTACGCCCAGAAGCACCCCGACGAAGACTGGGCCGAGACGTTCGCGGTGTGGATGACGCCGGGGTTCGCCTGGCAGAAGGAGTACGAGAGCTGGCCGGAAGCGCTCGCCAAGCTCTCCTACTGCGCTCGCGTAATGGGGCAGATCACCGCCCGCGACCCGCTCGTGACCACGGCGGAGCTGGACGAGGACGTGGGTGACATCGGCTACTCGGTCGCGGACTACTACGAGGACCTGGGAGTGGATCGGAGCCCGGACTTCCCCCCCGGGCTGGACGGCGCGCTCCGCGCGATCTTCGAGTCGTCAGGCGACGAGGCCGCAGCGGACGGCAAGCAGCCCGCAGCCGATCTGCTCGTCCGGCTGGAACGCTCGTTGATGGAGAACGTGTATCGCTGGACGGGGCACTTTCCCGAGCGTACCCGGGTACTGGTGCGGCACCTGGCCGGCCGCGCCCGGGCGCTGGAACTTGGCTACCACGCGGGCGACGAGACCGCCGCGGCCACCGGCCTCACCACCTTTGTCACCGCGCTCGCGATGAACCATGTGCACCGGGGGACGTACTTGCCGTAGAGGCGGTAAGGGCGCCTCTACCGCCCCACCGCCCCCGGTCAAGCCGTTTCGCGGAGCTTGCCCGCGGGCGAGCCGCCACGCCGGCCCTCGTACCGCTCGGTGGCGAGGTTGAGGATTCGCTCGATCAGACGCGGGTAGTCGAATCCGCCCGCCGCGGCGGCCATCGCGAACTCGGCCGACTTCTCGAGGTAGCAGCTGGCGTTCACCTCGAGCACGTAGATGTCCCCCGTGTCGGTGAGTCGCAGGTCCACCCGGCCGTAGTCCCGGACCCGCACCGCCCGGTAGGCGTCCACCGCCACCTTCTGGAGCCGCGCGCGCAGCTCGTCGGGCAGCGTGGCGATCACCGATTTGGTCCCCTTGTACTCGGCGCTCCGGCTTTCCCACTTGGCACGGCTGTCGAGCACCTTGGGCTGGCCCTCGGGAAAGCCGGTGAAGTCCACCTCCACCGGCGGCAACGCCCTGGGCGGCGAGTTGCCCAGCACTCCCACGTAGAACTCGCGACCCTCGATGTACTCCTCGGCGATCGCGGCGTCGCCCAGCTCCTCTCGGATCGCGGCGAAGCGGCGCATGAGCTGGAGCGCGTCGTGCACCAGCGACTTGCGGCCGATCCCGAGCGACGCGTCGGAGCGGAGCGGCTTCACGAAGAGCGGCATGCGCAGGTTGCCGCCGGTCTCGAGCTCCGACTCGCGGTTCAGCACCGCGAACCGCGGATACAGGATGTCCTCATACGCGAGCAGCTTCTTGCTGAGCGCCTTGTCCTGGCTCAGGTAGAGCTCGCCGGGACCGCTGCCGGTGTATCGGAGGCCGAGCAGGTCGAGCAGCCCGGCGATGGGAACGTCGCCGAACAGATTGTCGCCGAACATCTCCATCAGGTTGAAGACCAGGTCGGGCTTGCGGCGGGAAAGTCCGGTGATGAGGCGCTTGACGTCGTTGTGGACGCCGAGAATGGAGACGCGGTGTCCGAGACGGCGCAGCGTCCGCGCCACCTGAGGCACCACGGGATCGTAGTCCTTCGAGTTCTCGTCGGTGCTGTCGAGGTAGGTGAGGACCGTGATCTTCACATCGTGAAAAATGTCCGCATGAGCGCGCGCGCGCCAGAGGCGAGCGGTCTCGCCGGCTCAGGAATCGCCCGCGGCGCGCGCGATCTCATCCAGCAGCGTGGACACGAACGCCGCCCGGACGACGCACCCGCTGTCGCCCTCGCGCTGCGTCTCGATCGAGAGCGCGCTGCCGTCGTTCGTGCGCCGGACCCGGACGTCGAACCGGACCGGCACCGACGTCGCACGCGGAGTTCCCTGCGGACAGCTCAGCGGCGCCTCATCGAAACGGCGCGCGAGCGCGCGGAGATTGGCGGGCATGGTTCGCACCCGGCCGCCGGGCTCGTCGGCCTCGGCGATCGGAATGCCGTAGCGGCCGAAGGTGGTGACGGCGGCCTGCACGAGGCGGGCGGGAACCGCGCGCACCTCGCGGGTGAACTGCTGGGCGGACGGTCGGCCGCTGCCCGACACGACGCCCGACCCGCACGCGGCGAGTGCGAGGAGTCCCAGCGGACGAGCCAGGGATCGGATCATGGCATGCTCCGGTTGCCGAAGACGACAGCATACATCGGCGGCCGGGCCGCCGACATGATTCGCGTCACCCATTCAGCCGTCGAGACCCAGTCCCCACCCGGCGAGGCCGGGCGGCAGCGCGCCGTATCGGAGCAGGGCGGCGTGAAAGGCGTCTCGCCCCGCGGCGCCCCCGGACGCCTCGTACGCCTGACGCAATCGCACGATGTCGCGATACCCCGCCGCGGCGGCGAGCCCACGGGTCGGGTGCGCCGCCGCGCGTCGGACCTCGCGCCCCGCCGCCGCTGCCGTCATCCCGGCCCGACCGGTCAGCAGCCGCGCGGCATCGGCCGGGGCCATCCCGCGTGCGTGGAGGCCCACGTCGACCGCCAGGCGGCCGGCGGCATCGCCCAGCCGGCGGAGCCAGCGCGGATCGGTGTCCGCGTCGACGCTGGAGGCGTAGAGCGCCCATCCCTCCACGGCCACCGGGGAGCGGATCGCGCGGCGTATCGGCGACGCGAGCCCGGCGATCGCGCGCGCCTGGGCACCGGCGAGATCGCTACCCGCGCGCGGTCTCGCCGGGGCGGCGGCGGCGAACGCGCCCGCCGTCTGCTCGAGCGTTTGGTCAGCCCAGCGCGCGAGCTCGGCGACGCTCGACCGCACTGCGTACGCCTCCTGCACCCGGCGCTCGAACCAGTCCTCGCCCAGGGCGGCGCGCGTCCAGTCGGCCTCCGGCTCGAGCTCGTCGCGAAGCGCGGTACCGAACCGCGCCAGCGCCCGGAGCGCGGCGGTGACGGCGGCGTTCATCGCCTCCGCGCTGGCGGGCGCGGCGGCGCCGAATCGGGCGGCCGCGCCGACGAGCAGCTCGCCAACCGGTCCCAGTCCGGCCAGTGCGGCAT
>JBOHSY010000536.1:0-1464 GCA_050733355.1 Gemmatimonadales bacterium | reverse complement strand
CTCAGCCCAGCGACCGCCGGGCCTCGTCGCACTCCGCGCACCCGGCGTCCGCCGGGTGCAGGAACACGAGCGGTTCGCCCGCGAGGTGCTCGCGGGCCACGGCGACCACGTCCCGCGCGCGCACCAGCCGCGCGTGCGCGTCCCCGACACGTCCCTCGCGTTGGAGCTGGCGTTCGCGCAGCCAGTCGTCGGCCAGGGCGAAGCGCTGGCAGCAGTGGTCGTTCTCGCCGTAGTCGATGCGCAGCGCGCGGCCGTCCGGGCCGGGCACCGTGCAGTATCGGGGCACCCGGTACGGAACCCCGGCGAGCAGCTCAGCCAGGTGCAGCGTGGTGTTCGCGTCGTGACCGACGCCGAGGAGGAGCACCTGACCGTCCAGCTCGTGCACCCGCCCGACGGGGCTCGCGGGCTGGTGCGGCGGCAGCGGGAGCGGGTCGGCGGTGACCCGCACGGCCCCGGCCCCCACCGCGGCGAAGGCAAAGCAGTGCGCGCTGCGTAGCACGCCGGGCAGCCGCCAGAAGGTGTCGGCCACGACGCCCAGGTCGGGCGCGGCCGGCGTTATCGCGGGGTCGAACAGCCGGTCGTCGCCGCCGCCCCACGCCGGCATGACGAGCGTCCCGGCCGGGCCGAGCGCGTCGCGCAGCGCATCGATCAGCCCCGCGGGGCCGCCTTCGACCGGCCGCACCGCGCGGTAGGACGTGTGGACGAGGAGCACGCCCGCGTCCTCGACGCCGAGCGCGTGGAGCTGGGCGGCGAGTGCCGCGCGAGTGACTTCGGGTGGATCGAGCGGTGGTTGGGACACGAAGCACCAGGGCTTGTGCGTACGGCGCCCGGCGGACGCTCGCGGCGAGGCGGGGGCTCCAGAGGGGCGCGTTAGGTTAGAACGCGGGGAGGAGACCGGGCGCGGTTTGCCCGGGCTCCGACCTACGCGTTGGGAAGCGCCCCGGCGGAGCCCCCGCCTCGCCGCGAGCGCCAAAGCTAACGGCGCGACTAACGCACGCGCTTGGTCCCGAACGCGCTGTGCTGCACCACCGTCGCCGGCGTGGTCTCCCCATGCAGGACGCCGAAGACCAGCTTCCGGGTCCAGCCGAGGTCCAGCTCCACCACCGTGCCCGAGGCGTCGCGCGACGTCCTCCAGCTCTTCGCCCTGGGCGGCGAGCCCCCGTTGGCGGCGAGCGCGGCCTGGATCAGCTCGTCGGCCGGGTCGGCGGTGGCGGCGAGCTTGGCGCAGGTGCGGCAGCGTCCCTCGTGCACGTCCTTCCTGCAGACCAGCCGCCCGCACCACGTGCAGCCCTCCCGGTGCTTTTCGCACGCGAGCTTTCCGCACACCGCGCATGGCTGGGTGCCGGTGAGCGAGAACGCCAGCCCGTCCACCTGACAGGTGGTCCGGTGCTGCTCGCACACCGGCGCCCCCGCGCGGTCGGCCAGCGGCGCCAGGTGGCGGGAGCAGTGGCGGACGTCCGCCAC
>JBOHSY010000535.1:0-2680 GCA_050733355.1 Gemmatimonadales bacterium | reverse complement strand
GCGCCATGTGGCTCGAGCAGTGCCGCACGTCCGCCACCTCCTCGTTGCAGGTGGCGCTGTGCCGGTGGCAGACGTGCGACCCGCAGGTCGCGCAGGGAAACACCTCGTCGGTCGCGAGCACGGCGCCCGGCTCCTCGGCGCAGGTGTCGCGGTGCTGCTCGCAGACGATCCGCCCGCTCGCGTCCGATCGCCGCAGATGCCGGGAGCAGTGGATCAGGTTGTCCACCGCGCACGCGGTCTGGTGCAGCCGGCAGACGTTCCGCTCGCAGGTGGAGCAGCGCACCACCTCGTCCACGCCCACCGGCTCGCTCGTGCCGCCCTCGCAGACGGTGGCGCAGTCGGTGCAGAGCCAGCGCGGGCCCTTGGGCGCGCCGTCCGCGGTGCGAACGCCGTGCTGCTTGCAGATCGCCGCGCTGCACCGGGCGCACGAGATGGCGCAGAGCGGGCAGACCTCATGGCGCGCCGCGTCGCACCGCGCGGAGTGATCGGTGCAGTGGCCGTTGCCGCAGGAATCGCAGGTGCGCGCATGCTCGCCGCAGACCGAATGGTCGCCGGTGGCGCACACCGCGATCCCGTGGGAGCGGCAGTCGGCCGCGCCGCACACCGCGCACCAGTCGCTGCACCGCTCGCACGCGGTGTGTCCGTTCCGGCAGACGCGCACCTCGTGCGGCTCGGCGCCGCAGCCCGGGCACCGGAGCGTCCAGGTCGCGTCGCCCGAGAGCAGCCGGGTGGCGGCCAGCGTCGCCTCGTGGCCCAAGTCGCTCTTGAGCCGCCAGGTGGCGCGCTGAGCCATCATCCGCCATTCCACCATCTGGAGGGGGTGCACGGTGACGCGGACCTGGTAGCGGTGCCGCTCCTCGTCCTTGCGTCGCTCGAGCTCACTCTCGAATGCCGCGACGGCGTCCGTCGTGTCCTCCTGTTCGCCCTTCGTCTCCTCGTGCTCATCGATGATGGCCCGGTAGTACCGGTCCAGCCGCGTGAGCTCGGACGAAAGCGCGACCTCGGCCTCGACGCGAAGCCGAGCGAGGTCGTCGGCCAGCTGACTCTCCAGCCGCCCAAAGAGCAACGGCATGAGCTCGCCCACCGGTCTCATCCGCGCTTCTCTTACTCCCTGCGGTGCGGCGGTGCCCGGCGGCGGCTCCGCCTCGACGATGCCACCGGGGAGAGGCACGCCGGTCGAGAGGTCCACCAGCTCCGACTCCAGCAGCCGCTCCTCCAGCCTCGGCCCGGCCTGGATCGCCACCCGCGCAAGCAGCCGGCCCACCGGCAGCACCGCGACCTCGACCGCGTCGGTCTCCGCCGTGGTCGCGTCGAGATGAGCGGGGAGCGGGATCTCGTCCGGCGACGGATCCAGCGTGGGCGGCACGAACCCGCGGAGCTCCCGGACGCCGCGCCTCCGGATCGCCGCGACCAGCCGCTCGAACAGGGGGCTGCCGAGCGCCAGCAGCTCGGCGTCGGGGTCCTCGTCGAGCGCCTCGGCGGTGAGCACTAGCTTCACCCGTTCCGCACCCCAGAGCGTCCGCTCGCCCGGCGGCACCTCGAACTCGAGCAGCGCGTCGCCGTGCTCGAGCAGCAGCGCGCCGACGAGCGCGGTGTACTTCTCCAGGAGCTGGCGGGGGCGGAGGTCGATCGTCATATCGTGCTCGCCGTCACCGAGCCTGCGGGCGCGGTGGAGCTACCCTCCTGCAGGTCGAACGCATTGGCGGTGGAGGCACGAAAGGAGAGGGACGGACTCATGAGACTCACGATATTCCTGGCGCTGGGCGCCGGGCTGGTCGCCGTCCCGGCGGCGGCCCAGGATACGGCAGGCGTCGAGACGGCGAGCGTCGCGACGACCCGCGCCACCTTTGTGGACGCAAAGGGGAACGAGATCGGCACGGCGTCGCTCATGCAGACGAGCCGCGGCGTGTTGATCGACGCCAACGTGAGTGGGCTCCCGCCCGGAGAGCACGCGTTCCACATTCACGAGACCGGCCGGTGCGAGGCGCCCACGTTCGAGTCGGCGGGCGGGCATTACGCGCCGCGCGAACGTCAGCATGGGTACCTGGCCACGCGCGGCCCGCACGCCGGCGACATGCCGAACCGGGAGATTTCCGGGAATGGCGTGCTGCGCGACCAGGTGTACAACCCGGAGGTCACCCTTTCCGGCGGCGACGCGCCGCTGCTCGACGCCGACGGGTCCGCGCTGGTGATCCACGCGAAGCCGGACGACTACAAGACCCAGCCGTCCGGCAACGCCGGAGACCGGATCGCCTGCGCGGTGATCTCCAAGAGCGCCGCGCCAGACTAGCCAGGCGCGCGAGCCGCCGGGGTGAGGGCTTCGGAGGGGCGCATCAGATCGCGCGTCGGAAACCGGCGCGGCCTTAGCGGAAGCGACGAAGCTCGCCTCGAAAGGCGCCGGGTTCCGGCGGTCGCGATCTGCAGCGCACCGGAGGAGCCCTCGCCCCGGTGGGAGCGCGCTGGCGTTCATGCTGCGAGAGGCGCCGCTGGATCAGCCGCCAGCTCGACCAGCGTCAGCGGCAGCCGGTCGGCCTGGGCGGTTAAGGTGACGGCTCGGCCGGTGGCCGTTACACCGGTGACGCGATAGAGCGGGCCGTAGTCCGGGTGCATCCCTGCCGGCTGCACGTCGGGCCCGCCGGCGAGCGACTCGAGCAGCTCGGAGACGTGGAGGCCGAGCTGC
>JBOHSY010000534.1:0-8438 GCA_050733355.1 Gemmatimonadales bacterium | reverse complement strand
CTCGTGGCCATCGGGCCGACCACCGCGGCCGCCGCACGCGCCGCCGGCTGGGCGCCCGCCGGCGTTGCCAACCGTCCGACCGTAACGGCGGTCGCCGCCCGCATCCGAACGCTCGCCAAACCGCGCTAACTTCATTCGCGATGAACGATCTTCTCCTGCGTGCCTGCCGCCGCGAGGCGGTGGAGCGGCCCCCCGTCTGGATGATGCGGCAGGCCGGTCGGTATCTCCCGGAATACCGCAGGGTCCGCGAGCGGACCGACTTCCTCACGATGGTCGGGACGCCCGAGCTGGCGGTGGAGGTGACCCTCCAGCCGGTGGACCTCGTGGGGGTGGACGCGGCGATCATCTTCAGCGACATCCTGGTGATTCCGCAGGCCATGGGGATGAGGCTGACGGTGGACGAGGGCGTCGGGCCGCGCTTCCCCGAGCCGCTCCGCGCGCCGGCCGACCTGGCGCGGCTGCGCGACGTGGCGCCGGAAGAGTCGCTCGCCCACGTGCTCGACGCCGTCCGGCTGGCGCGGCGTGAGCTCGAAGGGCGGGTACCGCTGATCGGGTTCGCCGGCGGGCCGTGGACCCTGGCGAGCTACATGCTCGAAGGCGGCGGCTCCAGGACCTGGGCCGTGGCCAAGCGATTCCTGCTCGAGCGGCCCGACGATGCGCACGCACTGCTCGGACGGCTCGCGCGCGCGGTGGGCGCGTTCCTCCGCGCGCAGGTCGCAGCCGGCGCGCAGGTGGTGCAGCTGTTCGAGTCGTGGGCCGGCGCGCTCGGGCCCGACGACTTCCGGACGTTCGCGCTCCCGTATCTCGCCGAGGCCGTGCGCACCGCCAAGGCCGCGGGCGTGCCGGTGATCGCCTTCGCACCGGGCGCCGGTTGGGCGCTCGAGGAAATCGCGCGCGCCACCGGCGCCGACGTGCTCGGCGTCGACTGGCAGACCGAGGCGGCCGCCGCCAACCGCCGCGCCGCGCCGTTTCCGGTCGCGCTGCAGGGCAATCTCGATCCCTGCTGGCTCTACGCGCCGCCGGCGGAGATCCAGCGCCGCACCCGGGACATGCTCGCGGCATTCGGCGGCCGGGGCCACATCGCCAACCTGGGACACGGGATCCTGCCCGACGTCCCGGTGGCGCACGCCCGCGCCTTCGTCGACGCGGTGAAGGAATGGCGGAACTGACCAGCCGGCGCGCGGCGGCGTCGGCGTGGATCGAACGGCTCCACGACGACGTCACCGCGTTCGTCGGCCGGCTCGACGGCGGCGGCGGGTTCGCGGAGGACCCGTGGCACCACCCGGAAGGCGGCGGCGGTGTCACCCGCGTGCTGGCAGAGGGGCGCACGTTCGAGAAGGCCGGCGTCAACCGCTCCGCGGTGCACGGCGAGTTCCCCGCCGCGCTCGCCCACCGGCTCGGCGCCGAGCTCCCGTCAGGGGCGCCCGCGCGCTTCTTCGTAACGGGCATGAGCGTCGTGCTGCACCCGCGAAGCCCGATGGTGCCGACGGTGCACCTGAACGTGCGGTACTTCGAGGTGACCTCGCCGGGGGGCGCGGTGCTCGACGCCTGGATCGGGGGCGGCACCGATCTTACACCGACGTACCCGTTCCGGGACGACGCGGTCCACTTCCATCAGACGCTGCGGGAGCTCTGCGACCGGCACCATCCGGCCTTCTACCGGCGGTTCAAGCGCTGGTGCGACGAATATTTCGTCAACCTGCACCGGGAGCGGGAGCGCCGCGGGGTGGGCGGAATCTTCTATGACAACGTGCGCGCGGGCGACGGCGGCCTCGGCATGGACGCGCTGCTCGCGTTCGCCGATGACGTGGGACGCGTGCTGCCGGCGGCCTATGGCCCGATCGTCGAACGGCGCCGCGACCTGCCCTTCGGCGAGCGGGAACGGCGCCTCCAGCTCCTCCGGCGCGGACGCTACGTGGAGTTCAACCTGGTCCACGACCGCGGGACCCTCTTCGGGCTCCAGACCAACGCGCGAATCGAGAGCGTGCTCATGAGCCTGCCGCCGCTCGCCGCGTGGGAGTACGCGCCCAGCTTCGGGCCGGGATCGATCGAGGCGGAGCTGATGGCGATGCTCGAGCCGCGTGATTGGGCTGGCGAGTGACGAGTGACGAGTGACGAGTTGCGAGTTGCGAGTGACCAGTTGCGGCGGCGTCTGGTCGCCATGGCGGAGGCTGACGAGCGCCTGCGCGAGGAGCTCCTGCGCGACCGGTCGCTGTTCGAGGGCTACAATCCACGCATGGCCGAGTTGCACGCGCGCCACGGACGCGAGCTCGCGGCCATCGTAGAGCAGGTCGGCTGGCCCCTGCGGGCACTGGTCGGCGAGGATGGCGCCGAGGCGGCATGGCGCGTGCTCCAGCATGCCATCGGCAGCCCGGCGCTCCAGCGCGGCTGCCTCCCGTTGCTGCGGCAGGCGGCCGCGCGGGGCGAGGTGCCGGCCGCCTATCCGGCCTGGCTCGAGGATCGGATCGCGTTCTCGGAGCGGCGGCCGCAGCGGTACGGCACCCAGTTCGATTGGGATCGCGACGGCCGGATGAGCGCGTGGCCGATCGATGATCCGGAGGGAGTCGACGAGCGCCGGGCGGCCGTGGGACTTCCGCCGGTCGCGGAGCAGCAGCAGCGGATCCGGGAGGTGGTCGTGCTGGAACGCGAGCGCCCTCCGGCGGCCTACGCGCGGCGGCAGCGCGAGATCCGCGAGTGGGCCGGGAGGGCGGGATGGCTTTGACAGGGGGTCGCGAGTGACGATGAGACAGATGATGAGGATCGGAGCGGTGGTCCTGCTCGCGGGCGCATTCGGCGAGCCGGGTGAGGCGGTCGCCCAGGAGAAGGAGGAGTCGGTCCGCGCGGCAGCCAAGCTCACCGGCATCACGTCGGGCATGGCCATGGCCTGCGGCTTCGACTCGAAGCCGGTGCTCTACGCCTACCGCGATTTTCTCGACCGGCGGCGCATTCTCGGCCCCGAGCGGGAGGGGCTGGTGCAGGTGGTCTCGACCGCGAGCGATCGGGGGTTCGCCACCCAGCGGCAACCCGGCGCGATGAGCTGCGGCGAGGTCCGCGGCCAAATGCAGCGGGCGGTCCGCCGCCTCCAGCGCGCGAAGTGACCGGGTTGACGCTCGGGGGATCCCAGGGAATATTCACGGATATGCATATCCCGTCCCGGTGCTGGATGGCGAATCGCGCCTGCTGTATGCTCCGGCCCCCTCCCGGAGGCGGCGCGCTGGCACGGGGCTGATCGGCCCGGCTCGAGCGACGCGCGGCCTCCCGGCGAGTGGCGGGAGGCCGCTGTCTTTCAGACTTCACCCACGGAACGCGAGAGGACACGATGACCATACGGCTGGGCGACGACGCACCGGATTTCAGCGCCGACACGACGCAGGGGCCGCTGCGGTTCCACGAGTGGAAGGGATCGAGCTGGGCCGTCCTGTTCTCGCATCCCAAGGACTTCACGCCGGTCTGCACCACCGAGCTGGGCGCGGTCGCGGCGCTCAAGCCCGAGTTCGAGCGGCGCAACGTGAAGGTCATCGGCCTGAGCGTGGACCCGGTGGAATCGCACCGCCGCTGGGCGGGCGATATCAGGGACGTGACCGGACAGAGCCTCAATTTCCCGCTCATCGGCGACGCCGATCGGAGCGTGTCGGATCTCTACGGCATGATCCATCCGAATGCCAACGACACCTTCACGGTACGCTCGGTGTTCGTGGTGAGCCCCGACAACAAGGTGAAGCTGACGCTCACCTACCCCGCGAGCACCGGCCGCAACTTCGAGGAGCTGCTGCGGGTGATCGACTCGCTCCAGCTCACCGCCCAGCACAGCGTCGCCACCCCCGCCGACTGGAAACAGGGCGACGACGTGATCGTGTCGCCGGCGCTATCGGACGACGACGCCCGCGCCAAGTTCCCCAAGGGCTTCGTGGCCAAGAAGCCGTACCTGCGGGTCACGCCGCAGCCGAATCGATGAGCGAGGCTCCCCGGACGATGCGGGTCGTGCTCCGACGCGCGAACGAGGCCGTGCACTTCGTCGCGGAGACCGGGGGTGGCGGACGCGTGCCCATCGACGGCGCGCCGGCCATCGGCGGGCAGGGGCTCGGTGCCCGGCCGATGGAACTGCTGCTCGCGGGTCTCGGCGGCTGCGGCGCGATCGATGTCGTCGGCATCCTCACGAAGCAGCGCCAGGCCGTGGACGACGTCACCGTGGCCGTCGAGGGGGAGCGCGCGCCGGGCGAGCCGTCGGTCTTCACCCGCATCCACGTGCACTTCACGGTGCGCGGCCCGGCCGACCCGCAGGCGGTGGGGCGTGCGGTGGCACTGTCCATGGACAAGTACTGTTCGGCGGCCCGCGTGCTGGAGCAGACCGCCGCGATCACCTACACCCATGAGGTGGAGCCGGCGGCCGCGGCGCCCGCGGCCGGGGGCCGCGCGTGAGCGGCGAGGGGCAGCACTTCGAGACCCTCGCGATCCGGACCCAGGTTCCGACCTCGCCCGAGCGCGAGCACTCCGTCCCGCTGTATCTCACCTCGAGCTTCGTCTTCGACGACGCCGAGCAGGCCCGGGCGCTCTTCGCCGACGAGATCCGCGGGAACATCTACAGCCGCTATTCCAATCCGAACGCGGACGAGCTGGTCCGGAAGATCTGCCTGCTGGAGGGCGCCGAGGACGGGATCGCCACCGCGTCGGGGATGGCGGCGGTGTTCGTGGCGCTCGGCTCGATGCTCTCCGCCGGCGATCACGTGCTGGCAGGCCGCGCGCTGTTCGGCTCCACCCACCAGATCCTGACCCGGCTCTTCCCGCGCTGGGGCATCGAGCACAGCTACGCGGACCTCACGGACCCGGGCTCGTGGCCCGATCTGATCCGGCCGAGCACCAAGGCGATCTTCGTCGAGACGCCGTCGAATCCGGGGCTCGAGCTGGTGGACCTCGCGTGGCTCGGCGGGCTGGCACGGAGCCGGGGCATCCCGCTGGTGGTGGACAACTGCTTCACTACGCCCTATCTCCAGCAGCCGATCCGCTACGGCGCCAACCTCGTCATCCATTCGGCGACGAAGTACCTCGACGGGCAGGGCCGCGCCATCGGAGGCATCGTCGTCGGCTCGGCCAAGCTGATCGAGGACGCCCGCTTCTTCGCGCGCCACACCGGCCCCGCCATGTCGCCGTTCAACGCGTGGCTCATCTCCAAGAGCATCGAGACGCTGGCCGTGCGGATGGACCGCCACTGCGCCAACGCGCTTGCGCTCGCGCGCCACTTCGATGGGCATCCGGAGCTCGAGGTCGTGCGCTACCCGTTCCTCGAGTCGCATCCGCAGCACGAGCTGGCCCGGCGTCAAATGTGCCAGGGCGGCGGGATCGTGGTGCTCGTCGTTCGCGGCGGCCTGCCGCGCGCGCGGCGGTTCCTGGACGCGCTGCGGCTCCTGTCGCACAGCCCCAATCTCGGCGACACGCGCACGATCGTCACCCATCCCGCGTCGACCACGCACTCGAAGCTCACCGAGGAGGAGCGGCGCCGGGTGAACATCGTGCCGGGGCTGGTCCGGATCTCGGTGGGGCTCGAGCACGTCGACGATGTCATCGCCGACGTGGAGCAGGCACTGGTCGCTTCACCATAGCGTACGCCGCGGCGGGCTGGTCCGGCTGTGGAGGTTCGGCGACAGCTTGCGTCGCCCGGCCGCGACAGCGTTGCCCAGCCGGCGGACCACGTCGCCGTAGACGCATCTGGCATGCGGCGTGCAGCTGCCTGCCGCCAATTCCGTCACATCCCTCGCTTCGCGGAGTCGGTCATGCCCGCGCCCACGTCCCGGCGCCCGTCACTCCTGGTTCGCCTCCACCGATCCGTCCTTCCGGTGCTTCTCGGCACTCTGCTCGCGTGTGAGGGCGATGGCGCCACTGCGCCGGTCCCGAGCCTGGGCTCGGCCAACGGCCCCAACGGCAAGAACGCCACGGTGCGCATAACGCCCGGGAGCGACACGCTCGACGCGCTCTACGACACGCTGCAGCTCACGGCCAACGCGTCGGCGCCGACCTGGAGCAGTCTCAATCCGAACGTCGCGAAGGTGGACGCCTCGGGCCGCGTCGTCTCGGTGGGTCCCGGCCTCGGGCTCATTGAGGCGGTCGTAGGGCGAAAGGCCGACACCGCCGCGGTCCTGGTACGGCAGATTCCGGCGTCGCTGGAGGTGACGCCGGACTCGATCATCCTTGGCTTCCAGGGGGTCGATACGCTGGCGGCCGTAGTGGCCGACGCGAACGGATTCGCGATCGCCGGTACGCCGGTCACCTGGACCAGCGATGATTCCGCGGTCGCTACCGTGGTGGAAGGTGTCGTCGCGGCAATCGACGCAGGAGTCACCTGGGTCCGGGCTGTCTTCGACACGTTCACCGACAGTACCCATGTGGACGTGCCGGCGTCGCCGTATCCCTGACCTCGTGTCGCGCTAGGGGCAACCGTTCCCCTTGCATCAGCGGTGGCGCAGTTAGCTGCCCCGTTCACCACTTGAACGGGGAATGCCTATGCGGTCCGCGACCGCTGTCTGCCTGCTGCTCGCCCTTCTCCCATCGACTCCCGCTACCCCTCAGGCTCATCCCGACTCCACGCCGCCAAAGCGCCCTCGCGATCCGCGCGGCGCGGCCGGTCGACGGGCGCGGCGGCGCGCCGATCGCGAACCCCGTCGTGCTGGTGGAGGGCAACCGGATCACGGCCGTGGGACCGGGGCTCCGTATTGCCGAGGGCGCGCAGGTGATCGATCTCCGTGGGATGACGAGAATGGCGTTGCGGTGCTTCTCGCACGCGAACTGGTACGTACTTCCATTCCCGCTGACGATGACCCAGGTCACCGGCGCCCCGCAGGGTGCATTCGGCATCTCCCGGTATCCGCAGGGTCGCTGAGGCTGAGCGGCTGCAGTCCATTCCTCCCCATCCATGCAGGGCGGTGTTTCGGGCAACGTAATTCCCCGTGGCGCCCGGGCTGCACGGCCGGCCTGACATCCGATAGGCAGCGTGTTGCCTATCGCCCGCGCGGCAGCTACACTGTTGCGACACGCCGCCTTCCGAAAGGACCGCCGCATGCGCTCCATCCCCCTGGCGCCCGACGCCCGTCCCGCCGGAGCGTCGCGCGTCGGCCCGCTCGGCTTCCACCCCGAGGCGGCACAGCTCCAGCTCGCGACGCTCGTCGCACTCGGCGCCGTCGCCGCGCTGCTCACCACGTTCGTCAACGTCAAGCTCGGCATTCCGGGCCATCACGTCGTCTTCGCGATCTTCCCGCTCGCGCTGGGACTCGCCCTCGCGCCGCGGCGGTGGGCGGGAACGATCATGAGCGGGTCCGCCCTCGCGACGGTCGCCGGGCTCGGGCTGGTGGGGACCCACGTACCCGGAGTGGGTGTGCTCACCGGAGTGCTGCTGGTTGGTCCGTTGCTCGATCTCGCCGTCCGCTGGGGCCGGGCCGGTCCCCGCCTGTACGGGGCGTTCGTCGCCGCCGGCGCGCTCGCCAACATCGGCGCCTTCGTCGTCCGGGGCGCGGCGAAGTACTTCGGATTTGGCGGCCTGGGAGGCACTCGCCCGTTCGCCGCCTGGCTGCCGGTCGCGGCATGGACCTACGTCGTCGCCGGAATGCTCGCGGGCTTCATCAGTGCCGCTGCGTGGTTCCACTTCCGGGCGCCCCGCCGTACCGAATCCTGATGCCCGATGCTGTACATCGGTATCGACGACACGGACACGATCGATTCACCAGGCACGAACCAGCTCGCCCGGCGGATCGCGGATCGGCTGCCGGCCGGCTGCCACGCGACGCTCATCCTGCGCCATCAGCTGCTCGTCGATCCGCGGGTTCCGTACACCAGTCAGAACGGCTCGGCCTCGATCGCCATCGAGTGCGGCCGCTCCTACGAGCATCGAGCCCTGTTGCCGATGCTCCGGCGGGAGCTGACGACGTGGCTCGTCCCCGGCAGCGACCCCGGGCTCTGCGTCACCGAGCGGGTGCCGCCCGATGTCATCGCGTTCGGGACGCGATGCCAGCACGAGCTGGTCCCGCAGGCGGACGCGCGCCGGATCGCGGCGGCCGCCGGGATTCACCTCGAGGGATTTGGTGGGACGGAGGACGGCGTGATCGGCGCGCTCGCCGCGGTGGGGCTGCTCGCCGGCGGCGGCGACGGCCGCGTGATTCATCGGCCCGGATGGAGCTGGCCGGATGGATTTGCGGGGCCGCAGCCGATGGCGGCGATTCTCGCGCGCGGCGTGGACGCCGTCCGGGAGTTGCGGTCGGGCGCGGTGGTTCAGGCGGGTACCGTCGACGTCGGCAAGCGGCTGCGGCCGGCGTTCCGGGAAGGGGAGGTCGTGCTGTTGGTGGAGCCGGACGGTGGCACCCCCGACGGATCCGAACCGCGCTGGTACGCCGTCAAGCTCCCGTGAGTCCGGCCCGCGCCAGGGCACGCCGGAACGCCGCGTCGCTCAGCACGAG
>JBOHSY010000533.1:0-2779 GCA_050733355.1 Gemmatimonadales bacterium | reverse complement strand
GGTGCGGACGGCGGGCGGCACGGCGGAGCGGGTGCTCGCGCGCTTCCGCGAGCGCGGTGTGCCGGTACGCGCGGTGCGGCGGGGTCATGCGTGGTCCGCGGTGCCGGCGACGCTCTACGGGCTCGCGGGATCGATCGGCATCGTCGGGATGTACGCCGGATTCACGCGTTCGGCTCCGCTCTGGACCAGCACGCCGCTGGTGGTGGGCGCTCTGCTGGTGGCGGCGCACCGCGCCGTCCAGCGTCCCCTCTTCGCCCCGAAGCTCCGGCGCTCCTCGCTCGCGCCGGCGCTCGACCGGAAGGTGAGCGATGCGCTCGGCCGGCTGCCGCCGGGACCAGCGCGCTCGCTGCTCACCGACCTGGTCCGGCTGGCCGACGGCACGCTCGCGGCCCCCGAGGTCACCGAGCTGCTGGACCGGGCCTGCGACGCGGCGGCGGACCTCCAGCGACTGGACGATGCGCTGACGATGCTGGAGCGTCGGCGGGAGGCGTCGGACGGAGCGGCCGGCGGTTTGCTGGACAGCATGAGCGCGCTGGAGCGCAGCCGGGACCGGCTGATGCAGCAGCTGCTCGACACGCTCACCCTGCTGGGGCAGCTTCAGGCCGGCGCGGCCGGCTCACCGGAGGGCGCGGGCGCCCAGCTTGCCGCGTTGGGTACGGAGCTGGAGCTGAGGGCGGAGGCGATGCGGGAGGTCGAGCGGCTGGTTTCGAGTAACGCGTAACGAGTAACGCGTTACGAGTTACGAGTTACGAGGGAGCTCACTCGTAACGCGTAACTCGTACTCCTAACTCGTAGCTAGGCTTTGCTCACGATCTTGTTCAGCACCCGCTGCGCGTATTCCTTGTCCCACTCGGCGAGGTTCTCCCGCGCGGTGACTTCGACCTTGGTGGTCGTTGGGCTCTGGCGCTCCAGCGTGATGGTGACGTCCAGGTCGCCCTTCGTCCCCTTGAATTCCCGCTTGTCGCCGCCGTCCTCGCTGCGCGTCTCGCTGATCGTGACGCCCTCCTCACCGAGCACCGACCTGGCGCGAGCCGCGACATCGGTGACCGACCCGTCCACCACCGACTCGGCGCCGCGCGTGGTGAGATAGATGCCGGTGCCGGCGCCCGCCGCTGCCGCGGCGGCGACGCACGCGGGGAGCGCGACCGCCGAGACCAGGGCGAGCACCCAGTGCGCCCGGAGCTTCCTCATCGTTGTCATATCCTCCTCCAAGACCCGCAGGGAAGGCCACGCTGGTGCCATGGCGCCTTGACCGCCGATGAATAGCGCCGCCAGGACCCGGTGTCGAGGACGGGGATCACAGACCCATCCGGTCCAGCAGTGCCTGGAACCGCGGGTCCCCCCTGATGGGGTCGAAGATCGGCTCTACCCGGAGATACGCCAGCCAGCCACGGCGCTCGGCGAACGCCCGCTCGATCCACTGGAACGCCTCGTCGGTGTCCCCGAGGGCGATGTGCGCCGTCGCGTACGCGACCGGCGAGACGTAGCGTGACCGCCCCTCCAGCTCGAGCTCGGCGAGGAGCCGGCGGGCCTCGTCGGTCCGTCCGGCCAGCGCCAGCGCCCGTGCGAGCGCGCTCCGCGCGTATGCCGACTCGCCCGCGCCGGCGATCGCCTCGCGGATCGCGGCGGCGGCCTCGTCGTGGCGGCCCTGCTGCGTGAGCACGAGCCCCAGGATGCGGTGGTTTTCTTCCGCGGTGGGGTCCATGGCGAGGGCGCGGCGGAGCTGCTCCGCCGCGGTGTCGTACCGCCGCGCGTAGTAGTTGAGCCAGCCGAGACTCCGGCGGATCGACACCGACGCGGGATCGAGGTCGGCGGCCGTGCGGGCCTCGGCGAGCGCGGCGTCGATCCGCCCTTGCGAGACCAGGAGCCAGGAGTACCACTGCCGCGCGGTGGCGTAGCGCGGGTTCAGCTCGATCGCGCGGCGGAAGCGGCGGCCGGCGGATTCCCAGTCCCAATCGTGGAGGAAGGTGACCCAGGCGAGCGACGTGTGGGCTTCGGCGAGCGTGTCGTCGAGCTCCAGCGCGCGGAGCGCGAGCTCCCGCGACCGTGCCATGGCCTCGACCACCGGCATGCCACGATAGTCGACGTGGAGTGCGTAGCAGTCCGCGAGCCCGCTGTAGGCGAGCGCGTAGTCCGGATCCTCCGCCATCGCCGCTTCGAAGTAGGCGATCGCCTCGTTCAACCCTTCCGAGCGTCGTTTGTTCCAGCAGTAGCGCCCTTTCAGGTAGAGGTTGTACGCGGTGAGGTTCGCAGTGTAGCGTCGCGGCGTGGGGTCGCCCAGGTCGCCGAGCAGCGTGCCGCGGAGCGTGCGTACGATGGTGCCGGCGATCTCGTCCTGTACCTGGAAGACGTCGCCGGCGTCGCCGTCGTAGCGCTCCGACCAGAAGTGGCGGCCGTCGGCCACGTCGGTGAGCCGCGCCGTGACCCGGAGCCGGCTGCCCGAGCGCCGCACCGACCCCTCGAGCACCACCGCCACGCCGAGGAGCGCACCGAGCGTGCGCACGTCGGCCTCGCGGCGCTTGAGCGCGAACACCGAGGTCCGGGAGGCGACGCGAAGGCCTTCCACCTTGGTGAGCGCGTCGATCAGCTCGTCGGTCATGCCGTCGCTGAAGTACTCGGTGTCGGGGTCGGGGCTCGCGTTCACAAACGGGAGCACCGCGATAGCGCGGCGATCGGCCGGCCCCGCCGCCGGCTCGCGCGTCGGCGTGGTGACCCCCGCCGCGGACTCCTCCAGCGCGCGCCCGAAGTCCGCGGCGGTGGCGAAGCGGTCGGCGGGGGT
>JBOHSY010000532.1:0-2261 GCA_050733355.1 Gemmatimonadales bacterium | reverse complement strand
GATGTGCCGCTCGATGATCCCGAGCGGGTCGAGACACTCGATGCGCCGGCCGTCGAGCGGACCACCGTGGCGCTGGAAGTACCACCACGGAATTCCGTTCTGCACGGTGACGAGGGTCGTGTGCCGGGCGAAGAGCGAGGGCAGCATCGGCGCGACGCCCTCGATCTGGTGCGCCTTCACGCCCAGGATCACGACGTCCTGCCGGCCGACCAGCGCGAAGTCATCGGTGGCCGTCATGCCCGGGATGCTGCGCTCGACACCCTCGCTGCCCACGATCCGGAGCCCGTCGCTGCGGATCGCCTCGAGATGGTCGCCGCCGAGCGTCACGAGCGTGACGTCGTGACCGGCCTCCGCGAGCCGGCCGCCCATGAACCCGCCGATCGCTCCCGCCCCCGCGACGCACACGCGCATGCTCGGCCGCCTCCCCTCGAGTGGTGTCAGAGCCTGGCGTAATGATTGCGCTTGGTGCACGGTACTTTCGCAAGCTCCAGGCCGTGCCGGGAACCCGCTGTCCGCGAGGTCACGAGATGCCGAGCTTTGCCATCAGACGTGCCCGTCCGGACGAAGGTCCGGCCATCCTGGAGATCATGCGCCCGTGGAACATGCACCACGTGCCGTCGCCGGAGATGGATACGCTCGATCTGGGCTGCTTTTTCGTGGCTGAAGTCGACGGAGTGATGATCGGCGCGTCGGGCTATCGTCTCCTCGGCCCCGGCCAGGGGAAGACCACTCTCCTGGCCGTGTTGCCCGAACACCTCGGGTCAGGCGCGGGAGCGGCCCTCCAGGTCAAGCGATTGCACGCGATGGCGGCCCTCGGCGTTCACACCGTCACGACCAACGCGGATCGTCCGGAGACGATTTCCTGGTACCAGTCGCGCTTCGGTTACCGTGAGGTGGGTAAGCTGCCGAAGATCCATGACTTCGGCCGGTCCGACATCGACCACTGGACCACGCTGGAGCTGGATCTCACGGCGTACATGCGGGCGACCTGTCCGCCGGCTGCTCGGGCCTCCTGAATGAGGCAACTCCTCGACATGGTGTCGCAGGTGCGCAACGAGCCGGCGGGTTGCGGAAGCCTACGGCCGAGGCGGCGCGCTATCGGGCTGCACCAGACGATAGAGGAACTCTCCCTCGCGGATCATGCCGAACGACTCGCGCGCGACCCGTTCCTGCACCCGCGGGTCGCGTTCGATCGCCCGAGCCGCCACCGCCAGCGAATCGACCATGCGCTTGAGCTCGGCGACCCGGACGGCCTCCTCGCGCTCCTGGCGCTTCAGGGTGACGAGATCGAACACGCTGTACTCGCCGCCCAGCAAGGCGAAGGCCACCGCGGCGACGAACGCGCCGAGCCCGAGCCAGCGTCCCGGACTCACAGCGGATAGAGATCCCGGCCGGGATAGTGGGCCAGTTCGCCCAGCTCTTCCGCGATCCGGAGCAGCTGGTTGTACTTGGCGGTGCGATCGGTGCGGCTGGCGCTGCCGGTCTTGATCTGGCCGGCGCCGGTCGCGACGGCGAGGTCGGCGATGAAGGTGTCCTCGGTCTCGCCCGAGCGGTGCGAGATGATCACGCCGTAGGCGCTGCCCTTCGCGAGCTCGATGCACTGGAGGGTCTCGGTCAGCGTGCCGATCTGGTTCACCTTCACCAGGACGGCGTTGCCCACGCCCTCTTCTATGCCGCGGCCGAGCCGGTCCACGTTGGTGACGAAGAGGTCGTCGCCCACGAGCTGCACCCGGTCGTGCAGCCGCTCGGTCAAGGCCGCCCAGCCGTCCCAGTCGTCCTCGGCGAGCCCGTCCTCGATCGAGACGATCGGGTAGCGGTCGATCCAGCCCTGATAGAGATCCACCATCTGCTGCGCATTGCGGCGGCTGCCGTCGCCCTTCTTGAACACGTACTCGCCGTCCTGGTGCAGCTCCGACGCGGCCACGTCGAGGGCGATGGCGAGATCCTGCCCCGGCTTGTACCCCGCCGCCTCGATCGCCTGCATCACCGCGTCGAGCGCGGCCTCGTTGGACGGCAGCATGGGCGCGAAGCCGCCCTCGTCGCCCACCGCGGTGGAGAGTCCCTTCTTCGAGAGCACCTTCTTGAGGGCGTGGAACACCTCGACGCCCATCCGCAGCCCCTCGGCGAACGTCTCCGCGCCGATCGGCACGACCATGAACTCCTGCGCGTCCACGTTGTTGGAGGCGTGCGCGCCGCCGTTGAGGATGTTCATCATCGGCACCGGGAGCACCCGGGCCATCGGCCCACCGAGATAGCGGTAG
>JBOHSY010000531.1:0-6165 GCA_050733355.1 Gemmatimonadales bacterium | reverse complement strand
GCCTGACGGAGATTTTCAATCAGTTCTTTACTCGTAACCCGAGTGCTTTTCATGCGGGAAGCCATTCGCGAAACCTCCGCCCCTTTGTGATTCCAGCCCATCCCAACGTTTTAACTAGTATATCCCTTCGTCATTGTTATCGTCTGAATCATTATCGATATCATCTGAATCATTATCGCTTTCAATTGTGCCAGTTATGGGTGGATGCCCCGCGCTAAGCAAGCAGTTTTGGGCAGCGACCAGGCCGCGGGCTTCTGCCAGCTTGACGCCCCCTGCCCTGCCCGCTATAATCCGTTGCGCCTGCCAAAGCGGCAGGCAATTTTTGTGAGATATGCATTGCCTTCGGCGGAGATATGTATCGCCTTCGGCGGAGATATGCATCGCCTTCGGCGGAGATATGCATCGCCTTCGACGGAGCATAAGGAGTTACTACTCGGCTTTGCCCGAGTGACGTAACTCCACGAGAGAGGAACATGACACCACTTCCAAAGCGCAAGACTTCGAAAGGCCGCCGCGACCGCCGCCGCGCGCACGATGCGCTCGAAGCGCGCAACCTGACCGCCTGCTCCAATTGCGGCGAGATGCGCCTGCCGCACACCGCATGCCCGACCTGCGGCTTCTACAAAGGGCGCGAGGTGATGCAGGTTAAGGCAAAGAAAGAGTAGACAAGTAGATTGGTAGACAAGTAGACAAGGAAACGAGCCTCATCGGCTCGTTTTGTTTTGGTTTCTGTGAAGTGAGTTCTCGCAGATTGCCACGCCCGCAAAGCGGGCTAGCAATGGCTTGAAAGAACATTGCACTAAAGTGCAATGTTCCTTTAAGCCACATCCCCAAAAGTCCACTTACGATTGACGAAATAATTCCACAGCAGCACGACGCCGATGGCGCCGGCCAGAGCCAAATTGTGCGTCAGCCAGCTGGCGTTCACGCCGAACGGCAGGACGCGGGCATCCAGCGCGCCGTGGAACACGAGCGCAAGCCCGGCGAAGATCGGCGTGCGGATGAGCAGGCCGATGACATTCACAAGGATGTATTGCGCCAGTTGGACGCGCATTCGCTTGCCGCGCGCATCGCGAAAGGTCCAGTTGCGGTTCAGGATGAAGTTGCTGGTGACAGCCGCCACGAACGAGAGCACGCTGGAGACGATTGGCGCAAGCCTGATGAGCGCGAAGAAGAAGTTGAAGACGAGAAAGTCGACGCTCATACCGATGCCGCCGACGATGGCGAATTTAGCGAAGCGTTTTTGTTCTTTACGGCTGGTTAAGAGGTTCATTTTCCTTCAATAACCCCTTCCCGCCTGCTGCGCAGGCACCCTTCCCCCTTCGCTTCGCGAAGGGCAGGCTCTTGAAAGGGGAAGGGACGGGGTTGGGATCGGAGCGCTAAGCCCACTATTTAAATCCCCAATTGTTCTTTGAAGTAAGGAATCGTTTTCTTTAGACCCTCATGCAGAGAAATCTTGGGCTCCCAACCGAGCCATTCGCGCGCTCGGGTGATGTCAGGCTGGCGGCGCAGGGGGTCGCCCTTAAGCATGCGGGCTTCCTGGTACACCAGACCGCAGTTATTTCCGACCAGCGCGTCGATCTCTTTGGCGAATTGCTCGATGGTCATTTCGTCGGGATTGCCGATGTTAACCGGAACGTGGACGTCGGAGACGAGCAGTTTGTAGATTCCGTCGATCAGGTCGTCCACGTAGCAAAAGCTGCGCGTTTGTTGGCCATCACCATAAACAGTTAACTTTTCGACGCGCAGAGCTTGCGTGATGAAGTTGGGCAGTGCGCGACCGTCGTCCACGAGCATGAGTGGACCGTAGGTGTTGAAAATGCGCACGATGCAGGTGTTCACGCCGTGAAAGCGATGGTAGGCCATGGTGAGCGCTTCGGCAAAACGCTTGGCCTCGTCGTACACCCCACGCGGGCCGACCGGATTCACGTGGCCCCAGTAGCTCTCCGGCTGCGGATGCACCTGCGGATCGCCGTACACCTCCGACGTCGAGGCGAGCAGGAAGCGCGCCCCCTTGGCCTTGGCCAGTCCGAGACTCTTGTGCGTTCCGAGCGACCCCACCTTGAGGGTCTGGATCGGAAGTTCCAGGTAGTCGATCGGACTGGCCGGCGATGCGAAGTGCAGCACGCCGTCGAGCGGCCCCTCGACATACATGAAGTTGGTGACGTCGTGCTGGATGAAGCGGAACCGCGGCTCGCCGAGCAGATGGGCGAGGTTGTCGGGATGGCCGGTGACGAAGTTGTCCATCCCCACCACCTCGTGCCCGTCGGCGAGGAAGCGGTCGCTCAGGTGCGAGCCGAGAAAGCCGGCGGCCCCCGTGATGAGGACTCTCACGGCTTGCGCCGGCCGATGCCGTGGTACTCGAAGCCGAGCGTGGCGATGCGCTCCGGCTCGTAGAGGTTGCGCCCGTCGATCACGAGCGGCCGTTTCAGCAGCTGCTTGATGCGGGCGAAGTCCGGGTTGCGGTAAACCAGCCACTCGGTCACGATCACCAGCGCGTCCGCGCCCTCCAGCGCATCGTAGGGATCCTTCGCGTAGCCGATCGTATCGCCGAAGACCACCCGGGCCGCCTCCATGGCCTTGGGGTCGTGCGCGCGGACCTGCACGCCGTGACCCAGGAGCGAGCGCACCAGCGGAATCGAGGGGCTCTCGCGCATGTCGTCGGTCTCGGCCTTGAACGCGAGGCCCCACACGGCCACCCGCTTGCCGCCCAGCCCGTCGCCCAGCGCCCGCTGCACCTTGCGGAACAGCACGAGCTTCTGCCGCTCGTTCACGCCCTCGACCGCCTCCAGCAAGTCGAACCGGAGGCCCACGTCGGTGCCCGAGCGGATCAGCGCCTTCACGTCCTTCGGGAAGCAGGAGCCGCCGTAGCCCGGGCCCGGGAACAGGAACGCGGGGCCGATCCGCCGGTCGGTGCCGATGCCCTTTCGCACCATCCCGACGTCGGCGCCCACCTTCTCGCAGAACTCGGCGATCTGGTTCATGAAAGAGATGCGGGCCGCCAGCATCGCGTTGGCCGCGTACTTCGTGACTTCCGCCGAGGCGATGTCCATGAACACGATCGGGTTGCCGGTCCGGACGAACGGCGCGTAAAGCTCCGCCATGGCCGCGCGCGCGGCCTCCGACTCCACGCCGATGACCACTCGGTCGGGCTTCATGAAGTCGTCGATCGCCGCGCCTTCCTTGAGGAACTCCGGATTCGAGCAGATGGCGACCGGGATCGTGGTCTGCGCTTCGATCGCCGCCCGCACCTTGGCCGCGGTCCCGACCGGCACGGTGGACTTGGTGACGACCACCTTCGGCTCGTTCATGTGCTTGCCGATCGCGGTGGCCACCGCGAGCACGTGCTGGAGATCCGCGGAGCCGTCCTCGCCCGGCGGCGTACCGACGGCGATGAAGATCACCCGCGCCCGCCGCACCGCCCCGGCGACGTCGCTGCTGAACGCCAGCCGGCCTTCCGCCTGGTTTCGCTTGATCATCTCCTCGAGGCCCGGCTCGTAGATGGGGATGTCGCTCCGGCGCAGCCGCTCGATCTTCCGCTCGTCCACGTCGAGGCAGACCACGTCGTTGCCGGTCTCGGCGAGACACGCGCCCGCGACCAGACCCACGTAGCCGCTCCCCACCATCGCGACGTGCATGCTCAGTCTCCCCGCGGCAGGGCGCGGCGGGTATCCACCGCGAGGCGCGCGTATCGCTTGACCAGGTGAAAGTCGATGGCCGAGTGATCGGTCACGATCATGACGCAGTCAGCGGCTTCGATCGCGGCGCGGGTGAGCGGCGCCGATCGGTACTCCCGCCCGTCCTCGTGCAGGGCGGGCACGTGCGGGTCGTGGTAGGTGACCTCGGCGCCCTGCTGCTCGAGCAACCGGATGATGTCGAGCGCGGGACTCTCCCGGATGTCGTCGATGTCCCGCTTGTAGGCGACGCCGATTACCAGCACCCGCGCTCCGCGCACGGCGCGGCCCGCGCCATTCAGGGCCTCTGTCACCTTCCGCACCCAGAACACGGGCATCTCGGTGTTGAGCTCGCCTGCGAGGTCGATGAAGCGGGTCTTGTAGTTGAGCCCGCGCATCTTCCACGCGAGATAGTGGGGGTCGACCGGAATGCAGTGCCCGCCCAGCCCGGGCCCCGGCAGGAACTTCATGAAGCCGAACGGCTTGGTCGCCGCCGCCTCGATCACCTCCCAGACGTCGACGCCGAGCTTGTCGCACACGATCGCCATCTCGTTGACGAGCCCGATGTTCACGCTGCGGAAAGTGTTCTCGAGCAGCTTCACCAGCTCCGCCGCCTCGGTGGTCGAGACCGGCACGAGGGTGTCGATCGCGGGGCTGTACAGCGCGACGGCCACCCGCGCGCAGTCGGGCGTGATCCCGCCGACCACCTTGGGCGTGTTGCGCGTCTGCCAGACCGTGTTGCCGGGGTCCACCCGTTCGGGGCTGAACGCGAGGAAGAAATCCTCGCCCACGGCGAGCCCGGTGCTCTCGAGCGCCGGCAGGAGGATCTCCCGGGTCGTGCCCGGGTAGGTGGTGCTCTCGAGGATGATGGCCTGCCCGCGCCGGAGCGTGCGCTTCACCGCTTCCGTCGCCGCCACGATATAGCTGACGTCGGGGTCCTTGAATTTCGAGAGCGGCGTCGGCACGCAGATCGAAATCGCGTCCGCCTCGGCGAGCCGCGCGGCATCGGCGGTGGCGGTGAGCCGGCCGCGGACTTCCGCGAGCTGGGCGTCCGACACGTCTTTCACGTGCGAGCGTCCGGCATTGACGCCGTCGACGACGTTGGCGTTCACGTCGTAGCCCAGCACCCGGTAGCCGGCCCGCGCCAGCTCCAGCGCGAGCGGCAGGCCCACGTACCCCAGCCCCACGATGCCGAACGTCAGGTCACGGCGTTCGGTCCGCTCGATCAGTTCGTCGGCGACGCTCACCGGTCCCCCCCGACGGCCACGGGGGCGCCGCCCTGCACCAGCGACCGGGACGCCGCCTCCAGCACGCGCACCACGCGCACCCCGTCGGCCGCATCAGCCCGGGGCACGGCCTGCCCCCGCACCACCTGTGCGAAATGTCTCAGTTGCACGGCTAACGGCTCCGCATTGGAAAGTCTCGGAATGAAGATGTCGCCCTCCCGCACCGACAGGCTCTCGCCCCAGGAGCGGTAATCCGGCGGTCGCTCCACTCCCTTGTCGTAGATCCGCAGCTTCTCCCGCGGCACCATGTCGTCGAACACCGCCATCTGCCGCGATCCGACCAGCGTCAGCCGCCGTTCCTTGTGGGGATCGAGCCACGACATCTGCGCGTGCGCCACGACGCCCGAGTCGAACGTCATGGTCAGGAACACCACATCCTCGATGCCGGGCTGGAGATAGGAGCGGCCCAGCGCGGCCACCGTCCGCGGGCGGTCGCCGAGCAGGAACAGTGCCATTGACACGTCGTGCGGCCCGAAGCTCCAGAGGGCGTTCTCGTCCGGCCGTATCTGGCCTAGGTTCACCCGCTGGGAGTACAGGTAGTACAGGTTGCCCAGCGCTCCCTCGGTCACGAGCTGGCGGAGCCGCTCCACGACCGGGTGGTACTCCAGCAGGTGTCCCGCCAGGAGTGGAACGCCCCGCGCCGCCGCCGCCTCGGCGAGCGCTTCGGCGTCGGCTACGGTCAGGGCAAACGGCTTCTCGATGAGCGCGGGCACCCCCGCCTCCACCGCCGCGCGGCCCAGCGCTGCATGCGTCTTGGCCGTGGATGCGATGACCACCGCCTCCACCCGCCCCAGCAGCTCCGCGGGCGAGTCGGTCACGAACGCGCCGGGGTGCTGGCGCGCCAAGCGCTCGCGCACGCCCGGATCGAGATCGCAGACACCGGCCAGCTCGGTCTCGGGAAGCGAGGCGAGCGTCCGCACGTGGTTCTTGCCCCATGCGCCGGCGCCGATCACGCCGACTCGGACCCGCGTCATGCCGTGCGCGTCACGCGTAGAAATCCCGAACGGCCGCGATCACCATATCCTGCTGCGCGTCGGTGAGCTCCGGGTAGATCGGCAGCGAAAGCACCGAGCCCATGGCCGTCTCGGTCGCCGGCAGGCTGCCGAGCGCGTAGCCTAGCCGTGCGAAGCAGGGCTGGAGATGCAGCCCGACCGGGTAGTAGACCGCATGGCCGATGCCCCGGCTCTTGAGATGCGCGGCGAGCT
>JBOHSY010000530.1:0-25983 GCA_050733355.1 Gemmatimonadales bacterium | reverse complement strand
ACCTGGGCCGAATCAGCCTGGTCATCGGGCTCGCCGTCCTTGCCGTGTTCATCGGTGTGAGCCAGCTCGTGGCGAGCCGGACTAGCGGCGGCGGAGTCGGCGGGGTGCTGCGCGAGAGTCTCCTGATCGGAGGCTGGGTCGCGATGTGGCGGCCCCTGGAGGTCTTCCTCTACGACTGGTGGCCCATCCGCGCCGAAGCGAAGCTGTTCGACCGCCTCGCGGCGATGCCGGTCCGGATCAGCTATGGAGCCGCCCCCTGCGCCGGAGCGCCTGCGTATTGACGGGCCCGGTGCTGGTGTCACATAGATCAGCTCGTGCTCGAGCCAGCCTGACAGCTGATCGAGCCTGATGGAGTTCGACGATGCCTCTCTCTGATACACAGTCGGGCGACACGGCATGGCCGCCGCTGCCGCTCCCCGAGTGGCAGGACACCTGCCGCACGCTCCACATGTGGGCGCAGATCGTGGGCAAGACGCGACTGACGCTCGCTCCGATGGAGAACCACTGGTGGCAGGTCGCGCTCTACGTGACGCCCCGCGGCCTCACGACGTCGGCGATGCCAGACGGGACCCGCACCGTCGCGGTCGACTTCGACTTCCTCGACCACCACCTCTACGTGCGGGCCAGTGACGGGGCCACCCGGGAGATCCCGCTCGTGCCGCAGTCGGTGGCCGACTTCTACGCCGCGTACCTGGCGACGCTGCGGTCGCTGGGGCTCGCGATCCGGCTCCGGCCCGTGCCCGTCGAGGTCGAGACCGCTATCCCATTCGCGCAGGACCGGGCCCACGCGTCCTACGATGCGGACGCCGCCAACCGCTGGTGGCGGCTCCTGGTCCAGGCCGACCGCGTGATGAAGCGGTTCCGCGGTCGCTTTCTCGGCAAGGCGAGCCCGGTGCACTTCTTCTGGGGGAGCTTCGATCTCGCGGCTACCCGGTTCTCCGGTCGCCGGGCACCGCTGCACCCCGGTGGGGCGCCGAACTGTCCGGACTACGTGATGCACGAAGCCTACTCTCACGAGTGCAGCAGCTGCGGCCTCTGGCCTGGCGGCGGCGCCGTCGCGGAGCCGGCGTTCTACGCCTACGCATACCCGGAGCCGGACGGCTTTCGCGACTACCCAATGCGCCCCGCCGCCGCGCGCTACGACCAGGACCTTCGCGAGTTCGTCCTGCCGTACGAGTCGGTCCGGTGCGCGGCGGCGCCCGACGAGGCGCTGCTCGAGTTCTGCCAGTCGTCGTACGAAGCAGCGGCCGAGTGTGGCCGCTGGGACCGCGCCGCGCTCGAAAGGCCATCGCAGGAGAGGCCGTGAAGCGGGCGCGCTCGTGCCGGTGCGGCCGCCGAGCCCCACGTGCTCGGCATCCACCACGTCACTGCGATCTGCGGCGATCCACAGCGGAACCTGGACTTCTACGCCGGGCTCCTGAGGCTGCGCCGCCGGGTCTGCTCCGTGGGGCAGTGCTCCTCAGCCCCATGGTGCCGTTCGAACCGGAGATGCTGCCGGGCCTCGCGGGTACCGCAATTATTCATCGGCGCCGGGCGAGCCGATCCCATCGCGCCACCGGTACCGGCCGAGCGGCTCGGCGGCCTGCTCCGACAGGCGAGAGCCAGCGTAACGGTCCGCTGGGGACCTGGCGGCCACGCCGTCACCCCGGGTGAAGTGGATGCCGCGCAGCAGGGCTGCTCCGATCGATCGCGGAGCGAGCGGCAACTCCTCCCGGAGCTCAAACTGGGGGGCGGTCGATCCGCGCCGCTGACCTCGACGTCGCCACCGTATCCCACACCGTAATGAACATGGCCGCGATCAGCGGCCCGATGACGAAACCGTTGAGGCCGAAAATGGCTATGCCGCCCAACGTGGAGATCAGCACGACGTAGTCGGGCATCCTGGTGTCCTTGCCGACCAGGATCGGACGCAGGATGTTGTCGACCAGGCCGATCACCAGCACACCATAGGCGATCAGTACGATGCCCTTCCCCATCGCACCGGTCACCAGGAAGTAAACGGCGACCGGCAGCCAGACGAGGCCGGCTCCTACCGCGGGCAGCAGCGATAGCAGGGCCATCAATGCCCCCCATAGCACCGGCGCGCGGATGCCCAGAATCCAGAAAATCACGGCTCCGAGCGCTCCTTGCACGACGGCCACGACGATGCTGCCCTTGACCGTAGCGCGGATGACGATGGTGAATCGGTTGGCGAGATTGCGCTGTTGTTCCGGGTGCAGCGGAATCGCATTCTTGATGCGCCGGGACAGGTCGTCACCGTCGCGCAGCAGAAAGAACAGCAGGTACAGCATGATGAACAGGCTGACGACGAAAGCAAGCGCGTTCTGGCCGATGTTGAGAGCCTGGGCTGCAAGGAACTGAATGCCCTTCGTCAGGCCGGCAGAGAGTCTTTCCTGCACGACGCCAAGGCTGGTCAGCCCAACGCGGTCCAGCAGATCGGTCACCCATGCGGGCAGGGCGGCGAACACCTGCTGAAAATACCGGCCGATATTCAGGTCTCCAGACTGGATCCTCTCATAGGTGCTGACTCCTTCCTGCACCAACAACGCGGTGAGCAGCGTTACCGGCAGGATCACCATCACAAGGATGATCATCAAGGTGCCGAGCGCGGCGAGGTTGCGCCGCTGCTGCATCGACCTCAACAGTCGCCGGTAGAGCGGCCCGAACACGGTGGCAAGGATGACTCCCCAGAGCACCGCGCCGAAGAACGGCCGGAGGATCCAGGCGAATGCCAGCGATACCGCGATGACGAGGAACAGGAAGGTCCTGTCCTCGAGGGCCGGAACATCGGCTGCGTTGGGAGCTTTCATGGCGTTCTGTCACCCACTCGTTGCACCCGCGCCGGCGCGTGCTCGGTGGGGGTCGGGAAATGCAGCAGGCGGCCGACCACCACCGCGATCGCACCGGCCAGGGCGTACAGTGCCGGCCGCGAACGACAGCACGAGCACCCCGAAGAGATCGAGCCGGTGCTTGACCGCGGACATCGCGCCGCTCAACGCGAAGACGAGCAGAACCGTGGCGACCAGGGCCGGATCGTACCGCAACATGCGCCTAGGTCGCCTCGGAATGCGGGAAATCACACTATGGAGGAGCCTTGCCGAACGTGCCAATTCTAGCGGGCGCACCGGCTCGGCGTTAGGGTGGTAAGCGTCGCGCACTCGCATCGCTGGTCAGGGCCACCACCTGACGCCTCTCCACTCGTCGGAGTCGCCGGCCGGCGGCACATGAACTGAGGGGGACACTGACCATCCCGCTGCGAACGGCGGCCGCGTTCGCGCTGCTGCTCCTCGCCGGCTGCTCCGAGCCGGCGCCCGCACCGCCGGGCCGCCGGAAGTTCGCGTTGTCACGGCCGACCCGCAGCCGCTGGTCAACGTCATCGAGGTTCCCGGACGCCTCGAGGCCGTACGAGCTGCCGAGGTTCGCGCGCGGGTCGACGGCATCGTGCGGCGCCGCCTGTACGACGAAGGCACGGACGTGCGCGCCGGCCAGGCGCTGTTCTCCATTGATCCGCGCGAGATGCGGGCGCAGCTGAGCGCCGCGCAGGCAACGTTGGCGCGGGCGGAAGCGACTGCAGCCAATGCCAAACAGGATGTCGCACGCTATGAAGGGCTCGTTGCCGAGCGGGCGATCAGCCACCAGGACTACGACGCCGCAGTCGCACGATCGCGAACCGCCGAGGCGGATGTGGCCCAGGCGCGCGCCCAGGTCGACGCCGAGCGCCTGAACCTCAGCTATACCACGGTGACGGCGCCGATTGCCGGGCGCGCCGGCCGCGCCGGCCGCGCCGAGGTAACCGAAGGCGCGCTGGTGAGTGCCACCGGCGCGACGCTGGTCACCAACATCGAACAGCTGGATCCCATCTACGCGAACTTCTCGCAGTCGAGCTCGGACCTGCTCGCGATCCGCCGGGACATTGCCTCCGGCGCACTGAAAGTCACCCAGGTGATCGAGCAGGAGCTGAACGGCGTCGAAGGGTTCCTCTACATGACGTCGTCGAGCCAGTCGAACGGGTCCGCGTCGATCACCGTCACCTTCACCACCGGCACCGACATCGACGTGGCGCAGATGGATGTCCAGGCCCGACTGCGAAGCGTCGAGCCACGACTGCCGGAAGAGGTCCGTCGCCAGGGCGTCCGGGTCAACAAGGCGAACACGGGCTTTCTGATGGTCATCGCGCTCACGTCGCAAAGCGGCGCGACCCCGACCCTCGAGCTCGGCAACTTCGCGGCCGCTCCCGATGAAGGAGGCTGTTTCCGTGGTCTCCCGCGTGTTCCTGCGCCCGCTGCGGACGCGCGATTGCGCGGAGTTCACTGCGCTCAATCGACGTAGCCGCCGTTTCCACGCGGGGCGCACCACTCCGCCGTGCACGCCGACCGCGTTCGGAACCCTTCTGCGGCGCACCCGAAGCGCCGACTTCAAGTGCTGGCTCGTGATCCGCCGGAGCGACGGCGGCAAGTTCCGGAGCGCCTACCCGGGCTACCACATCTGCGCTCCGTTGCCCGGCAAGGCTGCATGCGCGAAGCCCTGGCGCTCGCCCTCACGCGCATCTTCAGCCGGGTGCGGCTGCACCGAGTGGAAGCCAACATCCAGCCGGACAATCGGCCGTCCATCCGACTGGTACGGAGGCTGGGCTTCCGTCGCGAGGGGTCCTCACCCCGTTACCTCAAGCTGGGCGGCCGGTGGCGGGATCACGAGCGCTGGGCCTTGCTGGCGGAGGAGTGGAGGGCCCGGGCCGAAAAGCCGAGCGGCTGCCCGTGACGTTCCCGTGAGCCAGCCCACACTCACCTTGCCCATCGATCTCGCCGCGGGCTACGTTGACAGCGCACGTCCGGCTGCCACACTGTTTCTCACCTGGAGCGCTTTATGGCCATCGCCAAGGTCACCGAGATTCAAGCCTCTTCCACCAAGAGTTTCGAGGACGCCATCACCGCAGGCATCGCTCGAGCGGAGAAGACGCTACGAAACCTGACGGGCGCCTGGATCAAGAGCCAGAAGGTCGTGATTGGAAAGGGCAAGATCACCGAGTACCGAGTGCTGATGAAGGTGACGTTCGTCCTGCAGGACTAGAAACGCGATGGTCGTCGTCGCGTGGGGAGCTCGGCTTGCGCACCCGCCTCGTTGTCCTGCTCGCCATGCTTGCCGCGTGTGTCCTCGGTCTCGCTCTGTTCCTGGTCCGAGTGTGCGCGGACGGAGGCGCGATGGGTTCGGTCTACCAAACCTGCGAGTGCGGCGGCGTCGAATGGGAGCTGTACGATCGGACGCCAGCCGACGGCCCCCGGCGTACGGTCTGCGTCGGAGTCCTGCGATCCAGGATGTGTCATCAGTTCCGGGACGGGCCCGTGGTGCCATGTCGCAGCTGACCATTGGGCGGGAAGCTTGCCGCAGAGGAGTTCCGCATGACAATGCAACGGATCGCGACGGCGCTCACCATCGTCAATCTCGGCTTCTTGCTTGCGGCGTTGGCCCAGGCTCGAGCGACGACCACGCAGACCGCGATGCCCCTCCTCCGTACCCGGGTGCTCGAGCTGGTCGATGAGCGCGACGCGATTCGGGCTCGGCTCAACGTCGAGCCAAACGGGGAAGTGGTCTTTCGGCTGCTCGATCAAAAGGGCACGATTCGGGTCAAGCTGGGAGCGGGGGAGGATGGGTCAGGGCTCCTGCTGGCCAATGACGCGACCGAACCCGGTGTCCACATCATCGCCAAGGCCGCGGGCACGACTCTCAAACTGGCAAACAAGGATGGACGGGCGCGGGTCCTCACTCCCGAGTGAGCCGAGTCGGCCGGCAACGACGGCGACCATGAGCTGGGGGCGCTGGTTTGCGAACGCGGTGTCGCGGCGCTAGTTCACACAACGAGGGGCTTACGCGGAGCATCCTATGCACCTGACCCTATCCGAGCACGACACCGACCTCCTGCACGGGCTGCTGCGGGACTACCTGCCCGAGCTGCGGCGGGAGGTCGCCCGCACCGAGCGGCACGACCTGCGCCATCTGCTCGTCGAGCGGCAAGAGCTTGCCGAGCGGCTGTTGGAGCAGTTGCGCCCACGCGTCGCGTAGCAGGGGGCGATGGCAGAGAGCCTGGCCGCCCTACCCCGCCTGTATGACGATCTCGCCGGGTGGTGGACGCTCCTGTCGCCGCCCGCCGACTATGAGGCCGAGGCGGCCGACCTCCTGCCTCGCCTGGGGACGGCGCCCGCCTCGCGGCCGGCAACCCTGCTGGAGCTCGGCGCCGGCGGCGGCAGTCTCGCTTTTCACCTCAAGCCCCATTTCCGACTGACCCTGACCGACCGCGCCCCGGCCATGCTGGCCGTGAGCCAGGCGCTCAACCAGGAGTGCGAGCACCTGCCGGGCGACATGCGATCGCTCCGCCTCGGCCGGCAATTCGATGTCGTCCTCGTCCACGATGCCATCATGTATGCCACAGAGCCCGCGGCCGTCCAGGCGACGCTGCAAACCGCGGCCATTCATTGCCGTGCCGGAGGGACGGTCGCCGTGCTCCCGGACTTCGTTCGCGAGACGTTCGTCCCGGGGACCGACCACGGTGGACACGACGCCGCAGACGGGCGCGGGCTCCGCTACCTGGAGTGGGTGTGGGATCCCGATCCGAGCGATGATACGTACCTCGTCGACTATACTTTTCTTCTGCGCGCCCCCGATGGAACCGTCACTGTGGCCTACGACCGGCACGTGGAGGGCCTCTTCGCTCGCGCCCATTGGCTGCAGTGGTTTGCGGAAGCCGGCCTGACCGCGCGCAGCTCGGTCGACCCGTGGGGACGTGACATCTTCGTCGCCACCCGGCGCGGCCCTGCGTTCGGGTTCCCCGATGCCTTAGGCTGACAGCCGAACGGTGGGAGCATGCGTCGTCGCATGGTCGGATGGATCGCTATGGCGGTCGTCCTCGTTTCCGCCGCGGCTGCGGTGCTCGGGGTGCCGCCGCCGTGGGTGATCGATCGACTCGCGCGACGCTTTCCGGGGTGCCTCTATCGGGTAGCCACCGATGAGCCGGTTATTGCTCTCACCCTCGATGACGGCCCCGACGCGGTCACGACCGCGCGTCTCCTGGAGGAGCTGCGGCAGCATTCCGCCCGGGCCACGTTCTTCCTGATTGCCGACCGCGTGCCGGGACGGGAACAGCTGGTCCGGCGGATCGTGGCCGAGGGTCACGAGCTGGGCAACCACCTCACGCAGGATCGCCCCAGCATTCGGCTGAGCTCGAGTGAGTTCGCGACCGATCTGCAGCGCGCTGCTCAGGTGCTGGCCCCCTTTGCACCGGTGCACTGGGTCCGACCTGGATCGGGCTGGTACTCGCAGACCATGATCGAAACGATCCAGCGTGCGGGCTATCGTTGCGCGCTGGGCTCCGTCTACCCGCTCGACGCGTCCATTCCCTCGGTCGGCTTCGCCAGGTGGTACATTCTCCACCATGTGCGGCCCGGCGCGATCGTGCTGCTCCACGACGGCGGCGCACGAGGCCGGAGGACCGCGCGGGTGCTCGGAGACGTGCTGCCGGAGCTGCGTCGACGCGGGTACCAGGTGGTCTCGCTGAGTGAGCTTGTCGCCGCGGCCCAGCCAGCGCATGGAGCCGGCGGGCCGGAGTCACGGTGGCGCGCCCGTCAACGCATGGCGCCGCCGGGATCGAAGCCTTGAGGTAGTCGATTCATACACACCTGGGAGGGACGCCGCATGGCAGCCGAGAGATCGTCGTCTCGTAAATCGACCAGCCGGAAGTACGGCGAGGCGGCCGGCAAGCGGGTCGAGAGCGCCATGCGCCGTCGCAAGCGGGGCACCCTCCGGCGGGGGAGGTCCGGCCATGGCGGCAAGGTGAAGAGCCGCAAACAGGCGATCGCCATCGGACTGACGGAGGCGCGGAAGAAAGGCGCGAAGGTTCCGCCCGCCAAGCGGAAGCGTTCGAGGCCCAAGTCCCGCTCTTAGGCGGACGCGCGCACTCCGAGCGGATCGGAACGACGGAGGCACCTCGATGGACGAGGAGACGGCGTCGCGGCGGGCACCGGAAAGGCGACGGAGCGTTCATATTACCTGCTGCAGACCGGGTGATGACGGGGCTGTGACGGTCAGGGATTACCGCGGGATGGACGATCGGTCCGCAGTCCGGACCTGTGTCATCGAACTCCAGGAGTTCGAACGGGCGATCGACCCGCGTCTCCCGCCGGGAGCGTCGATGGCGCATGCCTACCTGACCCGCCTGTTTCGGCGCTGCGAGGAGTTCGCCGGACAGCTGTTCGTAGCAGAGGTGGGGGGCCGAGTCGTGGGCTTCGTCAGCGTGCTCGGGGCTTGTCGGTCGGACGCACCGGACGATGATGCGACGCCGTTTGCTTACGTCGACGATCTCGTGGTCCTGCCCGACCACCGCGGCCGCGGCCATGGGCAGGCGCTGCTCAGCCGTGCGGAAGCGTACGGGGTGGCGTGCGGGCGGTCCTCGTTGCGTCTGAGCGTCAAGGCCGGCAACCAGCAGGCCCGGGCGCTCTACGCCCGGGGCGGGTACACCGAGTACGAGCTCGAGCTCGAGAAGCGGCTCACGCGATGATTCTGCGGTCCGACGGCAGCAGCTCGATCAAAGGATGCCGTTCGCGGCGAGTAGCGGATCCGCGCGGGTTCCGTCACCCGGACGGCCCGCTGTGTCGGGCCATGGCCGCCGCGACCGCAAGATCACCAGTGCGTTGAGCGTATGCCGGGCGGACAACGCCGGCGCGGGCGCCCGCAGCGCGAGCGCCAACCCGGGTTGCAGGATCGTGAGCGGAAGCTGCGCAGCAGCGAGGGCGACCGCGCGGCGCGGCAAACGGGCCGTGATGGCGAGGACCGTCAGCGTGATGGCGCCGAGATACGCCGCGACGCAGGTGCGCTGGAGCCGTTCGGAAGGGACCTGGCAGCCTCCGGGCTGATGACCGCGCCAAGTGCGGATAGTCGAACCCTACGCGGCGGATGCGGGAAGCGCTTCGAGAGAGGACGTATCATGTGTCGAAACATCAAGCGGCTGCGGCGCCCGAACGAGGAGCCGACCGACCAGGAGCTGCATGAGGCCTCGCTGCAGTTCGTACGCAAGATCAGCGGCTTCCACACCCCTTCGAAGGCCAATGAGGCGGCGTTCAATGCCGCGGTCCGGGAGGTCGCCGAGACGGGGCGAACGTTGTTCGACTCGCTGCATGTTCGAGGTCACGGTTTGATCTCGGCGGACGTCTCCAGCAAGGAGCCTCTCCGGAGCTGACGCCCGAATGCCCACCGCCTGCGGCGGCGGCGTGGGGCCGGTCGATGGGCCCGTGACGGCGCTCATCGTCCGGGGCATGGTTCAGGACCAGAGCGGTGCCGCCGTCACCGGGGCGGAGGTCAGAGCGGCATGGCGACCCTGGTGGTGCGGTGAGCTCCAGGACTTCCCCCCGGACACCAGCACGGCCGAGGGCGAGTTCGAGGTGTGGCTCTCGGAGTGGGGCGAGTTTCCCGCGGCCTGCGTCCGCGTCCTGGCAGTGCCCCCGCCGGATCGGGAGCTGCAATCGGCGAGCCTTCAGTTGGATCGTGTTCCGTTCGAGCGGAGGGTCGGCGCCGACACGCTCGCGCTGCGGCTCACGCTCCCGGCGCCGTAGAGAGGAGAGGGCATGTCGGTTATCGCGAAGGACACCAGAGCCACGGTGATACCATGTCTCCGTTATCGCGACGCAGCCGCGGCCATCGAGTGGCTCTGCCGCGTGTTCGGCTTCGAGCAGCAGCTCGTTGTGCCCAGCCGGGATGGGGCCATCGTCCACGCGCAGCTCAGCTTCGGCAACGGAATGATCATGCTCGGCTCGGTGCTCGATACCGAATTCGGCCGGATGATGAAGCAGCCGGATGAAATCGGCGGGGCCGAGACCCAGAGCGCCTACGTCATCGTCGCCGACGCCGACTTGGTCTATGCCCGGGTGAAAGCCGCGGGGGCCGAGATCGTATTGGACATCAAGGACGAGGACTACGGCGGGCGCGGCTTCACGTGCCGGGACCTCGAAGGGCACCTCTGGACCGTCGGCACGTACGATCCCTGGGACACCCACTGATCACGCCGGACCCATACCGAGGCACACGGATCATGCTTCGGTGGCTGCTCGCAGCCTCACATCTCCTTGCCCTGGGAATCGGGTTGGGAGCGGCCTGGGCCCGGGGGCGCGCGCTCCAGCAGCGGCTCAACGCCGCCGGGGTGCGACGGGTCCTGGCCGCCGACACGTGGTGGGGCATCGCCGCCTTTCTCTGGGTCAGTACCGGTCTATGGCGATGGCTTGGAGGGCTCGAAAAGGGCACGGCGTACTACCTCCAGAACCACGTCTTCTGGGCCAAGATGGCCTTGTTCGGGCTGATACTCGTCCTGGAGGTCGGGCCGATCCTCACGTTCGCCCGCTGGCGACGGCGGCTCGCCGCCGGCGCCGAGCCGGACCTCGAGTCAGCGCCGCGCCTGGCGCGGATCAGCTTCATTCAAGCCGGCCTGGTCGTACTGATCGTCCTCGCCGCGACCGCGATGGCCCGGGGATATGGCGTGCGGGGACCGTAACGCTTACCCAGGGGCGCACGGACGACGTGAGGCTGCCGCTGCGGCGCGGCGGCAACTACGAAGTGGTGATCCGCATGGCGCGTTCGGCGGCGCGCTCGATGTGCAGTGGACCGTACGCCACCGTGGGACCGGCACGCACGCTGGCAACCATGGAGGGACCATGAGCAGGACTTCGACGGCATTCTCGTGGTGACCCTCGGGATCATCGTCGCGTCGGCGTATCGAGGACGCGGATGACGGCGCCACCGCCGCCCGAAGCCTGGCTCCGCGGACCGCTGCCAGACATTGTCCCGCCGCTCCAGCCCGTCGCCCACGCGCTGGTACAGGCCGGGGAAGATCTCGCTCGCGTAGTCCCGACCCTCACCACGGCCGAGCTCTGGGTCGAGCCCGGCGGTGCAGCGCCCGCTGGCTACCATGTGAAACACGCCACCGGCAGCCTCGATCGCCTGGTGACCTACGCCCGAGGCGAAGCGTTGAGCGCCGGGCAGCGGGCAACGCTTGCCGCCGAGGGCCTCGGCGGCGACTCGGCAGATGCCTTGTTGACCCGCGCGCAGGTCGCAATCGACGCCGCGCTCGGCCACCTCCGGACGGTACCCGCGGCGGCCCTCGCAGAGCCTCGCCTGGTGGGACGGGCTCAGTTGCCCGCGACGGTGCTCGGGCTCCTGTTTCACGCCGCCGAGCACACGACCCGCCATGTCGGCCAGCTGATCACCACGGTGAAGGTCGTGCGGGGCTTGAGGCTCGCGTGAGTCCGGTACGGAGCATCGCCACGGCGCTGGCCGCAGGCGCCCTCGCCGGGCTCCTCGCGCTCGGACTCGGCGGCCGTCTCGCCATGGCCGTGCTGGTGGTGGCGCGGGATGCGCGGCCCGCGGTCTCGCTCGGCGGCTCGCTGGAAGTGCTCGCCGTGGGTACCGGCTACGGCGCCGTCGGCGGATTGGTCGCCCTGGGGGCAGGGCGGGTGCTCGGGCCGCGCACCGGGCGGTGGCACGGAATCGGGCTCGGTCTGGCCTTGCTGGTCGCCGCCTGGCTGACATCCTCGACCGGCCGCAGCGCAGCAGCCGGGCTCGAAGCGCAGGGGACGCTGGCGGTCGCGCTGGCCGTGCTCTGCTTTGGCGGCTTCGGTCTGCTGCTCCACGGGCTGCTGGCGCGCTGGCTACCTCCCCCCGACGCGCGTCACGAGCCAGCCGTCTAGCAAGCCGGTTGCGCGTGCGATGGAGTCCATGAGCCTGTCGGCCCGGATCGTCGATATCACGACCCTCGCCGTCGAAGCGATCGTCAACGCGGCGAACGAAGAGCTCTCGCCGGGCGGGGGCGTGTGTGGGGCGATCCATCGGGCCGCGGGGCCCGACCTCGCGCGGGCGTGCGCGGCGTCCGGCCGGTGCGCCACCGGAGACGCGCGCATCACCCCGGGCTTTCGGCTGCCCGCGCGGTGGGTCATCCACGCCGTAGGGCCGAGGTGGCAAGGAGGCCAGGCCGGTGAGCCGGCTCTCCTGGCGGCAGCGTATCGCGCGGCGCTCCGGAGGGCGGCAGAGCACGACCTGCGAAGCGTGGCCTTTCCCGCGATCAGCACCGGCATCTACGGCTATCCTCTCGACCTGGCGACCGAGATCGCGGTTGAGACCGTGCGGACGGAGCTGGCGCATGCGCCGTCGGTCGAGACGGTCATGTTTGCCTGCTTCGGTCCCGAGGTGCTGGCGGCCTGTCGCCGGGCCGGCGTCGCGGTCCGACCAGGCTGACGGAGCCCTCCTTTCCCTCCTGCTGAACCCCCTCCTGATCCTGCTGTTTGAGGAGCCCCAGCCGGCACGCCGGTTCGGAGAGCCGTATCGGGAGTATTGCCGGCACGTGCCGCGGTCATCCCGCGCCTTCGCCCGTGGCAGCCGGATGCCCCGGGGCCCGGTTCGTGCTCGAGGTCGCGGATCCCGCCGGGACCGATGCCCGATCGCTCGGACCGCTGGCAAATCCGCCGCGGCCGGGCCAGTCTTCCCGGGTCGGCATACTGTCCGATTCGCGGAGGGCGTCATGGCTCAGTGTGAAGTCTGCGGCAACGACTACTATCTGTCCTTCCAGGTCATCGCCGCCGGGCATACGCATACGTTCGACAGCTTCGAGTGCGCCATCCACAAGCTCGCGCCCGTCTGCGAGCATTGCCGTTGCAGGATCGTGGGGCACGGCATCGAGGCCAAAGGCACGTTCTACTGCTGCGCCCATTGCGCACGCGAGCGAGGCGTGACGGGGGTGGTCGATCACGCCTGACCAGGGCGGGGTCGGGAAACGGGCGCCACCCGATGTTCGATCTTCAGTTCCTGAGCGGCCCCGAACAGGATCCCGACGAACCTGACGCGGTGTTCCTGCGCGGCCGCATCGTCCTGGGCGGTTTCACCGAGGAGTTCCGCGCTCCGGTGTTGGCGTGGCAGGCCGCGGATTACCAGCGGCAGTGGCTGGAGGCGGCACGCCGGCTGCTGGGGGGCGCGGGGTGCGTCGGCTTCGTGACCCACTACGTACACCGGGACGCCGGCCACCATCTCTGGTGGCCGGCCTGGCGCGAGGGCGACACGGTACACGTGCAGAGCGGCCTTCTGCTCACCGACGAGCTCGAGGAACCGTTCGACCCGGAGGAGCCCGATCGCCACGGGTCTCCAAGGCGGACGGACCCGGGAGACGGTGAGCCCGTCTCCGAGTGGACGGTACCTCTTGCCGACATCGGCGACTTCGTCCGGCGGCGGGGCACCACCCCGATCGTCGCCGCCTGACGCGCGCTACTTCCGCCGGACATGCGGGCGGATTACGCTGCCTCCGCGGCGACTTCAAGCGGACCGCGCACGGAGAAGGGGCTTATGCGGCCGGACGAACTCGAAGGCGTATTGACCTTTCTCCGCGCGGCCGAACGGCTGAAGACGGTCACACGAAGCGGGTGGACCTCTGCGGGACAGCCGGAAAGCGTGGCGGAGCACACCTGGCGCCTCGGCCTGATGGCGATGCTGCTCTATGCCCGCACCCCGGACATCGACCTCGCGCGCCTGCTGAAGATGTGCCTGATTCACGATCTCGGTGAGGCGATCGGCGGCGACGTGCCGGCACCGGCGCAGGAGGCCGGTGCGAGCAAGGCCGATCGGGAGCGCGCCGACCTCCTACAGCTGACCGCCTCGCTGCCGGCAGCCTTGCAGCACGAGATTCTCGAGCTGTGGGACGAGTACGAGGCGGCCGACTCTACCGAGGCAAAGCTCGCCAAGGGATTGGACAAGCTGGAAACCATCCTCCAGCACACCCAGGGGAAGAATCCGGCGGACTTCGACTACGCCTTCAACCTCGCCTACGGTCAGCGGTACACCGCCGCGGACCCTGTCATGGCGGCCCTGCGGGCGCGTCTGGACGAGGAGACCGCCCGCCGAGCGAAGGACGCTCGCGCCGCGCCCTGACATGCAGCGTCGTTCAACCCATCACTGAACAGGAGATCCGCATGGCCGAGAGCGTGTACAAGGTCATCGAACTGGTGGGCACCAGCACGCAGTCCTGGGAGAAGGCGGCGGCGGCGGCGGTCGAGCGCGCAGCGAAGACCCTCCGCGACCTGCGCGTGGCGGAGGTCTCGGCCCTGGACATGCAGCTCAAGAACGGCAAGGTCGAGAGCTTCCGCGCCAAGGTGAAGGTTTCGTTCAAGTACGAAGGCGCGTAGGCCGGCGGCTGATGATCTGCCGAGTCTGGCACGGATGGACCGCCGCGGCAAACGCCGATGCCTACGAGCACCTTCTGCGCACGGAGGTGTTCCCGGGCATCGCGGGCCGCGGCGTGGCCGGCTACCGTGGCATCGAGCTGCTGCGTCGCGCCACCGACGACGCGGTCGAGTTCGTGACCCTGATGTGGTTCGACTCACTGGATAGCGTCCGCGCCTTTGCCGGCGACGACTACGCGGCGGCGGTCATCCCGCCGAAGGCGCGGACCCTCCTCCAGCGGTTCGACGCGCGCTCGGCGCACTACGACGTATGCCACGGCAGATGAGCCGGCGTCGCCTGGGGGGGACGGTCGGGATCGCCTTCCTCCTGATCAGCTCGAGCGTCGGCGCCCAGCAGAGGTCCGACCGCAAGCCGGACGTCCACTTCGTGGTGACCCGGCAGCCCGTGGTCGAGGAGATGCTCCGACTCGCGGGCGTCCGGAAGAGCGACATCGTCTACGACCTGGGCTCGGGGGACGGCCGCATCGTCATTACGGCCGCCAAGCGGTACGGGGCACGGGGCGTCGGGATCGAGCTCGATACCGGCCTGATTCGCAGGGCGGCGCGCAAGGCGCGCGACGCGGGCGTCGCCGATCGGGTGCGCTTCCTCCAGCAGGATCTCTTCGTGGCCGACATCAGTCCGGCCACGGTCGTGACACTTTATCTCGGTCCCGTGCTCAACCTCAGGCTCCGCCCTGCGCTGTATCGATCGCTCCGCCCCGGCACGCGGATCGTCTCCCACGGGTGGGACATGGGCGACTGGACGGCGGACGCGCGGCACGAGGCGGACGGCCGGAAGCTGTTCTTCTGGACGATGCCGGCGAACGTCGCGGGCGTTTGGCGCTGGCACGCGCACGGCACGGGCCCGCAGGTCATGCGGCTCGAACAGCGTTACCAACGGGTCAGCGGCACGTGGATTCGCGGAGCCGACACGGTGACGATCTCGTTCGCGCGGCTGTCCGGCGACAGCGTCACGCTCCGCGCAGCGAGCCGCGGCGAGGCGTTTCGATTCAAGGGCCGGGTGCGCGGCGATGCGATCACCGGCATCATCGAGCGGAGCGGCAAACCGGCGGCGCGCTGGACCGCACGCCGCACGAGGGCGGGCGGCGCCATCGCGGAATGACCCGTCAGCTCACCCCGTCGATCGCCCTGCTCCGGGAGGTCAGTCCGACCCTCGACCGGTGCGAGCTGACGCACCTCGCGCGCGAGCCGGTCGATCCAGCGCGTGCGAGGGCCGAGCATCATCAGTACGCGGAGCTGCTGGCGCAGCTCGGCTGCCAGATACGGTGGGTCCCGCCGGCCCCCGAGCTGCCCGACGCGGTCTTCATCGAGGACACAGCGGTCGTCGTGGACGAGGTCGCGGTCGTTACCCGCCCCGGGGCGCCCTCGCGCCAACCGGAGACGGTGGCCGTGGCCGTGGCGCTGCGCGACTACCGACCGGTCCTGACGATCTACGCGCCCGGTACCCTCGACGGCGGCGACGTGCTCCGGGTGGGTCGGACGCTGTACGTCGGGCGCTCGGCGCGGACCAACGCGGAGGGGGCGGCCCAGCTCGCACGGCACCTCGCCCCGTACGGTTACGTGGTGCGGCCGGTTGAGGCCCGGGGGTGTCTCCACCTGAAAACCGCCGTCACCGAGGTCGCGGAGGGCATACTGCTCTGCAACCCCGCCTGGGTCGACCGGCACGCGTTCGGCGATCTGACCCTGCTGGAGGTCGATCCAGCGGAAAGCTTTGCGGCCAACGCGCTCCGGATCGGCGCGGTCGTCCTCCACGCCGCCGCCTGGCCGCGGACGCGGGAGCGACTGGAGCACCGCGGGATCCGGACGGTCCCGATCGACGTGTCCGAGCTGGCCAAGGCCGAGGGGGGCGTGACCTGCTGCAGCGTGATTCTCCGGGCGGAGGTCGCGGAGTCCCGGGAAGCGGCATGACGTGCTCGTGAGCTTCGGCCTTCGCCCGGCCGTCCCGGCCGACGCCGCTCCACTGTCCCGGCTCCGCTACGAGTTTCGTGCCGCGCTGGGGCCGGCCGCCGAGGACCCGGAACGTTTCCTCGAACGGTGCGCCGGGTGGATGAGAGAGCATCTCGCGACGCCGGGCCCGTGGCGCTGCTGGACGACCGAGGCGGGCGGCGGTATCGCGGGCATGGTCTGGCTCCAGCTCGTCGAGAAGCTCCCCAATCCCGTGGCGGAGCGGGAGCTCCACGCCTACATCACGAGCCTCTACGTGAAGCCCGAGCACCGGGACGCGGGGATGGGCTCGGCTCTGCTCGGCGCCGCGCTGCGGGAATGCGAGGATCGCCGGGTGGACGCGGTGCTCTTGTGGCCGACGCCGCGAAGCCGCAGTCTCTACCAGCGGCACCGCTTCGGCGTGGCGGAGGATCTGCTGGTGCGGCGGCTGGATGGGGCCTACTCAGCGGACATATCGACGGAGACCTGATGCACACCGTCAAGATCATCGCCGGCGGGTTCGCGCTGCTGGCCCTGTGCCTGCTCATCGGGCGCATCGGCGGCGTCGGCGTCGCGACGGCGGCCAAGGCGTTTCTCCCGTTGTGGCTGATCGCGGCCGGGGTCAACATGTATGTGGGCGTGGCCCGGGCCGGCTACTCGGTGGCCGAGGAAGCCCCGGTGTTCGCCGTGGTGTTCGCCGTCCCCGCCGCCGCGGCACTCCTGGTCTGGTGGAGATACTCACAGTAGCGACGTGCCCCAACCCCTCACCGCCCTCCTGCTCGTCCTGGGCATGGCCGCCTGCACGCAGCTGCCGCCGGCGGCCGCGCCGGCACCCGAGCCCGGCTGCAGCGGAGCGGCGGCTCCGTACCTGCGGACGATCCTCTACTTCGGCCTCGCCCGTCCCGCTGGCACCGTGAGCGAGGACGAGTGGTCGGCATTTCTCCGGGACGAGATCACCCCGCACTTTCCCGACGGGCTCACTGTCTCCGAAGCCGCCGGCCAATGGCGCGGCGCGGATGGGGTCATCGTGCGGGAGCCCACCAAGGTGGTATTGCTGGTGCACCCGCGGATCGGGCTGGCCGAGAGCGCGGTCCAGATGATCATCGCACGCTACAAGCAGGCGTTCGAGCAGGAAGCGGTACTCTGGGAAACCGCGCCGATCTGCGCCGTCTTCTGACCGGAGGCCGTCAGATGATCCGAACCCGTGGACTCACCCATGTTGCCCTCGCGGTGCGCGACGCCGAACGGGCGTTCGCCTTCTACGAGCGCGTGTTCGGCGCGGTGGCCGTCTACCGCGAGCGCGGCCTCATCCAGGCGCAGACGCCGGGCTCCTGGGATGTGCTCGTCTTCGAGGAAGGCGCGGACGGGGCGGGCGGATCGGGTGGGATCGCCCATTTCGGCTTCCGGCTGCTGGATCCGCGGGACATCGAGGCCGCCGCGGCCGAGGTGCGGGCCGCCGGCGGCGAGATCGTCGACCAGGGTGAGTTCGTGCCAGGAGAGCCCTACCTCTTCTGCCGGGATCCCGAGGGCTACGAGGTGGAGATCTGGTACGAGCTTCCGACGCCGGCCGATCCCGCGACGTAGGCATCCGGCCCGGGCAGGCCGCGGGTGTACCGCGCGGGGCATCCGATTATACTCGCCAGCGGGAGACGAGTTGAGCGATCCGAGATGACCACCGACCGACGGCGCCGCTCAGACAACCCGAGCTCGCGGGAGCACTGGCGAGCCAGTCTCTGGCTCTGCGTGATGCTCCTGATGCTGGCGTTCGTCGTGGTGCCGCTGCTGCGCGATCTGCCCTTGGGCGCGACCACCCGCACCGGCCTCCTCGCGTGGCTCCTGGTGGTGCTCGCGCTCTACTGGCTGTACGCCGGCCTCGGGTTCCAGCCCCTGCTCCTGCTCCAGCTCGTCGTCTTCTCGGCGGCCGCGGTGCTGCTGAGTACCAAGGCCGCGCTGGTGCTGGTGGGCATCGAGCGGCTGAGCGTGCTGCGGCGTACGGCGAAGGCGCTCATCCTCGTGGGCGCGATGCTCGCCGGCCTGAACCTCCTGGCGTTGCTGGTGGTGCCCCGGTGGCGCCGCCGCCGGGTGAGCGACCAGGGCACACTGCACGGATAGCGCCGGTCGATGAAAACACTCGCGCGTGCCGACGTGGTGACCGAGCTGGTCACTCGGCTGGAACGCGTCGGCCCCGAGGCCCCGCGCCGGTGGGGTACGCTGACGGCGGGCGAGATGCTCTGCCATCTCTCCGACTGCTCCCGGAGCGTGCTCAGCGGGGGCGCGCGATCCGGCTCCGCCGCGCCGCGCGCGCGTCCTGTATTCAAGTGGCTCGCGCTCTACTCGCCCCTTCGCTGGCCCAAGGGCGTCCGCACGCGCCCGGAGGTCGACCCGCACGCGCGCGGCTCCCGGCCCGGCGGGTTCGAGCGGGATCGTGCGGCGGCGATCGAGGGCCTCCGCGCGCTCGCCGCGGCGCCCCGCGAGGCGTTCTCCCCCGCCCATTCGATGTTCGGCCTGATGAGCGCGGACGACTGGCGCCGCTGGGGATATCTCCACACCGACCATCACCTGCGGCAGTTCGGCGCGTGATTTCGGTCGTCCCGCTCGACGCCGCGGCACTCGACGCCCTCGCCGCGATGCGCAACGCGTCGGCGCGCGTGCTCGAGAAGCTGGGATTTCGCCGTCTCGGCGAGGTGATCGATCCCGAGGACGGACCGGTCTGGCGCTGGGAGTGGGAACCGTGAGCCGCTACCTTGCCGGGGCCCGGCACAACCCGGAGGTGCACGTATGATCCTGCTCACCGGCGCCACCGGCACCGTCGGCTCGGCGACGGCCGCCGCGCTCCAGGCGGCCGGCGCACCGTTTCGCGTCGCGGCCCGGAGCCCGGTCAAGGCGCAGACGCTGGGGGCGCCGGTGGTGGAGTTCGACTGGGATCGCCCGGACACGTTCGGGCCGGCCTTCGCCGGCGCCGAGCGGGTCTTTCTGCTCACTCCCGTGTCGGACCGCCAGCCGGAGTACGCGACGGCGGCGGTCGCCGCGGCCAAGCGGGCCGGCGTGCGTCACGTCGTCAGGCTCTCGGTCATCGGCGCCGAAGCCGAGCCCGGCATCATCCTGTCCCGGGCTCATCGAGCCGCGGAGCGGATCATCCAGCAAAGCGGCATCGCCTGGACCGTGCTGCGGCCCACGTTCTATGCCCAGAATTTCGTGAACGACTACGGCGTGGATCCGCACAAGAACGGGCCGGTGTACCTGCCGCACGGGCAAGGGGCGGCGAGCTGGGTGGACGGCCGCGACGTGGGCGAGGCCGTCGCCAGAACCCTCACCGAAACCGGGCACGAGGGAAAGGCGTACACGCTGACAGGCGGGGAGGCGATCACCACTGCCGACGCCATCGCCGTGCTTGGGGCCGCGCTCGGCCGGCAATACGAGTACGTGGACGTGCCGGACGAGGCCGCGCGTGAAGCCCTGCGCACGATGGGCGCACCGGCGTGGATGGTGGACGGGTTCGCCGAGCTGCACGCGTTCGTCAAGCACGGCTACGCTGCCGGTGTCTCCCCCGCCGTGGGCGACCTCCTCCGCCGGCCGCCCCGGACGTTCCGCCAGTACGCGGAGGACCTCGCGGCCGGGCGCGCGTAGCGCCGCTCGGCCTTCTCATAGCGATCCACCTGGAGCTCATCATTTCCCATGGCCATCGCTGATCTCGCCGCCCGCTCGGCCCCCCGGCTCCTGAGCGTGCTGCGCATCGTCGCGGCGCTCGTCCTGATCACGCACGGCACCCAGAAGCTCTTCGCATTCCCGGTCGCGGAACCGCGCCCCCCGGCCGAGTTGTTTTCCCTGTTCGGGGCGGCCGGCGTGCTCGAGGTTGTCGGCGGGCCGCTCCTGCTCCTGGGGCTCTTCACTCGCCCCGTGGCCTTCCTGCTGGCAGGAGAGATGGCGTTCGCCTACTTCATCGTGCATGCGCCACAGAACTTCTGGCCCATCCTGAGCGGCGGGGAGCCGCCAGTGCTCCTCTGCTTCATCTTCCTTTATCTGGCCGCCGCGGGCGGGGGCGAGTGGGCGCTCGACCGCGTGCTGGCGCGGAGGCGACCGTGACCACCGCACTCCTCGGGGCGTCACGCCCCGAGCCCGGCGAATACGACCCGTATTATGGGGGCTACATCGCCCGCGTTCCCGCCGGCGACGTCGGGTCCCTGCTGGACACTCAGATCCGCGACACCGGGGCGATCCTGCGCGCTGTGCCCCCGGCCAACGCCACCTACCGCTATGCCGAGGGCAAGTGGAGCATCGCGGAAGTTGTCGGGCACGTGATCGATTGCGAGCGCATCTTCAGTTACCGCCTGCTCCGGATCGCGCGGGCCGACGAGACCCCGATCGAGGGGTTCGACGAGAACGCCTACGTTCCCGCCGCGGAGTTCGACGGCCGCGGTCTCGCGGACCTGATCACGGAGTTCGAGGCGGTCCGGCGCGCCACCGTGGCGCTCGTGCGCGGCCTGCCGACGGCCGCCTGGACGCGGCTCGGCACCGCCAACGGCAAGCCGATCTCGGTGCGCGCGCTGGTGTATATCATCGCGGGCCACGAGCGGCATCATCTCGGCACGCTGCGCGAGCGCTACGGCTTGGGAGGCTGAGATGTCGACCGCCGCCATGGTGCGGTTCGATCCGGCGGAGGCGATTCCGGTGCTGAGCCGGACGCCCGCGGTGCTGCGCGCGCTCCTCGACGGCATTCCCGAGCCGTGGATTCGCGCCGACGAGGGGCCGGACACCTGGACTCCGTTCGACGTGGTGGGACATCTGATCCACGGCGAGCGCACCGACTGGATTCCCCGGGCGGAGATCATCCTCTCAGAGGGCGAGGCGCGCACGTTCGACGTGTTCGACCGGGTCGCGATGTTCGAGGCGTCGCGGGGCCGCACGCTCGGCGAGCTGCTGGACGTGTTCGCCGAGCTCCGCGCCGCCAACGTGGCGCGGCTGGACGCGATGCGGCTCACGCCGGCCGATCTCGAGCGACGCGGACGGCACCCGGAGCTCGGCCCGGTCACGCTCGGCCAGCACCTCGCGACGTGGGTCGCGCACGACCTGAGCCACATCGCCCAGATCGCGCGCGCGATGGGAAAGCGGTACCGGGAAACGGCCGGGCCCTGGCGGGCCTACCTGCCCATGCTCGACGGGCGGGCCGGTTAGGGAGTCAGTCGTCCTTCTGGCCGAAGATGGCCAGGTTCGACGAGTGGCCGGGGTTCACCTTGGCCTTGGGATTGATGAAGTGCACCGCGTTGTTCACCGCGATGCATGCCTCGCCGGCGCCGGTCGCGATCAGCTTGAGCTTACCAGGGTAGGTGGTGACGTCGCCCGCGGCGTAGATGCCCGGGACGCTGGTGGACATCACCTGATCCACCTTGATGTCGGCCTTCTCGAGGTCGAGCCCCCACTCCCTGATCGCGCCGATGTCGGAGTGAAAGCCGAGCAGCGGGATCACCGCGTCCACCTCGAAGGTCTCGTCTTCCTTCGTCCTGGTGTTGACGATCGTCACCCGCTCGAGCCGGTCGTCGCCGTGCAGCGCCTTGACCTCCCAGAAGGTCCGGAAGTCGCACTTGCCGCACGCGGCCAGCGCCTGCACCTGGCTGATCGTGGCCGCGTGGGCGCGGAAGCCGTCGCGGCGGTGGATCAGCTTGATGGACCGGGCCCTGTCCCGCAGGTTCACCACCCAGTCGAAGGCCGAGTCGCCGCCGCCGACGATGAGCACGCGCTTGCCGCCGAAGAGCTGCGGGTCGAGCACCTTGTAGTAGAGGCCCCGCTCCTCGTACCGTTCCTCGCCGTCCACACCGAGCTTGCGGGGCTCGAACGCGCCGATGCCGGCGCAGATGACGACGGTGCGCGTAGGGTAGCTGTGCTCCTGGGTCTCGAGCACGAAGTGTGACCCCCCGTTGTCGCCGGCGCGCCGGAGCCCGGTGACGATCTCGTTCAGGTGCACCGGCGTGCCGAACTGGAGCGCCTGCTCCGCCATGCCGGTAACGAGGTCCTTGGCGAGCACCTTCGGAAAGCCCGCGACGTCGAAGATGTACTTCTCGGGATAGAGCGCCATCAGCTGGCCGCCCAGCGCCGGCAGCGCGTCGACGATGCGCGCGGACGCGCCGCGCATGCCCGCGTAGAAGGCCGCGAAGAGGCCGGTCGGCCCTCCGCCGATGATGGTGATGTCCCGCAGGTCGTGCTCGGCCACGGTGCTTCCCACGTATGCGTTATGAGCTCGGGCGGATAAATATAAACCGCGGTGGACGCGACCCGGTAAACGGTGCGCGGGCGGCCGCCCGGGGTTCCGTTTACCGTTCACCATCCACCGTGCACCAGTCATGAAAATCTACACCCGCAGCGGCGACGAAGGCGAGACGGGGTTGTTCGGCGGCGGCCGGGCGCCCAAGGATCACCCGCGCGTCGCCGCCTACGGCGACGTGGACGAGCTCAACTCGGCCATCGGCGTCGTGCGGGCGACAGAGCCCGTGGCGTTCTTCGACCCGCTGCTCCAGTCGGTGCAGCGGGACCTGTTCGCGATCGGGGGGCACCTGGCCACACCCGATCCGGAGCGGGTCACCCGGGCGCTCGAGAAGGCGGCGCTGTCGGCGGGGCGCGTCGCCGAGTTCGAGCGGGCGATCGACGCGGCGGACGAGGAGCTCCCGCCGCTGAGGGCGTTCGTGCTTCCGGCCGGGACGCCCAAGGCCGCGGCCCTCCATCTCGCCCGCACCGTGTGCCGCCGCGCGGAGCGGAGCGTGGTGCGGCTGGGACACGAGGCCGAGGTGCACGACCTGTTCGGGGTGTACCTCAACCGGCTCTCGGATCTGCTGTTCACACTCGCGCGGCTGGCGAATCACCGCGATGGGAGCGGCGATGTCACATGGTGACTGAACCGCAAAGGGAGGAAGACGCTCCGTCGACCGTTGATATCGTCGGTCGCGATGGATCGTACCCGGTCTACGTCGAGCCGGGAGCGCTGGCGCGGCTGTCGGAGCTGATCACCCGGCACGTGCCCGGCCGGCGCCTCGCACTGCTCACCGACAGCAACGTGCGATCGCTCCCTGCCCGCTGGGGCGTCGCGCTGCCGGCGGTCGATGCCGAGCTCGTCGTGCCGGCCGGCGAAGCTTCCAAGACGCGGGAGCAGTGGGCCAGGCTGTCAGACACGTTGCTCGCCCGGCGGTTCGGCCGGGACAGCGCGCTGGTGCTCCTGGGCGGCGGCGTCGTGGGCGACCTCGGCGGGTTCGTCGCGGCGACGCTCCTCCGCGGCATCCCGTACCTGCAGGTGCCGACCACCCTGCTCGCGATGCTGGACGCGTCGGTCGGCGGCAAGACCGCGGTGGATACCCCCCACGGCAAGAACCTCGTCGGGGCGTTTCATCCGCCCTCGGCCGTCATCGCCGACCCGCGCGTCCTCGCCACCCTCCCGGAACGCGAATTCCGCGCCGGGCTCTCCGAGGCGGTGAAGCACGGGCTGATCGCCGATCGCGCGTACTTCGAGTGGATCGCCGACTCGGCCGACCGGATCGGCGCGCGGGACGCCGACGCGTTGGCCATGCTCGTACGCCGGAGCGTCGAGATCAAATCCGCGGTGGTGAGCGAGGACGAGCGCGAGACGGGACGCCGCGCGACCCTCAACGCCGGCCACACCGTGGCCCATGCGCTCGAGCAGGCGTCCGGCTACGCGCTCGCCCACGGCGAGGCGGTGGCCATCGGGCTGGTAACCGAATGCCGGCTGGCCGAATCGATCGGACTCGCCGCTCCCGGCCTCGCCGCCGAGGTGGCTGCGCTCCTTGCACAGCTCGGGCTCCCCACCGCGCTGCCCGGTTTCTCGCCCGAACGCCTGCTCGAATGCATGGCGGTGGACAAGAAAAACCGGGACTCCCGGATCCGCTTCGCGCTGCCGGTCTCGATCGGGGCGATGGCCCCCGGGGAGGGGTGGACGGTGGCGGTGCTGGAGCCCGCGATCGAGGACGTGTTGCGCCGGTAACGCGTCCAGGCGCCCTACCCGTCGGCCGGGCCAGCTTCCTGGCGCTTCGTGCGCGAGCGACACTCGCGAACGGACAGGTGCCATAATGGGAACGGCGGATCATCGCATGCGGCGCCTCTGGCAGGTCTTCTACCTCACCGTCATCGCCGTCCTTCTGGCGGTTGCCTTCGAACGCAGACCCAGACCCGTCGACGATCCCGCGACGCAGCTTCAGACCGCGCTGATCCTGCAGACCAAGAATTACGGCACCGTCAAGTGGCTCGGCAAACCCGTTTGGCAGCCGATTCTCGACCTATGGACGTTGCAGGAGACGATTTTCGAGGTACAGCCGCAGTTGCTCATCGAGTGCGGAACCTACAAAGGGGGCTCCTCCTACTTCTTCCCGCAGCTGTTCGATCTGATGGAGCGGGGGCGCGTGATTACTGTCGACCTTGAGAAGCAACACGACCTCTCGCATCCACGAGCGACGTACCTCATCGGGGATTGTGCGGCAGCCGATCGGACGACCGGCCCCGTGATGGTGGTGTTGGACAGCGATCATAGTCAGCGGCAGGTCAGCAGGGAGCTCGAGGCTTACCATGGGATGGTGACCCTCGGCAGCTATCTGCATGTCCAGGACGGTGTCATCGACGTGTTGCCTACGTTCGCAGAGGATCGCCCCGGCCCCCTGCGCGCGATCGAGGCATTCCTCGCCGAGCATGACGAGTTCGAGGCAGACCTGGAACGATCGCAGCGATTCCTCATTACGCATCATCCGAAAGGGTGGCTCCGGCGCAAGGCAGCGCAAGCGTTGAGGGCAACCCATGGTGCCGCTGACGGCTAGACCGTTCCCCATAGCAGCCGCGGTCTCCCCCCCTCGCGGCCGAGCTGTCACTTTTCCACATCCGGAGGGAGTGGTGGACAACCGGGGGAAACGGTTGCTTAGGAACTGTTTGTGATGTGCACAAATCCGCTTTCTTGACCAGCCAACCGCGATTTCCTATATTCAAGTCCCGCAACGGCTTACAAAGTCGTTCCCGACGCGTCCCATACAGACGTTCGGTCTAACTCTCGCTGGGGTGCCCGCTATGCGTGCGGTCCGACAGGGGAATCCGCGTCCGCTCTTCCGCGCAGCACCGTCCAGCGCCTTCGACCAATACCTCCTCGACATTCAGAAGCTCCCGATGATCACCGATCCCGAGGAGGAAAAGCGCCTGGCGCGGCGGGCCCAGGCCGGCGACCAGACGTCGGCGGAACGGCTGGTGACGGCCAACCTCCGTTTCGTGATCTCCTACGTGAAGAAGTATCAGGGGCACGGCCTGGAGCTCTCGGAACTGGTGGCGATCGGTAACGAGGGGCTCCTCAAAGCGGTGCGGAAGTTCGATCCCGATCACGGCGTCAAGTTCATCTCGTACGCGGTGTGGTGGGTCCGCCAAGCCGTCCTGAAGGCCCTCGCCGAGCAGACCCGCAGCGTCCGTATCCCACTGAACCAGAACTCCGCCCTCATTCGCATGACCCGCGCGCAGGCGTTCCTCGCCCAGGAGCTGGGCCGGGAGCCCACCGACGACGAGGTCGCCATGGCGCTGGGCGACACGGTGGAGAACATCCGCGCCGCGCGGCGCATGACGGGCACCGAGGTCTCGCTCGACGCGCCGGTGGAGCGGACCGACCGCGGGTCGAGCACCTTCGGCGAGCGGGTCGCGGGGACGGGCACCGGCGACATCGAGGAGCAGACCGACACCCGGCTCCGCCGGGAGTTCATCGACCGGCTCTTCGAGCGCCACCTCACCCCGCGCGAGCGCAAGATCCTCTCGCTGTACTACGGCCTCGAGGAAGGCTCCGAGG
>JBOHSY010000529.1:0-8345 GCA_050733355.1 Gemmatimonadales bacterium | reverse complement strand
CCGACACCGTTGACAGCACCGACCTCCTGTTCCCACTTTCTAGGCGGGGTTCGCCCGGCGCTTCTCCGGCGCCCGTGATTCCGCTTCAGGATTCGCTGATGGCTCTGTCGCCCGCGACCACCGTCGGAGCATGCTGACGGCCGCCGAGGCTCTCCGCCTCGAGCGTCGCCGCCGTCCGCGCCGCTCGCTGCGGCAACAGTACGACGAATACTCCTTCGAGCGCATCGAAGGCTACAAGAACTCCCTCCCGCGCGAGGAGTTGATGCGGCTCGGCGACGAAGCCAACGCCGAGCTGTTCGACGGCAGCGAGGGGCAGTTCGTGCTCACCGAGGTCCTCATGGTGGACCTCGTGGACGAGCTCATCAAGCGCCGGCTCAAGCTGAAGCCCTTCCGGCAGTGGGCCAGGCACATCCGCGCGCTGCGCGACGCGCAGCGCGAGCCCACCCACTGGGGGCTCGAGCCCGACGGGCCGATCACCGGCCTGCTCCGGCGCATCGAGTCGGGCGACCGCGCGGTCGTGGTCGGGCCTGCCGGAGAAAGCGTCGCCTGCCTGCTCGCCGCGCACGAGATGGGCGTCACCTTCATGGCGGGCGACCTCGGGAGCGTCACGCGGCTCGAGACCCGGTTCGAGAGCGAAGCGCTGGCCTCCGCCTTCGACGCCTATGTGGTGGACTTCGCCCTCTGGCATCCGCCGCTCGAGAACGGCAGCGCCGTGGCGGTCCTCGACGTCAGCGCCCTGGGCGAGCTCGAGCCGACGGTCCGCGAAGGGCTCGTCCGCGAGATCCAGTGCCACACCTGCCCCATCGGCGTCCATGTCCTGCTCCCGGGCGCCGGACGCTTTGCTCCGGATGCGCTGCTGGGCCTCTACGACGGCTGGGTCCGCGAGGAGGTCGGTCGACCGCAGCGTCGCGGCGCGCGCACCCGGGGCATCGTGCTCGCCCGCCACCTCGCCACCGCCGGAGCCCCGGCAGCGAAGGCGCGCGCCTCGAGTTCGTGAACTTCTGCGGGCGCCTCGGTAAGCTCTTGCCAGACCGGTTGTTTGCCCCTTAGACTGGGTCTTTCACCCCCAGTCGGCGGACGCGCATGCCCAGCCTCACGATCAACGGCGTCACCATCCCCTTCGATCCGGGCGCCACCATCCTCGACGCAGCCCGGCAGGCCGGGATCGACATCCCGACGCTCTGCTGGTACCCCAAGCTGCCGAGCCCGGCCAACTGCCGGGTCTGCCTGGTATCGGTCGAGGGCCAGAACAAGCTCGCGCCCGCCTGCTACACCCCAGCGACCGAGGGGATGGTGGTCGATACCGAGTCGAAAGCCGCGGCCGGGAGCCGCCGGAGCGTGCTCGGCTTCCTGCTCGAGCGCTACCCTGGGGAGCACCTCACCAACGGCGGCCGGGCGCATCCCCGGAACGAGTTCGAGGAGTACGTGGTCCGCTACGACGTGCCGGTTCGCGCGCACCGGGACCTGCCGCTCCGCACCGGAGACGAGCGCCCGGGCGACGTCATGATCCAGCACGTCATGAGCCTCTGCATCCTCTGCACCCGCTGCGTGCGGGCCTGCGAGGACATCCAGGAGGTTGGGGTGCTGGACGTCGCCCAGCGGGGCGAGCACGCCCAGATCATCGTGGGCGGCGACGGCGACCCCGACCACGCCGGCTGCACCTGGTGCGGCGAGTGCGTCCGGGTCTGCCCCACCGGCGCCATCTTCGAGTTCATCCCCAGGCAGCGCTTCGGCTCCGAGGGCGTTCGGAGCCCTGACAAGGTCGCACGCTCGGTCTGCCCCTACTGCGGCGTCGGCTGCCGCATCGAGGTGCACGCCAAGGGCGACGAGATCATGCGGGTCACGTCACCCTGGATCGAGGAGTACACGCCGAACCAGGGCTCGACCTGTGTGAAGGGCCGCTTCGGCTACGACTTCCCGCAGCATCGCGACCGGCTGGCGCGGCCGCTGATCCGGAAGGGTTGGGTGCTCCAGGACGGGAAGTGGGCCTGGACCGGCGAGTCGCCCCGCTATCGGGAAGGGCCCTGGAGCACGGTGGAGGAGGCCGGCGAGCGGCCCAAGCCCCGCCCGCCGCACCGGAGCATCGGCAAGCCCCCGCAGACCGGCCTGCCGGTGGTCGGCGAGTACGATGTGCGCGACCGGGTAGCCACGCCGGCCGGGTGGTACAGCGCGTTCCGCGAGGCCACCTGGGAGGAGGCGCTCAGCCTGACCGCCCAGGAGCTCCTTCGCATCAAGCACGCGCACGGCCCCGACGCGCTGGCCGCGCTTTCCTCGGCCAAGTGCACCAATGAAGACAACTACGCCTTCATGCGGATGGTCCGGGCCGGGTTCAACACGAACAACGTGGATCACTGCACCCGGCTGTGTCATTCGACGTCGGTCGCAGCGATGAACCGGGCCCTCAACACGGCCGCGGCCTCCGGCTCGATGCGCGAGATCGAGGAGGCATGCGACGTCATCTTCATCGCGGGCGCGAACACCACCGAGAGCCACCCGGTCTTCGGCGCGTTGATCAAGCGCGCGGTGGCCAAGGGTGCCCGGCTCATCGTGGCGGACGTGCGCCGCACCGAGCTGGCCGCGCTGGCCGACTTCCATCTGCAGATGCTGCCGGGCACCGACGTCGTGCTGTACAACGCGATGATCCACCACATCATCGCGGCCGGGCTCGCCAACGACGCCTTCCTCGCCCAGCGCACGAAGGACTTCGCCAAGGTCAAGGCGGCGGTGAAGCCCTACACGCCGGAGATGGCGGCGAAAATCACCGGCATCCCGGCGGCGCGCATCCGCGCGGCGGCCGAGATGTATGCCCGGGGGCCCAACACGTCCACGCTCTGGGCGATGGGCCTCACCCAGCACAATACCGGCACCGACATCGTCGCCAGCCTGCTCAACCTGATGCTCGCCTGCGGCATGATCGGGCGGTGGGGCGCGGCGATGATCCCCATCCGCGGCCAGAACAACGTGCAGGGCGCGAGCGACATGGGCGCGATCCCCTTCGCCTACACCGACTACCGCCCGGTGACCGACCGAGCGGTCCGAGCCGAGTTTGCCGCCGCGTGGGCGGTGCCGGCGGAGTCGCTCTCGCTCAAGGACGGCCTCATGGTCACGCAGATCGTCGAGGACGACAGCGGAGTCCGCGGGCTGTACGTAATGGGCGAAAACCCGGTTCTCTCCGACCCCGACGTGTCGCACGCCGAGCACTGGGTGCGTGGCCTCGAGTTCCTCGCGGTCCAGGACCTCTTCCTGACCGAGACCGCGCGGTGGGCCGACGTGGTGCTCCCCGGATCGTCGTTCGCGGAGAAGGAGGGGACCGTCGCCAACACCGACCGGCACATCCAGCACATGGCGCCAGCGCTGGACCCGCCGGGAGACGCGCGGCGCGACCTCGACATTCTCATCGACCTCAGCCGGCGGATCGGTCTCCCCACCGACTTCGGCAGCGCCGGCGACGTGATGCGCGAGATCGCGGCGGTGACGCCGTCCTGGCGCGGGGTGAGCTACGACAAGCTCCTTCGGCACAACGGTGCGCTGCAGTATCCCGTGCTCGACGCGGAATCCACCGGGACGCCGTTCCTGTTCAGCGACGGGTTCCCGACGCCGGACGGGCGCGCCCTCATGGTCCCGGTGGAGTATCTCCCGCCCGACGAGCTGCCCGACGAGGAGTATCCGTTCGTCCTGAACACCGGCCGGCAGATGTATCACTGGCACACCGGCACGATGACCCGCCGCTCGGAGGGCCTCGACTCCCGCGAGCCGGTGCCGGTGGTCGAGATCAGCCCGGTCGATGCCGAGGACCTCGCCGTGGCCGAAGGGGACCCGGTCCGGATCACCTCCCGCCGCGGATCAGTGCTGATCAATGTCCGCATCTCGGAGCGGCAGGCCCCCGGACAGATCTTCATCCCGATGCACTTCCGCGAGGCGGCCGCCAACCTGCTCACGAACCCGAAGCTCGACCCCTACGCGCGCATAGCCTCGTTCAAGGTGAGCGCGGTGCGCGTCGAGCCGGCCACCGAGTCGCCCCGCAGCGGCGCCCAGGAGGAGATTCCCGCGCTGGCGTGACGTATCGTCACCCCGTCGCAGCCGCCGTGACGCCGATCCCGCGATCCGGTGCCGACATCCGCAGGGCCTCTATATTCCGCCATGCCCTCCCCCAAAATTATGCAGGCTCTGGTCAAGACCGCCGAAGGTGTGGGTCTCAGCCTCGAGCATGTGCCGATCCCGGCCTGCGGGCCCAACGACGCGCTCATCAGGGTGCGGCACGCCGGCGTGTGCGGCACCGATCTGCACATCTGGGAGTGGAACAGCTGGGCGCGGGGCCGTCTCCGCCCCCCCGTCGTCATCGGGCACGAGTTCGCCGGGGAGATCGCCGAGCTGGGCGCGGAGGCGGCGGCGGGCGGCCTGCTCGCGGTGGGCGACCTGGTCACGGCGGAAGGCCACATCGTCTGCGGCCACTGCCTCCAGTGCCGCACCGGCAACGCCCACCTCTGCCAGCGCACCCAGATCATCGGCGTGGACCGCGACGGCGCGTTCGCGGAGTACATCGCGATGCCGGCGTCCAACGTCATGCGTCTGGACGGCATCCCGACCGACGTCGGCGCGATCATGGATCCGCTGGGCAATGCGTTCCACACCGTGCTGGAAGCGCCGGTCTCCGGGGCCACGGTGCTGGTGGTCGGGTGCGGACCCATCGGTTGCTTCGCCGCCGGGGTGGCCCGCGCGGCGGGCGCCGCGCTGGTGGTGGCCACGGACCTCAATCCGCGGCGCCTCGAGCTGGCGGCCTGCATGGGCGCGCACGTGGTAATGAATCCGTCCGAGGACGACGTCGTCGCCCGGGTGCGCGAGCTCACACAGGGCGACGGCGTGGATCTGGTCTGCGAGATGAGCGGCCACCCCGCGGGGCACGCGCAGGCGTTCGCCGCCGCGCGGCTGGGCGGGCGGGTGCACCTCCTCGGCACCCCCAGCCGGCCTACCGAGGTCGACTTCGCCCGCGATGTCATCTTCAAGGGGCTCACGCTCTACGGCGTGACCGGACGCAAGATGTACGGAACCTGGCAGCAGATGGGTCGATTCCTCCGCGCCGGCGGATTCGATCCGCGGCCGGTCGTGACCCACCGCTATCCGCTGAGCCGGATCGACGACGCCATCCGCGTCATCGGCGACGGTCAGGCGGGCAAGGTGATTCTGGAGATCGGAACCTGAGCGGCGTGACCGAGCGGAGCGGCCTGGAGCGGCGGCTGGAGGCGGAGCTGGAGCAGTTCCGGCGTGACGGCGTCTACAAGCGCCTGAACCATCTCGATGGTCCGCAGGGCCCTGTCGTCCGGATGGAGGGCCGCGGGGACGTGATCATCCTCTCCTCCAACAATTATCTCGGCCTGTGCAACCAGCCCGACGTCGTGGCCGCGGGCAGGGCGGCCCTCGATCGCTTCGGCGCTGGCACGGCGTCGGTGCGCTTCATCTGCGGCACCTTCACCGTCCATCGGGAGCTCGAGGCCGCGTGCGCGCGCCTGGTCGGGACCGAGGCCTCGCTCAGCTTCGTGAGCTGCTGGAACGCGAACGAGGCCGTGCCCGGTACGCTGCTGGGTGAAGACGACCTCGTGCTCAGCGATCAGCTCAACCACGCCTCGATCATCGACGGCCTCCGGCTGGCCAAGGCGATCACGCGCTGCCAGACCGGGGTCTACCGCCACGCCGATCTCGCGGACCTCGAGGAGAAGCTGCGCGCCGCGCGCGACCGCCGCGTGCGCATGGTGATCACCGACGGCGTGTTTTCGATGGAGGGGGCCATCGCTCCGCTGCCGGGGCTGGTCGAGCTCTGCCGCAAACACGACGCAGTGCTCGTGGTCGACGACTCCCACGCCACCGGCGTGCTCGGCACCGCCGGGCGCGGCACCGCGGAGCACTACGGCATGCTCGGCGAGGTGGACGTCATTACGTCCACCCTCGGCAAGGCCCTCGGCGGCGCGGCCGGCGGGTTCGTCGCGGGGTCGCCGGCGGTGTGCGACTATCTGACGCAACGCGCCCGCCTCCAGCTCTTCTCCAACGCGCTCCCGCCGACGGTCGCCGCCAGCGCGCTCGCGAGCATCGAGTACCTCGAGTCCCATCCCGAGCGGGTCGCCACGCTCCGGGAGAACGCGCGGTGGTTCCGCGACCAGCTGCGCGGCCTCGGATTCAGCCCGCTGCCAGGTGAGACCCCGATCGTGCCCGTGATCGTGGGTGAGACCGCCTTCGCCATCCGGCTGAGCGAGGAGCTGCTCGAGGAAGGTGTGTTCGTGACCGGCTTCGGCTTTCCCGTGGTGCCGCAGGGGCAGGCGCGGGTGCGGTGCCAGGTCTCGGCGGCGCATACGAGGGACCACTTGGAGACGGCTCTCAGAGCCTTCAAGAAGGTGGGCGAAAAGCTTGGTCTGTTGGGTAGGCGGTAACGGCGGTGGAGACAGTAAGGGCGGTAAGGGTTGGCAGAAAGGCAGGAAGGCCGTAGGGCGCATACGCCGTGCGGCCTTTTGTACTTGGCCGACCCAACCTTACCGCCCTGCCGCCGCTACCGCCCGTAACCGCCTTTTGCTGGCCCCCGACTTGCAATTCGACGCGTGCAAACCTTGGCGCTCCTGCGGCGCCTCATAAAGCAACCGCTACTGTTTCAACGATTTACGGTACGGCTCCGGATCTCCCCGGAACCCCGGCGGGTTGCAGCAGCGCACGGCAGTTTGACGGAAGCCACCCTGAACGCCACGGAGGAACGTACCATGAACGTGTCCCGCGGTCTCGCCGTCGTGGCGCTGACCCTTACGCTCGGGGCGAGCGCCCTCGAGGCCCAGGCACCCGTCCAGGGTGACTTCCAGTGGTATATGGGCGGCCAGGCCGGTGTGCTGGTGTTCCGGACCCCGGCCCAGACCCGCGGCGGCATGTTCACAGCCGGCGGGCATACCCTGATCACCGCGAAGCGCACCGGTCTCTGGCTCTCGGTTGAGGAGGGCATCGGGGAGAATCAGGTCAGCGCGTACTTCGACGGGACCGGCACCACCCAGGACGTCACCTTCAACGACCTCCGGAAGTACTCGGCGGTGCTGATGGCGTTCCCCATCCGCTCGGCCGCGCAGCCCTACCTGGGCGTAGGCGTGGGCATCCTGCACGCCGTGAACCCCCGCCCGGTGGGCACCTTTGCCTCGCCGGCCGCGTTGGCCGCCGCTGAAGCCGACGCCTCCGACCTCGGCACCAGCGGCTTCGGTACCCTGGTCGGTGGTCTTCAGTTCAAGGTCGGCCGCTTCGTGGCCTTCGGCCAGTATCAGCTCACGTCGTCCGGGGGCAACAAGACGCTGGAGAGCGGTGCGTCCGGCCGGCTCGTCTCCGGCGCCACGCACACCTTCACCGGTGGGATGCGGATCGGCCTCGGAAGCTCGAAGGACTCGCCGAGAGGCTACGCGCAGCACTGATCCGCCCGCGCGACGTCCACGGCGAGCCCGCCACGGCGTAGCGCAACGGCCAGTCGGCCGCCTTCGTGATCCCGACTCTCGGGGTCACCTCCGTGTCCGGCTCCGCGACCGCGGGGCCGGACACGATCGTTACGGGCGACCGCCGCATCGGCAGGGCATCGAGCTCGCGGGTGAGCCCCAAGGCCTCACACAGCCTGCCGGGACCGGAGCAGAGCAGTCTCGGGTCGGTGGCTGCCCGCCGCGTCGCCATGGCCGCGAGCCCCTCCACCGGCTCCAGCGCGCGCAGCAGCACCGCGCTCGCGCGGCCCGCCTCCTCGCACACCAGGTTCGCGCACCAGTGCACGCCATAGCTCCGGTAGACATACCACGTGCCTGGCGAGGCGAAGAGCGCGGCGTTCCGCTCGTTCCGCCGATGGCGGTATCCGTGGGAGGCGGGATCGTCGAACCCGAGATACGCCTCGGTCTCGACGATCCGGCCCGCGGTGAGCACCCCCGCCACGCGGGAGATCACCAGCGTCCCCAGCAGCTCTCGCGCAACCACCTCGGCGGGGCGGCCGAAAAAGTCAACGGGCAGCGTCGCTGCCCGTCCGGTCCGACTCACTCGGCCTTCCGCCGAGTCCGAGGTCGTGGCCGTCGCCGCGGCGCCGCGGCTGGTGGGTCACCGGCCTCGGGCGCCGCCGCGGCGGCTTCCGCCGCAGGCTCCGGCGACTGGGCGGCGCTCTTCTTGGGCCGGCTGGCCCGTTTGCGGCTGCCGGCGGCCTTGCCGCGGGTGGACGGCGCCGTCGCCTCGGCCGCCTCGGCGGCGGGCTGGATGGCGTCGACCAACGGCTCGATGGCGTCCACGTGGACCACGCCGATGAGCGGTACGTCGGTCATGCGCACGCCGCCCCGGGAGCCGCGGCGGAACCGCAGACCCAG
>JBOHSY010000528.1:0-1468 GCA_050733355.1 Gemmatimonadales bacterium | reverse complement strand
TGGAGCTCACCCGCGCCGTCGCCGGGCTGCTGGCCGCCGGCCTCCCGCTGGCACGGGCGCTCGGCGCCGCCCGGACGATGCTGCGCCCCTCCATGGCGGCGACCGTCGATCGCATCCGCGCCCGGGTCGAGCAGGGGGCCTCGCTGGCCGGCGTGCTCGCGGAAGAGCGTGGCCTCTTCTCCGCGCTCTACATCGGACTGGTCCGGGCCGGCGAGCGGAGCGGGGACCTCGCCGGCACGTTCCGTCGGCTCGCCGATCACCTCGAGCGCGAGGCGGAGCTCCGTTCGAAGCTCGTTTCAGCGTCGGTCTACCCATTACTCCTCGCCGCGGGCGGCGGAGCGGCGGTGCTTGTCCTGCTGCTCGTCGTCCTGCCGCGGTTCGCCGACATGCTGACGGCGAGCGGCGCGCGGCTCCCCGGCTCGACCGCGTTCCTGCTCGCGCTGGCCGGCGGACTGCGAGCGTACTGGGGCGGTGTGATCGGCCTCGCGATCGGTGTCGTCGCGATCTGCGCCTGGTGCCGATCCACCGCGGAAGGCCGGCGCGCTGCGGCCCGGTTGGTCAACGCGCTGCCCGGACTCGGAGCGCTTCGGCGAGAGCTAGTCGGCGCCCGTACCGCGCGACTCCTGGCCGTACTGCTCGGCGGCGGAGCGCCGGTGCTCGCTGCGCTCGACGGAACGGCGGAGGGGATCGAGGACCCACTCGCACGCGAGGCGCTCGAAGGGATCCGGGCCCGGGTTCGCGAGGGGGCGGCGCTGCATCGCGCGATGGAGGAGACGAACGCCTTCCCGCCGGTGCTGGTGCAACTCACCGCGCTCGGGGAGGAAACCGGGCGGCTGGCGGAGTTCGCCGGCAAGGCCGCGCAGATTCTCGAGGAGCGGGTGCAACGCAGTGTGCAGCGGCTCGTCGCGCTGGCCGAGCCGACCATGATCGTGGCCTTCGGCGGCATCGTGGGCTTCGTCGCGCTCTCGCTGCTGCAGGCCATCTATAGCGTGAACTCCGGCTCGTTCCGATGAAGCGGCGCACCGGCTACACGCTCGCGGAGGTGGTGGTGGTGCTGCTGATTCTCGGCATCGGCGCCGCGGTCGTGACACCCGCGATTGCACGGGGGCCGGCCGACGACCTCGATGCAGGCTCGGACGAGATCATCCGGGTGCTGGAAACCGCCCGCAGGGAAGCCGTCAACCGCGCCACCAGCGTCCAGGTGCGGTTGGACATGAACGCCGCCCGGTTCGAGATCAGCTCGATGCAGTCGGACTCCATCGAGCTGCTCGCCGAGGGCTCGCTCCGGCTGCCCGCGGGGATCGCTCCAGTACTCAGGAAGGCCCCGGCCGTCCTCGTCTTCGCCCCGAGCGGGATCGCGACCACCAGTGACTCCGTTCAGCTGAAAGGCCCGAATGGGAGCCGGGTGATCGCGGCAGACCGCTGGACCGGTACGCCGGTGCGAGGCCACGATGATTCGTGACGATGG
>JBOHSY010000527.1:0-1735 GCA_050733355.1 Gemmatimonadales bacterium | reverse complement strand
AATATGCTCTTGGGAATTGCTCCACTTGTACTGCTGAGCGGCGCCGATTACTTGTCGGTATTCGACAAACGTCAACTCGATGCCATGGCAATGGGATTTCTAAACTTGCGGGGTGAGTCCCAAGGCTAGTTGAAATTCGGGTGGTGCCTCGTTACTAGAGTGGGAATCCGACCAAGGATCTTCACTCACAGCGACAAGGACACCACCCATGAGGACGATACCGAAAGAGACGAGGAAGAGCCAGCCTGGCGAGCCGCTGGCGTCCCAGCCGCAGCGGGCGCTGGATGAGGGCACCGTGCCGCTGGCGATGATCCAGGCCCTGATTCCGCTGGGGCTCAAGGCGGTGGAGGAGGCGCTCCAGCAGGAGGTCACCAGGCTGGCGGGCGCCCGGTATGCGCACCAGGATGGCGCGCCGGGGGTGGTGCGCTGGGGCGCCCAGGCCGGCTCCATCTTCCTGGCCGATCAGAAGCTCCCGATCCGGGTGCCGCGGGTGCGCGATCGTGCGCGGGGGAAGGAGCTTTCTCTGGCGGCCTACGAGGCCTTCCAGACGCCGCGAGCGCTGGACGTGGGACTCTTCCGCCGGGTGTTGGGCGGGCTCTCATGTCGGGAGTACGCGGCGGCGGCCGAAGTGGTGCCCGAAGCCTTTGGGCTGGCGCGCTCGAGCGTGTCCCGCCGCTTTATCCGGGCGAGTGCGCGTGCGCTGCGGCGGCTGCAGGAGCGGCCCCTCGACGACACCCAGTGGCTGGTGCTCGTCCTCGATGGCAAGACCTTCGCGGCGGACCAGCTCGTGATCGCGCTCGGGGTCACGACCACGGGGGAGAAGCGGCTGCTCGGGCTGGTGCAGACGGCGACCGAAAACCAGACGGTCTGCGCGAGCTTCCTGCGCGAGCTCGTGGAGCGCGGCTTTGCCTCCGACGGCCAGCTGCTAGTCGTGCTCGATGGCGCCAAGGGCTTGCGGGCCGGGGTGCGGGCGGTCTTCGGCGAGCGCGCCGTAGTCCAGCGCTGCCAGTGGCATAAGCGGGAGAACGTGGTGGGCTATCTCCCCAAGACCGAGCAGTCGCTCTGGCGGCGGAAGCTGCAGGCAGCCTACATGCGCCCAAGCTACGCGGCGGCGAAGACCGCACTCCTGCGGGTCCACACGGAACTCCGCCTGGTGAACGCGTCAGCTGCCGCGAGCCTGCTGGAAGGCCTGGAGGAGACCCTCACCCTGCACCGGCTCGGCGTCTTCCCCCAGGTGGGGATCAGCTTCAAGACCACGAACCTGCTCGAGTCGGTCATGGCGCGGGTGGAGGCCCGCACCGCGCGGGTCGATCACTGGCGCACCAGCGAGCAGAAACAGCGCTGGTGTGCCGCAGCACTCCTGGCGGTGGAAGCGCAGTTCCGGCGGGTGAAGGGCTGCCAGCACCTCCCCCGGCTTGTGGCTGCGCTGGCGACGAAGAACGAACTTGCCCGAGACGCCGCGTGAGCGTCTCCCCCTGAGGTGCTACCCGAAATTTCCACTGAATCCGGGACACACCCTCGAACGTCGGCGCCGCCTAACAAGCGCATGCAGCTGACAGTCGCGAACGGCCCTGACATCCGCTCGGGCGCTGATCGCCGATGGCGATGAGCGGAACGTAGGTTGACTCGGGCGCGGGCATTGCGCCTGCAGCTGATGCGCGAGGCGTTAGACAGCAGCTCCTACCGGCGACTTCCGGGGCCGAGCCAGGCTCAGGAGACGCCAGCGAGGATCGTA
>JBOHSY010000526.1:0-4484 GCA_050733355.1 Gemmatimonadales bacterium | reverse complement strand
CTACCTGGTCGAGATCCACAAGAAGTGGGCGATCAGCGCCGCGTGCGTCTCGTTCGTGCTGGTCGGGATCGCCATGGCGCTCCGCTTTCCACGCGGCGGCATGGGCCTGGTGATCGGCGGCGGGCTTGCGGCCTTCTCGATCTACTACGTGGGGCTCACCGCCGGCGAGGCCCTCGCCGACCGCGGACGGGTTTCGCCCGCCCTCGCGATGTGGTCGTCCAACCTGATCGTGACGCTCGCGGGGATCTGGGGCCTGGCGTGGGTCAACCGGGAGCCCGGCTCCAACCGCGGCGGCGACTTCCAGGAGCTCTGGGAGACGGTCCGGCGCCCCTTCCGCCGCCGGGCCCCGGCGTGATCCCGAGGCTGCTCGACCGCTACGTCGTGAGCCTCTGGCTCCGGCTGTTCGTGCTCACCGCCCTCGGGTTCCCGCTCGTTTCGATCCTGATCAACCTCACCGATTCGCTGAACAAGCTGCTCGACCGGGGACTCACGGTGCAGCAGATCGCCATGAGCTACGTGTATTCGGTGCCGGAGAACATGTTCCTGGTGATGCCGGCGGCGGTGCTGTTCGCGACCGTGTTCACCATCGGCAGCATGGCCCGGCATTCGGAGATCACCGCGGTCAAGGCGGGCGGGCGCAGCTTCCGCCGCCTGATGGTGCCGATCGTGGCGCTCTCCGCGCTGGCCGCGGCGCTCGGCGTGGTCGTCGGCGAGCTCGCGCCGGGCGCCACCGCGCGACAGCTCGAGCTCCAGAAGGAGCGTCCGGAGGGGCCGACGTCGGCGCGGTTCAACTTCGTGTACCGCGCGGACGAAGGATGGGTGTACACGGTCAAGTCGCTGGAGATCGCCACCCGCAAGCTCAAGCGGGTGCTGTTCGAGCGGCAGGGGACCGGGCTCGAGTATCCGGGGCTGGTGGTCACCGCGGACAGCGCCACCTATGACGCCCGGGCCGGCGGCTGGCGGCTCTGGAACGGCGCGAGCCGCGTGCTCGCGACGTCCGAGCGGCAAGCCACGTTCCAGTTCCGCTCGCTGCGCCTTCGGACCTTCACCCAGGCGCCGGCGGACCTGCTGGCCGAGCCGAAGGCGCCGGACGAGATGCGCTATGCGGAGCTGGGGCGGTACATCGAGGCGCTGCAGCGCTCCGGCAACGACGCGAACAAGCTGATCGTGGAGCGGGCGCTCAAGCTGGCGATTCCGGCCACGTGCCTGATCATCGCCGTGTTCGGCGCCCCGCTCGCGATCAGCTCGCCGCGGAGCGGTACCGCGTTCGGCATCGCGATCAGCCTGGGAACCACGGTGCTGTTCCTGCTCCTGATGCAGATCGCGAAGGCGGTCGGGGCGGGAGGCGTGGTGCATCCGGTGGCTGCGGCGTGGACCCCCAGCGCCGCTTTTCTGCTGGTGGGCCTCGTCCTGCTCCTCCGCGTTCGCACGTGAAGAGCAGAAGAGCAGAGGAGCGGAAGAGCAGATGATGGTCCTCACTCCCGCTTTCTGACGACTGCAGGCTTACTCGCTCGCTGGCTGACAGCCCGATACAGCCCCCACGTGAGCTGGTTCGCGTGGTCCCGCAAGGCTTCGACCTCTCCGTAGCTCCCTATCGAAAGCAGGCCCACGTCTCTGGCAGCCAGCAGAGTGTACGACAGCTCGGCGAGCGATCCGAGCGAAAGGCTCAGGAAACTCTTGAACTGCTTCGCCGTGTTTCGCGAGCACCCTTCGACGATGTGGACGGCCGCGGAGAACGCCGCCCGGCGTGCTTGACTGGCCAGCGCGCAGCGTTCGGACCGCGGCCAAAGCTCGGTGCGGCGATGCACGTCGAGGAACAGCTCGTGACACGCTGTCCACGCCTTGAGGCCCTGATACCGCTTGCCCTCTGGGGACCGAGGGTTGCCCGATGCCGACATGGCACAAAACTATGGGAGCAACATTGAGGGAGCAGCATCGGTTTCGGCTGCCCCGGTGCGCAATCGCGCAGGCTGTTCCATCTGCTCCTCTGCTCCTCTGCTCCTCTGCTCCTTCGCTCTTCCGGTATATTCTGCCCATGGGCTCTCCACGTCCCCTGATCTTGGGTTCGGGCATCGCCGGGCTCTGGACTGCCTGGCGACTTTCGTCCGAGGGACGGCCGTCCATCGTGGTCACCAAGGAAACCCTGGCCGACAGCGCGAGCGCATGGGCCCAGGGCGGCATCGCGGTGGCGCTCGGGCCGGGGGACAGCCCGCGGGCCCACGCGGCCGACACGCTCGCGGCGAGCGACGGCCTGGCCGACCCCGAGGCCGTCCGGGTGCTCACCGAGGAAGGGCCCGACCGGATCCACGAGCTGCTCGCCTCCGGCGCCGTGTTCGACACCGGGCCGGGCGGCGAGCTCCGCTTCGGGCTCGAGGCGGCACACACCCGGCCGCGCATCCTGCACGCCGGCGGCGACCGGACCGGCGCGGCGCTCGTCAAGCACCTCACCCGCGTAGTGCATGCCCACCCGGACATCGAGATCCTGGAGCACACCGAGGCGAGGGAGCTGATCGTCGTGCGCGGCCGCGTTGTGGGCGCGCTGGTCGTGCGGCGCGGCCGGCCGGTCCGGGCGATCCATGCCCCCGCGGTCGTGCTCGCCACCGGCGGCGTCGGCCAGCTCTACGCGGTCACGACGAACCCGCGGGTCGCCACGGCCGACGGCTGGGCGATGGCGCACCAGGCCGGGGCGCAGCTTCGCGATATCGAGTTTCTCCAGTTCCATCCCACCGCGCTCAAGCTCCCTGGGCTGAACCCTGCCCCGCTCATCTCCGAGGCGGTGCGCGGCGCCGGCGCGCACCTGGTGAACCGGGACGGACGCCGGTTCGCGTTCGACCACGACGAGCGGGGCGAGCTGGCGCCGCGCGACGTGCTGGCCCGCGCGGTGGCCGAAGCGGACGCCGGCGGCGGCGCCTGGCTCGACGCTCGGCTGGTCGAGCGGTTCGCGGAGCAGTTCCCTGGCGTCACGCTGATGCTCACCGGACACGGGCTGAATCCCGCGCGCGACCTGCTCCCCGTGGCGCCGGCGTTGCACTACGCGATGGGTGGCGTGCGGACCGATCTCAAGGGGCGAACGACGCGTCGGGGCCTCTGGGCGGTCGGCGAGGTGGCACGCACGGGCGTGCACGGCGCGAACCGGCTCGCCTCCAACTCATTGCTCGAGGGGCTGGTCTTCGCCGACCGGGTGGCGCGCGCGCTCCCGGCTGAGGGCGGCACCGCCTGGACCGGCCCGGTGCCGGGCGAGGGTGGGGAGGACGTCGTCGCGCCCCCCGCCAGCGAGGCGATCCGCACCGAGATGCGCGTGGTGATGACTGCCGACGTGGGCGTCGTCCGCACGGAGGCGTCGCTGTTGCACGCGGAACAGGTGCTGTCCGCGCTGAGCGCGCGCCTGCCCCGTGGCGACTGGCGCACCGCGAATCAGCTTCTGGTCGCCACCCTGATCACGCAGGCCGCGCGGCGCCGCCGCGAGAGCCGGGGCGGCCATCGTCGAGCCGATTATCCACCCAAGGCACGCAAGACGAGCGCCCGATGACCGCCATCCCCCTCCCCGTCATCGACGAACGCCCGCAGGCGGCGGAGGAGATCCCCGCCCTTCAGTCGGAGATCCGCGCTCTCGCCCGGCGGCGCAACGCGGTGATCCTGGCGCACAATTACCAGCGGCCGGAGGTGCAGGACGTCGCCGACTTCGTGGGCGATTCGCTGGGCCTCTCCCGGCAGGCGGCGAAAACCGAGGCCGACGTCATCGTCTTCTGCGGCGTTCACTTCATGGCCGAGACGGCGTCGGTGCTCTCACCCGACAAGACGGTGTTGCTGCCGGACGCCGACGCCGGCTGCTCGCTCGCCGACACGATCACGGCCGACGCTCTGCGCGAGTGGAAGGCGCAGCATCCGGGCGCCCTCGTCGTGATGTACGTGAACACGACAGCCGAGGTGAAGGCGGAGACCGACTACTGCGTGACGTCGTCGAACGCCGTCAACGTGGTCGAGCACATCTACCGCGAGCACGGCCCGGACGCGGAGATCCTGTTCGGCCCGGACATGTGGCTGGGCGCCTACGTCGAGCAGCAGACCGGCCGGAAGATGCACGTGTGGACGGGCGAGTGCCACGTCCACGCGGCGCTCCGGCCCGACGACGTCCAGCGGATGCGCGACGAGCACCCGGGGGCCGACATGCTGATCCACCCCGAGTGCGGCTGCACGACGGCGGTGATGGAGTACCTGTCGCATGGCGACGTCGGCTCGGAGAACACGCACATGCTGTCGACCGGCGGGATGCTCAAGCACGCCGCCGAGTCGGACGCGGACGAGTTCATCGTGGCGACCGAGACCGGCATGCTGCACCCGCTCGAGGAGGCGAACCCGCAGAAGCGCTTCATTCCGCTCGACCGCAAGGCGGTCTGCAGGTACATGAAGATGATCACGCTGCCGAAGCTGCGCGACGCGCTGCGCGACCTGCGCCCCGTGGTTAAGGTCGATCCCGTCCTGGC
>JBOHSY010000525.1:0-2031 GCA_050733355.1 Gemmatimonadales bacterium | reverse complement strand
CTTCGGTTCGACCGCAGCGGGCACTGCGCGGGCCGACAGTGACGTCGATCTGCTGGTCGTTGGCGATTCGGTGGATACCCGTGCGTTGCACCGGGGCCTGGCGGAGGCCGGTCTGCTGATGGGGCGCGAAGTTAATCCGGTGCGCTACAGCCGGACGGAGCTCGCCACCCGGTTGGCTGGCGGCACGCGCTTCGTCCGCGAGGCGTTGGCCGGACCCAAAGCCTGGGTCGCGGGAACCGCGTCCGTCGTCGCGCCCATCGCGATCGCGGCAGGCATTCCGTTCACTGCCGACTCCGCGTGACCGGCGGCCGGGTTCCGGAGCTCCCGCCCCGCCTCCGCAGACTGCTGGAGTCGAAACGCCTGCGCGAGCAGGAATTCACGCGCTCGGACGTCATCAATCTCTGGCGGAGGGCGGTCGAGAGCGCGCGCGACGCCGAGCTTCCCGGTCTCAGCCTGGACGGCTCGCTCAGTTCGGCGTACGATGCCGCGCTGAACGGGTGTCAGGCTCTGCTCGCCGCGCGTCACCTGCGGGCCGCCGGGGGACAAGGGCATCATGAGGCGACGTTCGCCGCAGTGGAAGCACTCGGCCTCGACGGTCTCACCGATCTGGTGCCCAACTCCGAGGAAATCCGCTCGGTTCGGAGGAGTTCGGTGTACGATCCCGTGCTCGCCACCGAGGCCGATCGCAAGAAGGCGATCGTCTGGATGCGCGCGACACTTCCTCCGATGCGGTCCGCGCTCGTCTCGTGGGACCCGACCCTCGATCGCGACCTCTTGCCCGTTTCGCGACCATGACCGGCCCCAGTACCGCGATTGTCCAGAAGCTCTGGAGTTACTGCAACGTCCTCCTGGACGCAGGGCTCACCTACCTGGACTACACCGAGCAGCTCACCTACCTGCTGTTCCTCAAGATGGCGCACGAGCGCACCCAGGAGCCGTGGAATCAGCCCTCGCCGGTGCCGGCGAATTACGCCTGGCCCACCCTCGCGAGCAAGGACGGCGACGCGCTCGAAACCCACTACCGGCACACTCGAGGAGTTGGCAAAACAGCCGGGGATGCTCGGGCTGGTCTTCCGGAAGGCGCAGAACAAGGTCCAGGATCCCGCCATCCTGCGCCGGCTGGTGGTGGAGTTGATCGGCCGGGACCAGTGGAGCGCTCTCGACGCTGACGTCAAGGGCGACGCCTACGAGGGGTTGCTGGAGAAGACCGCCCAGGAGGGCGCCCGCGGGGCAGGGCAGTACTTTACCCCCCGGGCGCTGATCCGCGCGATCGTGGATGTCATGCGCCCGGAGCCCGGCGAGACGATCTGCGACCCCGCGTGCGGCACCGGTGGTTTTCTCCTGGCCGCGCACGACTACGTGGCCGCCCACGGCGGCAAGCTGTCCCGCGACCAGAAGCGGCACCTCCGGCTGGACGCGGCGCGCGGGGTTGAGATCACCGATAGCGTCGCCCGGCTCTGCGCCATGAATCTCACGCTTCACGGCATCGGCCCCGCCAACGGCGATGGCGAGCCGCCGGTCAAGGTGGACGACAGCCTGCGTCAGGATCCTGGCGGCCGCTATGACCTGGTCCTCACCAATCCGCCGTTCGGCAAGAAATCGAGCATCCGGGTCGTGAACGAGGAGGGCGAGGAGGAGCGCCAGGCGCTCACGGTGGTGCGGGCCGACTTCTGGGCGTCCACCAGCAACAAACAGCTCAACTTCGTGCAGCACGTGAAGACGCTGCTCAAGGTGAACGGGCGAGCAGCGGTGGTCGTGCCGGACAACGTGCTGTTCGAAGGCGGAGCAGGCGAAACGGTGCGGCGAAAGCTGCTTCACGAGTGCGACGTGCACACGCTGCTTCGACTACCGACCGGAATCTTCTACGCGCAGGGAGTCAAGGCCAACGTCCTGTTCTTCGACAAGCGCCCCGGAGCGGAGAAGCCGTGGACCGAGCGGCTCTGGATCTACGACCTGCGCACCAACCAGCACTTCACGCTGAAGACCAATCCGCTGCGCCGCGGCGACCTTGATGACTTCGTGAAGTGTTAC
>JBOHSY010000524.1:0-12796 GCA_050733355.1 Gemmatimonadales bacterium | reverse complement strand
GGATGGTGGCGGCGCGGGCCAACGGGCTGAAGAAGCCGATCCGGTGGTTCTCGATTCCGCAGCTGTTCCGCTACGAGCGGCAGCAGCGGGGCCGGCTCCGGGAGCACTTCCAGCTCAACTGCGACCTCATCGGCGAGCCGGGCCCGCTCGGCGATGCCGAGATCATCGCGCTCGCGGTGGACGTGATGCGCGCATTCGGCCTCGGGCCGGCGGATGTGCGCGTGCGGCTGTCGGACCGGCGGGTACTCAACGCGCTGTTGCTGGCGGCGGGCGTGCCGGAGCCGGGGCTGCCCGAGGCCTATCAGACCGTCGACAAGATCGAGCGACTGCGGCGGGATGATCTCGCCACCCAGCTTCGGGACGTCGGCTTCGGGACCGCGCAGGTCGAGGCGGTCTTCCGGATCGCGACGCTTCGGGGGCTTCCGGCGGTGGCCGGGGAGGCGCGCGCCTTGGGGGCACCGCGCGAAGCACTCGCGCCGTTGACCCGGGTGGTCGGCGCGCTGGACGCAATGGGACTCGGCGAGTTCGTGGAGGTCGACTGCTCGATCGTGCGCGGCCTGGCCTACTATACCGGGACCGTGTTCGAGCTCTTCGACGCCGGACGCTCGCTCCGCGCCATCGCGGGAGGCGGACGCTACGACAACCTCCTCCAGGCGCTCGGCGGTGTGGGCCTTCCCGCGCTCGGATTCGGCATGGGTGACGTCGTGCTGGCGGAGCTGCTCAAGGACCGGGGGCTCGCGGGGGTGGGCGCGAACCGGGTCGATGCGTTCGTCGCAAGCGTGACCGAAGACGACCTGCCCCACGCGCTGTCGCTGGCGCACGAGCTCCGGGACACCGGCGTGAGCGTGGAGTACGCCCTGGCCCCGCAGCCGCTGGGCAAGCAGCTCAAGCTGGCTGGCGCGCGCGGCGCGCGACTCGTTGTCGTCATCGGGCCGGACGACCGGGCGCGAGGTGAGGTCATCGTGAAGGATCTCGAGGCGAAGACCCAGGAGGCAGTGCAGCGATCCGAGGCGGTCGCACGTCTCGCCGCGGCGCTTCGGCGGGATGAACCACAAGGAAGGGAAGAACACAAGGGTCTCCCGACAGCGTCCGGGGCCGGCAGGGGACACCGGCGGCACCCGACGGCATAGAGGGACCTTCGTGTCCTTCCTTTCTTTAGTGGTTCAACAACAGCGAAGAGGGAGCAGAATGGCGGAAGAGAAGGCCCTGACCACGCGCGCAGCGGACTTCAGCGCCTGGTACAACGAGCTGATCTTCAAGGCGGAGCTGGCCGACTACAGTCCGGTGCGCGGGTGCATGGTCATCCGGCCGAACGGCTACGCCATCTGGGAGCAGATGCAGCGGGCGCTCGACGCCATGTTCAAGGAGACCGGGCACCAGAACGCCTACTTTCCCCTGTTCATTCCGCAGAGCTTTCTCTCGAGAGAGGCGGAGCACGTCGAGGGCTTCGCCCCCGAGACGGCCGTGGTCACCCACGGCGGCGGCAAGGAGCTGGAGGAGCCGCTGGTGATCCGCCCCACCTCCGAAACCATCATCTACGCGATGTACGCGAAGTGGATCCAGAGCTATCGCGACCTGCCGCTGCTGATTAACCAGTGGGCCAATGTCGTCCGCTGGGAGATGCGCACGCGTCTGTTCCTCCGCACCACGGAGTTCCTCTGGCAGGAGGGCCACACTGCGCACGTCACGGAGGCCGAGGCGGAGGAAGAGGCCCGGCGCATGCTCGGCGTGTATCGGACGTTCATGGAAGAGTGGATGGCGATGCCGGTCGTGACCGGCCGCAAGACCGACAGCGAGCGGTTCGCCGGCGCGCTGCGCACCTACAGCTGCGAAGCGATGATGCAGGACAACAAGGCGCTCCAGGCCGGCACGAGCCATAACCTCGGCCAGAACTTCGCCCGCGCGTTCGAGGTGACGTTCCAGACCGCGAGCGGCGACGTGGACCACGTGTGGAACACCTCGTGGGGCGTGTCCACGCGGCTGGTGGGCGCGCTCATCATGACCCACGGCGACGACAACGGGCTCGTCTGCCCGCCGCGGCTGGCGCAGTACCAGGTCGTGATTGTTCCGATCTTCAAGAACGACGCCGAGCGCGCGACGGTGCTCGAGGCGGCCGACCAGACCCGGCGGGCGCTCCACGGGGCAGGCGTGCGCGCGCACCTGGATGCGCGGGACGGCTTGAAGCCGGGCGCCAAGTACTACGAGTGGGAAGGGCGGGGCGTCCCGCTCCGGCTGGAGATCGGACCGCGCGACGTCGCGGCCGGTTCGGTGATGCTCGCCCGCCGCACCGGCGGCAAGAAGGAGCCGCTTCCGCTGGCCGGCCTCGCCGACCGGATCGTAGCCGAGATGGACCGGATGCAGCGCGAGCTGCTGGAGGGGGCGCGCGCGCGGCGGGAAGCGAACAGCATCCGCGGCGTCACCAAGGCGCGGTTCCTCGAGTTCATGGCCCAGGACGGCGGGTTCGCGTACGGCGGATTCTGCGGGAGCGGCGACTGCGAGGCCGAGATCAAGGAGCAGACCAAGGCGACCATCCGGGTGCTGCCGGACCCCGAGTTCCGCTCGCCGGAGCCCCCGGCGACCTGCATCTGGTGCGGGCGGCCGAGCACCGGCGAGGCGGTGTGGGCGAAAGCCTATTGATGAAGAGCGGAAGAGCAGAGGAGCAGACGAGCAGGGTGGACGCTCTTCTGGCCGACGCCGGTTTGTCGCGGCGCGGCGCGTCGCTGTTCCTGGGCGACGTGCGGCTGACCGATATCGCGGAGCGCGCAGGCACGCCCGCCTACGTCTACAACCTCGACGTGATCCGGGCCCGCTACCGGGCGCTCGACGCGGCCCTGGCTCCTGTCCCGCACCGGATCTGCTTCGCCGTAAAGGCCAACGCTAACCTGGCCGTGCTGGGGACCCTCGAGGCGCTCGGCGCCGGCGCGGACATCGTGTCGGGCGGCGAGCTCCGGCGCGCGCTCGCGGCCGGATTTCCGGCCGAGCGCATCGTGTTCAGCGGGGTGGGCAAGTCGGACGCGGAGCTCGAGGCGGCGGTCGCGGCGGACGTCGGCCACATCCACGTGGAATCGACCGCCGAGCTCGCGGCGCTCGGGCGCATCGCCCAAGGGCACGAGCGGCCGCTCCGGCTCGGCATCCGGGTCAACCCGGACGTGACCGCGGATACCCACCCGTACATCGCCACCGGGCGCGGCGGGATCAAGTTCGGCGTGCCGTTCGACCAGGTGCTCCCGCTCGCCCGCGAAATCGCGTCGCACCGGCTGCTCCGGCTCGACACCCTCGCCATGCACATCGGCAGCCAGATCCTCGACCCGCGGCCGTACCGCGAGGGCGTGGCCCGGCTGCTCGAGCTGGTCCGCGCCTGCGGGGAGGCGGGGATCACCACGATCGCCTCGCTCGACATCGGCGGCGGACTGGGCATCCGCTACCGTGACGAAACGCCGCTGGAACCGGCGGCCCTGCTGGAGGCAGTGCTGCCCGCGGTGCGCGCGAGCGGTCTCGCGCTCGCGCTCGAACCGGGGCGTCACCTGACCGGGCCCGCGGGCATCCTCCTCACCGAGGTGCTCTCCCGCAAGCATTCCGGCGGCAAGGATCTGGTGATCGTGGACGCCGGCATGAACGATCTCGTGCGTCCGAGCCACTACAGCGCCTACCACGAGATCGTCGAGCTGGAGGCGAGTGGCCGGCGGCCGGCGCCGGTCGATGTCGTGGGCCCCGTGTGCGAGACCGGCGACTTCCTCGCGCTGGATCGGACGCTCCCCGCGCTCGAGCGCGGAGACCGGCTGGCGGTGCTCGGCGCCGGCGCCTATGGATTCGTCATGAGCTCGAACTACAACAGCCGTCCGCGTGCCGCCGAGGTGGCCGTGGACGGCGCTGACTGGAGAATCGCGCGGCCGCGCGAGACCTTCGACGACCTTCTCCGTGCAGAGGACCGGTGACCGCCAGGCATCACGACGGGATCCTGATCATCGACTTCGGATCGCAGTTCACCCAGCTCATCGCGCGGCGCGTCCGCGAAGCCCACGTCTACTGCGAGATTCATCCGCCGTCCCGCACCGTGCAGTGGATCCGGGACTGGAAGCCCAAGGGCATCATCCTCTCCGGCGGTCCCAACTCGGTGTACGACCAAGCCGTCCCCACCGCCGATCCGGCGCTGCTCGAGCTGGGCACGCCGGTGCTCGGACTCTGCTACGGGATGCAGGTGATCGCGCAGCTCGCCGGGGGACGCGTACAGCGGGCCGAACGCCGCGAGTATGGCCGCGCCACCGTGCGGGTGGAAGGAGGACGCCTCTTCCAGGGCTTCGGCCTGAACGAGGAGACCCCGGTCTGGATGAGCCACGGCGACCAGGTGGACACCCCGCCCCCCGGATTCCAGGTCACCGCTTCGAGCGACAACTCGCCGGTCGCGGCCATGGAGCACGGATCCAAGCCGCTCTTCGCGGTGCAGTTCCATCCCGAGGTGGCGCACACGCCCCGGGGCGGAGAGATCCTGAGCAACTTCCTGTTCGAGATCTGCGGCTGCACGCCCGATTGGACGCCGGGACACTTCATCGAGACCGAGGTCGAGCGCATCCGCGCGCTCGTGCCGCCCGGGCAGCGGGTCATCTGTGGGCTGTCGGGCGGCGTGGACTCGTCGGTGGCCGCCGTGCTCGTGCACCGCGCGATCGGCGACCGGCTCACCTGCATCCTCGTGGATCACGGGCTGCTGCGCCTGCACGAGCGCGACCAGGTGGAGACGACGTTTCGGCGGCACCTCGGCATCGACCTCAGGGTGGTGGACGCGTCGGATCGGTTCCTCCAGCGGCTGGCCGGCGTGGCGGATCCGGAGGAGAAACGGCGACGGATCGGGCACACGTTCATCGAGGTGTTCGAGGCCGAGGCCAAGCGGGTCGGGCGGGACGCCGGGTTCCTGGTGCAGGGCACGCTCTACCCTGACGTGATCGAGTCGGTGTCGCCCCGAGGGGGCCCGTCGGTCACCATCAAGACGCACCACAACGTTGGCGGGCTGCCGGAGCGGCTCCCGTTCAAGCTGATCGAGCCGCTCCGCGAGCTGTTCAAGGACGAGGTGCGGCAGGTCGGACGGGAGCTGGGGCTCCCCGAGGAGATCGTCGGGCGGCATCCGTTTCCGGGACCGGGGCTCGCCATCCGCATCCTCGGCGAGGTCACCGCGTCCGGGGTCCAGGTGTTGCGTCGCGCCGACCACATCTTCATCGAGGAGATCCGGGCGGCCGGGCTGTACGACGCCATCTGGCAGGCGTTCGCGGTGCTGCTGCCGATCCGCTCCGTTGGCGTGCAGGGCGACGGCCGCACGTACGACCAGGTCGTGGCGCTCCGCGCCGTCACCAGCCGCGACGGCATGACGGCCGACTGGTTCCCGTTCCCGCCGGAGGTGCTCGCCCGGGCGGCGGACCGCATCAGCAACGAGGTTGATGGCGTGAACCGCGTCGTGTACGACGTGAGCTCGAAGCCACCCGCCACGATCGAGTGGGAGTAACGATGCCTGATTCACTGACACGGCTGCTGCGGGCCGTCCTGCCCAAGGCCACCGCCGCCGAGCTCGCCGAAGCCGCCGATCGTCTTGGCTCGTTCGTGGAGAGCCGCGCCGCCTGGGTGGGTGACACGGCCGAGGGTGCTGTCCGCCGGGTCGAGGGCGTAGTGCTCGGCCGCGGCGGGCCGCCCCCCGCTTCAGCCCCTGCGCAGCTCGCGCCCGAGCTGGAAGACCGGCTCTGGACCCAAGTGATGGGTGCGATCGCTCCCAGGCTCGGCGAGATCGAAGCGCGTGCCCGCGCGGCGCGCGGCAGCCCCGACGCCCCCCCCGATGTCGCGGAGCTCGCGCGGGACGCGGAATGGCTGATCGGCGAGCTGCACGCAGCCTGGGCGCGCGAGGTGGCGCTCCGGGCCCGCCGGCCGAGCGGGGAGTTCACCCGGCCGCCGTTGCCTCCGACGGATTGATCGCCCCCCATGTTCGTTGGCCATCTCGCACTCGCGCTCGTGGGAAAGCGAGCCGACCCATCGGTCTCCCTCGGCTGGTTCATGGCTGCGGTGACGATGCTCGATCTGCTCTGGCCCGTATTCCTCCTGCTCGGTGTGGAGCAGGTCCGGATCGTCCCGGGCGCGACGGCGTTCACGCCGCTCGTCTTCGATTCCTATCCGTGGTCCCATAGCCTCAGCATGGCGCTGGTCTGGGGCGCGGTGCTCGCTGGTCTGGCGCGTTGGCGGGGAATCGCCCCGGGCACCGCCTCGCTGCTCGCGGCGCTCGTGGCGAGCCACTGGCTGCTCGACTTCATCACCCACGCGCCCGACATGCCCCTCTGGCCGGGGCAGTCGCCTCGCTGGGGTCTCGTGCTCTGGAACTCGATCGCGGGGACGTTGATCATCGAAGGCGCGCTCTGGGCAGCGGCGATCGCGCTCTACCTGCGCCGGCGGCGAGCCACACGCTGGATCGGGCGCGTGGCGTTCTGGTCATTCGTGGTGATCTGCACCGCGATGTGGGTGTCAGGACCGTGGTCGGCGACGCCGCCCGATCCTCGTGCGCTGGCGTGGTTCGCGCTCATCGGCTGGATCGTCATTCCCTGGACGGCATTGGCGGATCGGTACTACGTCAGAGGGGGGGCGGTATAGCGGGTCGTGAGATGATCCGTCAGCGGCCCACGCGCTCGTAGCGGAGCGGCGTCCGATAGTTCAGCGCTCGCTCGAAGACGAGCCCATCCGGCGTGATCCGCCCCACGAAGTGCGGGGGGGCCACGCAGCTCGCCATGTCGGCGCAGGGCAGCGTGATCTCGATGCGGTCGCCGCGCCGCACGTAATCGAAGCCTCCGGCTTCCCGGCGCGTCCGGGGCGCCATCGGCGTTTCTTCCTGATACTTCTCTACCAGCACCCGGTCACCCCGGCCGCCCTCGCGGAGCCGAATCGTATCCGCGACGACTGTGACCGTAACGCTCTCGTTCGAGATCCAGACCGCCGGCACCAGGGCGTCCCCAGCCGAGCGGAGCACGTACCCGGCCCCGGCGCCGGTGAGGCCCGGGTCGGGTCTGAGCTGCTCCCCGTTGCACGCCCCGGCTCCTCCGCCAAGAGCGCCAAAGGCCGCTCCGAGCGCGAGAATGCGGGCGCCGCGCGCGATGTAGCTCGTGCCGACCTCTCCGGGTGCTCGACATCTGGATGACCCGCATGCCGGCCGCGGCGTCACCGGGCTGTGTCAGTAGCCGAGCGTCTTGTCGACGACGTTTCGAAGTGGGAGGCCGTGGGCGAAGCGGCGGATGTTCTCGATAATGAGCTGGGAGCGGTGTTCGGGTCCCCGGTCGGATCTGCCGGCGAGGTGCGGGGTGAGGATGACGTTCTTCATCCGCCAGAGCGGGTGGCCGCGCTGTGGCCGGCGAGTGATGACGTCCAGACCGGCGCCCGCCACGCGGCCGTCCTGAAGCGCGCGGACCAGCGCGTCGGTGTCCACCAGCCCGCCCCGCGCAATGTTGATGATGAACACGCCGCGCTTCATCAGGCCGAACTCGCGGTCGCCGAGCAGCGCGCGGGTCCGATCGGTCAGCGGTGCGGTCAGGAAGATGACGTCCGCCAACGGCAGCAGCTCCGCCAGCCGCTCGGGACGCTCGACCCGCTCGACCGCGCGCATGATCGGGATGTCTTTCGGGTCGGTGGCGATGACGCGCATTCCCGAGGCGAACGCACGCTCGGCGACCTGCGTGCCCGCGCCGCCCAGTCCGACGATGAGCGCGGTCTTTCCGTTCAGCTCGATGGGATCGTAGTCGCCGCCCGACATTTCCTCCCGCGCTCGGGCCTCGACGCCCCGCCAGAGCTGCCGGGTCAGCGCGAGCAGGAGTCCCATCGCATGGTCCGCCATCGCCGGGCCCTTGATGATCTTCGCGTTCGTCAGCACGATCGGGCTCTCGCGAAGCTCGGGGTCCAAGAAGCGATCGATGCCGCCGGTCTGCGTCTGCACCCAGCGGAGCCGGGGCGACGCCGCCCGGATCAGTTCAGGCCTCGGCGTTCCGACGAAGGCGTCCGCCGTGCCGATCACGGCGAGCACACTTTCCCGGGGCACGATCACGATGTCGGCTTCGGGCACCGAGTCGGCTACGGCCTGGGCATGGACACGGTTGAACAGCGGATGCTCGCGATCGTCCACTTCCATCACGATCCGGGGACGAGCGGGAGTGGTCGAGTCGGGTCGCGGAGCCGGGTGGGGCACGGCGCGGCTCGCGCTCGCGGGGCCTGCCCCTGCTCGAGTCGGCGAGGGCGACCCCCGGCACGCGCTCGCCGCGGCGAGCGCGGTCAAAGCCGCGAGGATGCGTGCCGAGGGCCTCACACGCCCTTCTGATCGAGGAGCGCGAACAGCTCGTCCGGGGTCTGAAGCTGCATGAGCCGCTCCGGCACGTCGGGGTCCTTGGCGAACTGCGCGATGCGCCCGAGGGTGGGCAGATAAAGGTTCGACACTTCGAGCGGCGGCGCCAGGATCAGGAAGAAATGATGCACCGGCCGGCTGTCGATCGCGGCGTAATCGAGCCCGGTCGGATGCCGCCCGAATGCGAGCCGCACGCGATTCACCACCAGCGATCGGCAATGGGGGATCGCGATGCCCCGGCCGACACCCGTCGAGCCGATGCCCTCGCGGCGGAGCAGCACGCGCTGCAGCACCTCGGCGTCTCCGTCCGACACCTGGAGGAGGGCCACGAGGTCGCGCACCACGTCCTCTCGGGTGGTGGCATCCAGGTCAAGCCGGATGGCCTTGGCCGCGAGGAAGTCCCTGAGTCGCATGGCCGACGAACCTACCCCCTCCCCGCGACGGCTGTCAACAAGTAATTTCCTCCCATGCACTTGCACTTGCCGTACGGGCCGGGAATCGACTGTCCGCTGCTGCTCGCGCCCATGGCCGGGGTGTCGGAGGCGCCGTTCCGGCGCATCTGCCGCCGGCTCGGCGCCGACGTGGTGGTGTCGGAGTTTCTTTCTTCCGAAGCCATCCGGCGACGCCTCGGGCGGACGCTCGAGGGCTGCGAGTTCGACGAGTGCGAGCGCCCGATCGGCATCCAGATCTACGGGGCGGATCCCACAGCCATGGCGGAGGCGGCTGCGCTGGTGACGGAGCATTACGCGCCCGACTTCATCGATATCAACTTCGGATGTCCAGTGAAGAAAGTCGTGCAGCGGAACGGCGGCTCCGGCTGCCTGCGCGACCTGGACGTGGTGGAGCGGATCATCCGCGCCGTCGTGGCTGCGACGTCGCTGCCGGTCACGGTGAAGACCCGCAGCGGCTGGAGCGATGAACACCGCGATCCGGTGACCATCGCGCTCCGGATGCAGGAGGCCGGCGCGCGGGCGTTCACGCTGCACGCCCGCACCCGGACCCAGATGTTCTCGGGCAAGGCCGACTGGGACGAGATTGCCCGGGTGGTCGAGGCGCTCGACGTGCCGGTGATCGGCAACGGTGACGTGCAGTCGGCCGAAGACGTGGTGCGCCTGCGGGACCACACCGGGTGCGCGGGGATCATGGTGGGCCGCGGCGCGTTCGGCAATCCGTGGCTCTTCCGCGACGCCCGGGCCCTGCTTGCGGGCCGCGGGCTACCGCCGCGCCCCGATGCGACGGTGCGGTTCGCGGTCGCGCTGGAGCACGCGCGGCTCGCGCTCGAGCTCCAGGGCGACACGCGGCAGACGGTGATCGAGTTCCGCAAGCACCTTGGCTGGTACACCAGGGGGCTGCACGGAGCGAGCGACCTCCGGCAGCGGCTCTTCCAGATCGAGTCGATCGCGGAGGCCGAGGCCATCTTCCTCGACTATCTCGAGCCGGTATCACAGGTGGCGTGACGCCCGCCCAGGTCGAAGCGCTGCTGGCGGAGGTCGCCGCCGGCCATCTCACTCCGGAGTCGGCGCTCCGCCGCCTCCGGCACCTTCCGTTCGAGGATCTTTCGTTCGCCCGCGTCGATCATCATCGCAACCTCAGGCAGGGCCAGCCGGAGGTGGTGTTCTGCGCCGGCAAGACGGTGGAGCAGGTCGTCGCGATCTGCGAGCGGCTTGCCGAGCACGCGGGGTCCTTCCTCGGCACCCGCGCCACGGAGGAGATGGCGACCGCACTCAGCGCGCGGTTTGGCGGACTCGAGTGGAACCCCCTTGGGCACACGGTATATCTGCCCGCCCGCCCGCCTGTCCGCCCGCCCGTCGGCGAGGTCCTCGTCGTCTCGGCCGGCACCAGCGACCTCTCCGTCGCCGAAGAGGCCGCGGTCACCGCCAGCGCGTTCGGCCACGGCGTCCAACGGCTGGTGGATGTGGGCGTGGCCGGGATTCACCGTCTCCTTTCCGAAGGCGAGCGGCTGTCCGAGGCGGAGGTGCTGATCGTGGTGGCCGGAATGGAGGGGGCCCTGCCGAGCGTCGTGGGCGGGCTGGTGCAAAGGCCGGTGATCGCGGTGCCGACCAGCGTCGGGTACGGCGCCTCGTTCGGCGGGCTCGCCGCGCTGCTCGCGATGCTCAATTCCTGCGCCGCGGGGGTCACGGTGGTCAACATCGACAACGGCTTCGGGGCGGCGGCCGCGGCCAGCCGCATTCTGTCCCGGTGATCGCGTTCATCGCCGGCGTGCTCGCCGGCGTGCTGGTCGCCTGGGCGGCCGGGCTTCTGATGCGGCGACGGGCGAGTGCGGCGCCGGTGGCCGCCGGCAGCGTGGGCACGCACCTCCTTCCCGAGCCCGCCTTCGGCTGGCTGATGCGGGCGCACGACGCACTCGGTGTCTGGGTCAGCGAGGTGGGCGCCGGCGAAGAGGGCCCGCGGACTGAGCGCCAAGTTGACGCCGATCGGCTCTCGGTCACCCAGATCCAGACCGTGGACCGGCGCCTCGAGCGCGCGCGGGACGCGGAAGAGCACGGCGTCGAACGGCTCGGCGTGGGCACGCTGGTCTTCCGGGCCGGCGGTGGATACGCGGTCGCCATCCTCCTGCCGCACAGCTTCGAAACCGGCAGGCTCGCCGAGGTGGAGCGGGACCTCGAGCGGCTGCTGGAGGGGGCCCGGCGCCGCCCACAGATCGTGGCGCTGGCGCAGTCGCAGACGCAGGATGCGCAGCTCGAGTCGGCCGGCAGCGTGGGGCTTCGCCTTGCGTACCAGCTCGAGCGGACCCTCGAGACCGAGATCGCTGTCGCGGCCGTGGAGGCCGGCACCCCGGGCGACGAGCGGGTCCGCATCGTCGGCGTGTCCGGTCGGGGAGACCGCCGGCTGCTCGACACGGTGCTGCCCCCCAAGGCCGAACTCGCCCGGGTCGCGCTCGGCGCGGCGCCGCAGACACTGACCGCCGGCGATCCGCTCGGCGCGGTCGTGGCGGATCGGCGGCAGCGGATCGGCGCGACGCTGCTCGTCCCGATCGCGGCCGGCAGCGCCGCACCCGTCGGCGCGGTCGCGATTCATCTGCCGAACGGCGTGGAGCCCGCGGGCGCGGTCCGTGCCGAAATGCTCGAGGCGGTGACCAATGCCGCGCCGAGGCTCATGAAGGCGATCTCGGCCGATGCCGCGGTGCGCTCCGCGGCATCCGACTCGCTCACCGGCCTGGTCAACCGGCGCGGCCTGGAGCAGGCGCTGAGCCGGATGGAGGCCCGCGAGGGCGCCCTCATCTTCGCGGATCTCGACCGCTTCAAGCAGCTCAACGACGCGCTGGGACATCCGGCCGGAGACGCCGCGCTGATCCACTTCGCGCGCATCCTCCGGGAGCAGGTGCGCGCGGGCGACGTCCCCGCCCGGATCGGCGGGGAGGAGTTCGCGATCTGGCTCCCGGGTGCCACCCTGGACCTGGGCAAGCGGATCGCCGAGCGGGTCCGGATCAAGCTGGGGACGACGGCGTGGGAGTGGCAGGGGCGCCACTGGCCGCTGAGCGCCTCGTTCGGCGTGGCCGCCTGTCCCGAGACCAACCCGGACCTGGAGAATCTGCCCGCGCAGGCGGACGCCGCGCTCTATGTTGCGAAGCGGAGCGGTCGGAATCGGGTGGAGACGGCGGGGGCGGGTCGGTAACCGCCGGACGCCAGCCACCGGTCCTCGCCTTCTCCGATTCTCCGAGACGCCGTCCCCCGACGCCACGAGGGATTCCCCGATCGCCGGCGGACGGATCGCCGAGGCGTGGGTGAACTGGGACAGCCTGGGCCTGATGGAACGGCTGGGCGCGGTGCCTGCGGCGGCGCTCGGCCACTAGCTCCCGGACACGCGCCGAAACGATCCAGCGCCCACGCAATCGGTGACGGTCGCGGGCGATTGGCCCGCCATCCTGGGAGGTGCCGCCTTGCGGTCATCGCCCCAGGGGAAACATCGTATGGGTATGGTCGCCCCCATCTACTACACCGCGGACATGGTCCGCGCGCTCCCCGACGACGGGAACCGGTACGAGGTCGTCTACGGGGAGCTGCTGGTGACGCCGGCACCGCGGCCCTGGCACGAGATCGTCCAGGGCCGGCTCATGTTCGCGCTCGAGACCTATCTCCGGGCGCATCCGGTCGGCCAGGTCCTCGGGTCCCGGGCCGACATTTCCTGGGGCCCGGACGTGCTGGTCTCGCCCGACGTCTTCGTCGTGCCGCTGGAGCAGGCGCGAACGCTGGATTGGTCGAAGATGCGGGACCTGCTGCTGGTGGCTGAGGTGCTGAGCCCATCCAGCGCCGGCCACGACCGGTTCGTCAAGCGCCGCCGCTACCAGGAGGCCGGGGTCCCGCTCTACTGGATCGTGGACCCCGACGAGCGGCGGATCGAAGTCTGGACCCCGACCGACACCTTCCCGCGGTCCGAGCAGGAGCAGCTCGCATGGCATCCCGCAGGCGTTGGGGAGCCGTTCAC
>JBOHSY010000523.1:0-16577 GCA_050733355.1 Gemmatimonadales bacterium | reverse complement strand
GTCACCGCCGCGCTGGGCGCCGGCATTGGTGCCCTGATCGGCCACTTCATCCCACGCTGGAACCTGCGCTTCAGTGTCACCCGGTGAGGCGTGGGAGAAGACCCGCGCCTCCCGGGACGCCCGGCGTGCCCGTCCAGCTCGAGTTCTGACTCCGGGTAAACGCCGCGCGGCGAGCACCCGTAGGGCTTCCGAACCCACCGGAGCTCTACCGATGCCTCGCGTGTCCGGCTGCAACGTCCGACCCGCCCTGCTGACCCTCGCTCTCATCGCCGTGGTCCCGGTCCGGCCCCCGCCCAGGTGGCGCGGGACGAGTCGGCGCGCCTGGAGCGGGTGGCGGAGGGATCTACGCGATCATCCACGACGACGCCACTGACGCCTGGCCGCACGGCAAAACCGGTGTCGTCGTGGGTACCGATGGCGTGCTGGTCGTGGACGCGACCTATCTGCCGTCGCGCGCCCGGGCCGACATCGCGCTGATCCGGAAGGTCACGGACAGGCCGGTCCGGGGGCTCGTCAACACGCACTGGCACTTCGACCACAACAACGGCGCCTCCGCCTACACGCAGGCGTTCCCCGGTCTCTCCGTGGTGAGCGAGCGGGAGACCCGCGGCTGGATCGAGTTGAACCAGACCTACTGGGCGAAGATGTCTACCGCGCCCGGCTCGGCTCGGCGGGCGGAGCTGGCGGAGCTCGAAAGGCAGCTTGCAAGCGGTAAGGACAGCGGGGGGCTCCCCTATCGGCCAAGATGAAGCAGAAGCCGCCGGTGAGCATCCGCCAGCGGAAGGGCGAGATGGAGGAGCCTGCGTCGCTTCAGGTCGTGACACCCAACCTCGTGTTCGACCGGGAGATGTCGCTCGATCTGGGCGGCGGCCGGCGGGTGGTCCTCGAGGACCGCGGGAGGGCCAACAGTCCCCACGATGTGACCATCTACCTGCCCGAGGAGCGCGTCCTCTCCGCCGGTGACATCCTGGTGCAGTCGCCGCTGCCGTAACAGCGGCGCGTCGTGGCCGGTGCCGTGGATCGATGTCTTGCGCCGGCTCGAGGCGGTGCCGATCGCGGTCATGGTTCCGGGTCACGGCCCGGTCATGCGCGATCATGGGTACACGCGGCAGGTACGCCGGCTGCTCGAGGCAGTCACGTCCAGGGTGGATTCGACGGCGCGGCGGGGGATGACGCTCGATCAGGTGCAGGCCGCGATCAACCTCGACGACGTGCGCCGCGCCACCCCCGTGTGGCAGGGCCCGGAGCGCGACGAGGACTGGAGGTACACCGTCACCACGCTCACCGAGCGCGCGGGGCGCGGGGTGCGGGGCCAGGGCTAAACCTGGAGCCCGATCTCGAACGTAGCGGCGTAGCCGTCGCCGCGCGGCGCCACCGCTACCGTGAGCTCGCGCCCGCCCCGCCGATAGATCCCGTCGTTGGCGTTCCTCGTCGTGCGGGCGCCCCGCGCCGCGTAGGGCGCGGCGGTGTGCACCCGGTCGGTGAGCGCGTCGTCGAAATAAATCTGCGACGCGAACTCGTACCCGCGCCCGGCGGGATCATCGCCGTGGATCTTGAAGTGGATGTGCACGGTTCGCCCGGGGTACCACCCGGGATAGATCGTGGTGAACCGGGCGCCGCCCTCCGCGTCGGTAAGCTGGTGCCCCCGCAGGAACTTCTGCCCGGTGGTATCGAATCCGGGGTCCTTCACGTCCGAGTACACGCCGTCGGCGTCGCACTGCCACACCTCGACCCGCGCTCCCACGAGCGGCGCGCAGCCGGATTCACCCACCCGTGACACCACGAACGCGAGAGTCAGCGGGGCGCCGGCACTGAGCCTGCCGGTGGACGGGTCCGAGCGGATGTCGGAACGCTCGAGCCCCTCGTCCACGAAATACGGACCGAGCGTCTGCTCCGGCCGCACCACGCACCCCGGGACGGCCGAGGCTCGTGCGCCGCCGGCCGCCCGGCAGCCCGTGAGGAGCCCGGCGCCGGACAGTCCGAGCACCAGCAACACCTCCCGGCGCGTCAGCACCCGCCCGGTCGGCCGGTCGTCACCCTCCATTCGCGCCTCCAGTGGTTTGCAGTTACGATAATGCGCTCCCAACGCCAACGAGGCAAAGGTGCTCCCCTGTCCCGCCCCTTTCCGGCACCGGCTCGTGTACGCCCTGCTGCCGCTCCTGCTCCCGGCGCCGGTCGCCGTTGCGCAGGAGACCCAGGCCATCGTAGGCGGCACTCTGGTCGACGGCACCGGCGCCGCGCCGGTGGCGAACGCGGTGGTGCTCGTGCGCGGCGGACGCGTCGTCTGCGCCGGCCCCGGCGCCGACTGCCCCGTCCCCCGGCGCGCGCGCCGGATCGATGCCGCCGGCAAGTGGGTGATGCCCGGCCTGGTCGACGCCCACGTCCATTTCAGCCAGACCGGCTGGTTCGACGGGCGGCCGGACGCGGGAAACTTCCGCGATCGCCATCCTTATTCCAAGGTCATCGCGGGGCTCCAAGCCGACCCCCAGCGGTTCTTCGACGCCTACCTCTGCTCGGGCGTGACCTCGGTGTTCGACGTCGGCGGCTACCCGTGGACCTGGGAGCTCCGGCGGCGCTTCGCGAACGATCCCCGGGCGCCGCGCATCGCCGCGGCGGGGCCGCTCCTCTCCACCATCGACTTCTGGCTCAACCTTCCGGGCCAGCACCAGTTCGTGCATATGGCGAGCGACTCGATCGTGCGGGCGACGGTACGCGCGCACGCGGCGTTCGGCTCCGATGCCGTGAAGCTCTGGTACATCATGCCGCCGCAGCCGCCCGATACCGCCCGGATGCAGGAGCTGGTGCGCGCCGCGGGCGACGAGGCCCGGAAGCTCGGGCTGCCGCTCATCGTGCACGCGACCGGGCTCTGGGAGGCGAAGGACGCGATCAGGGCCGGCGCACAGGTGCTCGTACACAGCGTCTTCGATGCGCCCGTGGATGATGAGTTCGTATCGCTCGCCCGCGAGCAGCGCGTCGTGTACATCACGACCATCACGGTAGACGAGGGGTACTTCAACGCGGCGCTCGGCCGGGAGGCGACCTGGCCCTATCCCTTCGGGTGCGCCGACTCCGCGTCGCGCGCGTTCGCGGCGCTGGACCTGGCCGGCGAGCGCGCCGTGGCCTGGGCCCGCTCACCCGACCTGCGCGCACGGCGCGCCCGGGAAGACTCGATCGCCATGGCCAACGCCAAGCGTCTTGCGGACGCTCGGGTGGCGGTGGCGGTCGGCACCGACGCCGGGAATCCGGGCACATTCCACGGCCCCTCGATCTACCGTGAGCTCGAGATCCTGCAGAGCGCCGGTCTGACCCCGATGCAGGTGCTGGTGGCCGCGACGCGCACGGCGGCCGAGGCGATGGGCCGGGCGGATCAGGTCGGCACGCTCGAGCCGGGAAAGGCCGCCGACCTGCTCGTGCTCGATGCCGATCCCACGGCGGACGTGCGGAACGTGCGGCGGGTGCGACTGGTGATGAAGGGTGGAGTGGTGTGGTCGCGCGGTCGCCAGGCGCCCTAGTACGGCAACGTCATTTCCGCCTGGGAGTCGGGATTCCGAGCGCGCTCGCGGCTCGGGCGGCAGCGTCACGCGTGCGCTGAGCCGTCTCCGTTGCCGTTCCCTGCCCCGAGCAGGTGCGTGCCGTTGCGGGCCGGGCCGCCCAGATCGAGGACCCGGTCCACGCCGCTCGCGGTAATCGCGAGCGTGCCGTTCTCCTGCCGCTCCAGCCAGCCGTTCTCCTTCAGATACCACAGATGGAACTTCATGTGCTGTTCGGGACAGCCGAGCAGCCGCTCGAGCTCGAGCACGCCGATGCCGGGTCGCTCGGCGTCGTTGCGGCGGGCGGTGTAGAGCAGCGACAGGATCGCCGTCCGGACCCGCCGGTCGGCCGTCACATCGTTCCCGGCCGTGCTCTGGTCGAAGATCCGCCAGCGCGCCTCTCGCTGCCGCTCGTAGCGGGCGTCATACTTGGCCCGCGCCTTCGGATCGGACAGCACCTCGAACGCCTGCATCACCTGCGCGAATCGCGCCCCGTCGCCGCTTTCGGCGTTGTCGGGGTGGAGCCGCTTCGCAAGGTGCCGGAACACGCGCTGAATCGTCGCCTGATCCGCCCGGGGCGAGAGCTGCAACGTCTCGTAGTGGTCCACCGCGGCCGAATTGTCGCTCATACGCGTTACTTCCTCGTCGTCAGAAATGTCACGATCGCCTGGAGCTCGTCCGCGGTGAGGCTCGCCGCATAGGGCGGCATGTTCGGCCCTCCATTGGTGATCCGGAGCCCCATCTCCTGCGCAGTCATGCGATTCGCCACACTGCTGAGGTCGGGCCCCCGCTCGCCCCCCTGTCCGGCGATTTGATGGCAAAATTCACACCCTTTCGTATAGAAGAGCTCCGCGCCCAGCGCCACCGGCCCGGTCGTGTCCCGGACGACCGACGCGGGTAGCGGCTTCGCCGCGAAATCAGGCGACCACGACGCCCGCTCCCCTGCCGCCCAGAACGCCACGATCACCGTCACGATCATGAGCACGAGGAGCGGCGCCCACGGGCGCCGGCTGACGCTCCGCTCCCCGGTATTGAACAGCGGGAGCAGCAGCAGCACCGCCCCGAACAGCATCGGGGCCACCACGATCACGAACGTCTCCCACTGGTTGGGGGTGAACGCCAGCACGGCGAAGTACCAGAGGAAGTACCAGTCCGGCTTCGGATACGCCTCGAGGATGCTCGGATCGGGCGGCTTGCCCAGCTCCGGCGGGCCGACCGCGATCGCGAGGATCGCCACCACCAGGACGACGCCGGCGCCGAATACCACGTCGCGCCACGCGGCGTCGGGCCAGAACGGCACCCCTTCGCGCGCGAGCATCGCCTTGTAGCGCTCGCGGTAGGTCGCCTTGTCGACGGGCACGCCCTTCTGTGGGCGCTCCGAGATCCCGTGCCGGAGGACGAGCATCAGGTGCAGCCCGACGAGCCCGAACACGATCGCCGGGATGAAGAAGACATGAAAGGCAAAGAACCGACTGAGCGTCGCACCGCCCACGGTGTCGCCCGCGAGGAGGAATCGCGCGATCTGGTCGCCGATCACCGGCACGCGGCCGGCCTGCGCCGCGCCGACGATGACGGACCACACCGCCGTCTGGTCCCAACGGAGCAGCTGACCCGTGAACGCCAGCGCCATGGTGAGCAGCAGGAGCAGCGCGCCGGTCAGCCAGTTGAGCTCGCGGGGGAACTTGTACGCGCCCATGAGGTATGTGCGCGCCACGTGGATGCCGATGAGCACTACCATCGCCGAGGAGCCGAAGTAGTGCATGCCCCGGAGGAACCGTCCCAGCAGCGCCTGGTCGGTGATGAACTTGAGGCTGTCGTACGCCTGGCCGCTGGAAGGCACGTACGCGGTCGCAAGCGCGATGCCGGTCACCACCTGCAGCACGAAGGCGATGAACGTGGCGCTCCCGAACACGTACCACCACCCGGTGCGGGGCGGCACCGGATGCTCCATCGCCCAGCGGGTCCAGCTCACCAGGCCGGTGCGGTCGTCCAGCCACGCAAGGATGCGTGTCATCGGGCGGCCTCAGGCGATCGGTGTGGGCGTGGTCTGGATCTCCACCTGCCCGCCCCGGATCCGCACCGGATAGCGCGTGAGCGGCTTGGGCGGCGGGCCCGCCGCCACGCTCCCGTCCTTGTTGAACACGCCGCCGTGGCAGGGGCACAGGAACAGCTCGGCATTCTCGAACCAGCGGACCGGGCAGCCGAGATGGGTGCAGTTCACCGCAAACGCGGTGAAGCTGGTTGCGTCCTCCCGCCGGAGCCACGCCGCCGTGCGCGCCGTCACCCCGGACCACGGCAGCGGCGACGCGTCGTCGAACGTGACCGCGACCGTCGACCCGATCGTGAAGTCGTCCACCCGGCCGACCGGGCGCCACTCGCGCGGCGCCCGGCGGAGGAGGGGCGACACCAGGAAGCCGACGACCGGCACGCCGACGACGGCGGCGGCGGCGGCGGAGAGCCCGACCGAGAGACGGGAGAGGAACCGCCGCCGCTGGAGCACCTCGGCAGTCTCGGGGGCGCGGGGCGGGATGGCCGGAGAACCTTCAGGCGGGGTCGTGGGATCCATGCGGCCCAACATATCGCGCCCCCGCGAACGACAGCAAGCGCGCCTCGGTGCGCGTCCACTCGTGACCGCCCTCACGGGCCGGCCTCGCGGGCAGAGTTACTTAGATGACGTGCCGGTTGATTCGAGCGCGGAGAGAATCCCATGAGTGCGACCGAGCTCACCGCCTACCTCAACGACCACCTTGCCGGATCCGTCGCGGCGCTCGAGCTGCTGGACGACCTCGTCGGCCACTCCGCGGAGCCCGACGATCGGGGGTACTTCACCCAGCTGCGCAGCGACATCGCGGCGGATCAGGACGTGCTCCGTGGGCTGCTGAGCGAGATCGGCTCCGGCGAGAGTCCCATTCGGAAGGCAGCCGGCTGGCTGGCGGAGAAGGTTGCCAGGCTCAAGCTCCGCTGGGACGACCCGCAAGACGCCGGGTTCCGCCGCTTCGAAGCACTGGAAGCGCTCGCGCTGGGGATTCAGGGCAAGCTGGGTCTCTGGCGCGCGCTCTCCGCCATCGCACCGGCGCTGCCCGCGCTGCAGCGGCTGGAGCTGGCGACGCTGGAACGGCGAGCGGAAACGCAGCACGCCGCCGTGGAGACCCGGCGGGTGGCGGCGGCCACGGCCGCGTTCGCCGCGTCCCCACGATAGCGCTGGCTCGACCCCAGCGGAAACGCGAGCGGGGCGCCCTCAGAGCGCTCCGCGACGAGTGGCCAGGGACGGGATCGAACCGCCGACACCGTGATTTTCAGTCACGTGCTCTACCAACTGAGCTACCTGGCCGGGCTGTACGAAGGAAGCCGAATAAACATCCCCGTCCAGGCTTTTTCAACCCCGAACCCTCAACCGGACAAGCGGATAGCGGATAGCGAATAGCCCTACGCGATCGGCACCATCCACCCGTACTTGTCCGGCTTCGTCCCATAGTGGATCCCGGTGAGCGCCTCGTACAACCGTTCGCCCACCTCGCCCGGGCTGCCGTCACCCACCATGAGGCTCCCGTCGGGGAAGCCCAGCTCGCCCACCGGCGCCACCACGGCGGCGGTGCCGGTGCCGAACACCTCCTTGAGCTCGCCCCGCGCGTGGGCGCGCTTGATCTCGTCGATCGAGAGCCGCCGCTCGTTCACCGGCAGCCCCCAGTCGCGGAGCAGCCGGAGGGAGCTGTCGCGGGTGATCCCGGCGAGAATCGTCCCGTCGAGCGGAGGTGTCACGATCTCGTCGCCCAGACGGACGAACAGATTCATCGTTCCCACTTCCTCGACGAACCGGCGCTCGATCGCGTCGAGCCACAGCACCTGGTCGAACCCCTGCCGCTTGGCCTCGGCGGCCGCGTAGAGGCTGGCCGCGTAGTTGCCGCCGGTCTTGGCGGCGCCCACTCCGCCCGGCGCGGCGCGCACGTGGCGCATCTCGACCCAGATCCGCACCGGCTCGCGCTTGTCGCCGTAGTAATTTCCGACCGGCGTGAGCAGGACGAAGTACTGGTACCGCTCGGCGGGGCGCACGCCGAGGAACGCTTCGCTCGCGACCATGGTCGGCCGCACGTAAAGCGCCGTGCCCGGCGCCGAGGGCACCCAGTCGCGCTCCACCTTCACGAGTTCAGCCACCGACGCGAACAGGAGCTCCGGGTCCGCCGTCGGCATGCACAGCCGCTCGGCGCTCCGATTGATCCGCAGGCAATGGTCGTGCAACCGGAACGCCCGGACCGACCCGTCCGTCGCGCGGAACACCTTCAGCCCGTCGAAGATGGTCTGGGCGTAGTGCAGCACCGCGGAGGCCGGCTCGAGCCCGAGCGCGCCCGCGGGCTCGATTCGGGCGTCGTTCCAGCCGTGCTCCGGATCGTAGTCCATCCGGAAGATGTGGTCGGTGAAGTACTTCCCGAAGCCGAGCTGGTCGGCGGGCGGGATCGGCTTGGGGGCCGCGGTGCGGCGAATCCGAATGGCCTGCGTCATCGATGACCTGTTCCGCGAGAGCTGTGGAAGACTACGCGAGCGGCACCGGGCACGGCAGTCACAGCCGGAGCGCTCCGCGACCGGTACAGCACGCCGGCCGCGTGCCTCAGGCGATCGCAGGAAACCCCCGCTGCGCCCGGATCCGCTCGATCTGGCCGAGGTGCCGCCGCGCGTGTACGACCACGACGTGAAACAGTCGCCCAGGTTGAGCCGGAGGAGCCGCGAGATCGGCGACCTCATGCGGAGCCGGGTCCACGGCAGCGGCCGGGCGCGGTCCAGGAGCACCGCCGCGTCGCGCTGACGGGCCAGGAACTCGTCGAGCACGTTCGGCCGCGGCGCCGGACCGGGCGCGTAGGACCGGGGCGCCGGCAGCTTCCGCGATGCCCGGAGCGCGTTCGCGAGCCATCCGCCCATGAACGACGGCCGCCAGAGCGGATCGTCCGACGCCCGCGCAGCCGGCAACGCGGCTTCGACCAATCGGTGCATCGGGCCGAGATAGCTATCGGCCGCCACCGTGAGGTGCTCGAGCACCTGGCCGATGCTCCAGCCGCCCGCGGGCGGCGTCCAGCTCAGCGCCCGATCGCCCAGCACGCCCGCGACTGACCGGAGCCGCGCGTCCGTCGCCGCGAGGTCGCCGCGGAGCAGGTCGGCATACTCGGATTGCCGTATCGGCGACGGCATCGTCATCCAGCAAGATCGGCCGGGACCGGTGGGTTCAATTGACTTCGTCGGTATCGAGCTGCCCGCTCAGCCGCCGGCTCACGTGCGACCACGACATCCCGGCCGCGAGCACCAGCGCCACCGCCACCAGCGCGATGTGGCCGATGGCGCGGGCGCTGGTCGGCGACACGACCCGCTGCTCGATGAGGAACCAGATGACGCCCGCGCAGAGCGCGAAGCTCAGCGCCGCGCCGGCGATGCCGAGCGAGCGGCGCGCCGCCTGGAGGAACACGACCCATCCGATCGCGAGGAGGATCCCCGCGATGAACCGGAGCGCGAGCGAGCCGGTCGTGGGCGGCGCGTCGCCGACGATCGGTGCGATGGCCCAGTGGTAGTAGGAGACGCCCTCGGGATTCCAGGTGGCGTACACCAGAATCAGTGCGCCGACAAACCGGGCGAGCACGCCACCCCAGCTCAGGCCGTCCGACCGCATCCGCGCTCCTCGGGAAAGATCCCGCGAAGCTATGTCGGCTGCATGGCCGGCACCAGCGGCAGGTGACGCTCCCGTCGGGATCGATCCGCAGGAACGGTCCGGCGCCAGCCGAGCATAAGGCTGCCGGCAGCCGCCCCGGTGGTCACCAGGCACAGACGACGGTTCATCAGGGTCCGCTCGACACGGTGGCGCGCTTTGCGGTGGCGCGCTTTGCGGCGGCGCGCACCAGCCGGATCACCGCGCCGGACGTGGGGCCCGTGCGCTCGAGGCGATCCTTCACCGCGATGACGCCCACGATGCCGTGCTCGCGGTCGATCCATGGCAGGAACCCCCCGCCGCCGGGGCTGGTGACCACCAGTCCCCGGCCGGTCGAGTCGGCCAGGTCGATCCAGCAGCCGAGCCCGTACTGTGGCTTCTCCCTCGGGGATGATGCCACCGCCCCACCTTCGGTCTGCACTCGCGTCATCTCGGCCACCGACCGCTCCGCCAGGATCCGGCGACCCGCATGTGTGCCGCCGTTCCGGATCATCTCGAGAAAGGTGATGTAGTCGGCGGGCGAGGAGTACGGCTGGCCTTCGGACAGGAGCGCGTTCGGGTCGTTGCCGTAGCCGGTCTGTTTGAGTCCGAGCGGCTGCGCGATCCGGCCGGCGAAGATCTCCACCCACCGCTGACCGGCGGCGACCTCCGCCATCCGCCCGGCCACCGTGAAGCCCGCGCCGCCGTACGCGAACGCCGCCCCTGGCGCGTGATGCAGCTTCGCCTTCTCAGCGATCTGGCGGGCGCACTCGTCACGGGGCAGCTCGGGCTGGAACATGCACGGGCTGTAGTCCGGCAGGCCCGAACGGTGCGACAGGAGATGTCGGAGCGTGATGCCGCGCTTCTCGCCCTTCCGGAAGTAGTCGAGGTACTTCCCGGCGGAGTCGTCGAGTGCGAGCGTGCCATCGTCGGTGAGCGCGAGAATGCCCGCCGCGCTCATCCACTTGGCCGCGGACACAAGCGACACCACGGTCTCGGGTCCCCAGGAGCCATAGTACCGCTCGCAGATCGGGCGGCCGTCCTGCCGGATCACCAGCCCGGCGCCTCCGAGCCCGAGGCGATTCACCAGTCCCTGGATGCTGTCGGCGGCCGCGGTGTACGGGGCATCGCACCGGACCTGCGCGGCCAGGGGGGGCACCGGCGAGAGCAGGAGGGCCAGCAGGACCGCGGCGGGACGGGAGACGGGCATCGGCTCGGCGGCAGGGGGCGGCGGGCGGCGGGACCCGGGGTGATCCCGCGCGCACTACGAGCGTCTGTCAGGGCAAGGTTTCGCACTTGAAGGCCGCGAATGAACGCGAATCGGCGCGAATGGATGTCCGAGACAGTCCTGCGCGATCATTCGCGTTTAATTCCCGGCTCTCAAAGCACTTGTGCGCGTGGGACAGCGCGGAATTCGGCCCGAAGCTTCTTCCCCCCGTGCTCCAGCAGGAACCCGTACGTCTCCTCCGGCCACCCGATCCCGCCCATCACCCGGTCGCGGAGCGCCACGTCCTTGGTCTCGTCCGCGAACTGATACCACTTTCGCCGCACCACCATGCCGACCAGGTAGCAGGGGATCTCCGGCAGGTGGGTCACTGCGCGCCGCACCAGGTAGAACTCGGCCAGCGGATACTCGGCCAGCGCCTCGCGGAGCCGCACGATCGTCTCGGACGAGAGATCGTGGGGCCTGAGGTCGGCGCGCTTGGGCGGGGTGGTCCGCTCCACCCGGGCGGACTCGATCGTCGCCGCGTGCTCTTCGCCGACCTTGCGGAACCGCTCCGCGTCCGCCCGGCGGCCGCGGGTCCAGTAGTAGTCGAACAACGTGTCGCAGACCGGAAGCACCGCATGGGGTGTGGCGCGCATCGCCGCCTCGAGGTGCTGCACCCCCCGTTCGTCCCCCCGCTCGAGCAGCGACCGGCCGACGAACATGCGTGCCCCCGCATGCTCGGCATCGGCGTCGAGCAGCGCCTCGGCGAGCGGGACCGCGGCGGTGTGATCGAACTCGGCGGTGAGGCTCACACGCTCCCACTGCTCCTCGGCGCTGAGCGGCCCGGCGCCCGCCTTGGCGTCGAGCTCGACCAACCTGCTGCGCGCCTCGTGGATCGCACGGTGGCGCGCCTCCCAGTGCGGCGCCACGCCCTGGCGCCACGCCCGCTCCAGCTCCCGGGTGAGCCCCGTCTCGCGCGAGCCGAGATAGAACGTCGCGGCGGACGGCTGTCCGTTCGCGGACGCCGCGAGCCCGGGAGATGCGTCGCGGCTCACGCCCAGCGCGGTCAGCCGGTCGGCGAGCGACGGGTGCGTATCCGCGTAGTCGGTCGGCCGGCGCCAGGCCTCGTCCACCCACGGCACGACATCGTGCTCTGGCAGCTCGTCGCGCACGGCGGCACCGAGCGACACGTACACCTCCGCCGGCGGCTCGGTGGATTCGGTCACCCGGCGGTACACCGACGGCCAGTAGCTCTCCTTGAGAAAGCGATTTCCCACCTCGAGCCGGAGCAGCGCGGCGCCCGCGTTCTCGGCGCCCGCCACCTCGGCGCTGCAGCGGTCGGCCTCGTATTCGTTGGCGCGCGCGAGCACGAACGAGTACGCGTTGAAAAACGGCGCGTACCAGCGGAGGAAGCGGGTGAAGAGCAGCTGGCCCAGCCCGGAGCCCTGCGCCTCCAGCCGGCCGAGCATGGTGCCCCAGGTGCGGCGCACGCGATAGATCCAGCCGCGGAAGCGGCTGTGATTGCCCGACAGGTGGCCCATCTCATGGGCCAGCACCGCCCGGAACTGGTCCGGCGGCAGCGCCTGCATGAGCGGCAGCCCGATGATCAGGTAGTTCCGCTGCCAGCCGAACACGCCCAGCCGGGGCACCTGGACCACCGACGCGTTGTAGTCGTCGGTGAGCAGCACCGTATGGAAGCGCGGCGCGGCGAGGGTCCGGCTGATGTCGTCGAGCGCCTCGAACAGCTTCGGGGCCGCGCCGCGCGCCAGCGCAAGACCGTCCGGCGGCGGGATCTTCACCCACAGCGCGCGCCCGATCGCGTACATCACGAAGAGAATCGGCAACGCGAGCTTGCCGACCAGCCCGCCGCCACCACGGACCTGCGCCGCGAGCGCGATGAGCCCCGCGAGGAGCCCGAGCAGCAGGGCGAGCACGCTCACCACGTAGAGATAGCCGAGCGCGGCAAGCCCGCCGACTTCGGCGCGATACACGCCGGGACGGGCGGCCGCGCGCTTCTCCAGCCGCGCGACAAGGGCGCGGAATTGAGCGTTGTCCACCGGGTCGCCGTGAAGGGAGTCGGAGGCGAGGGGTGCAAGGACGGTGCCCTGGCCGGGGAGATGAGGGCGGGAGGGGGCGGAAGAAAGCGGGAGGGGCAACTCGAAGATCTGGCATGACTTGCCGATCGGGTGACGCGGCCGCAGCGGGGGCGGGTCTACCCCTCCCGCCCACTCCCTCCCTCTCCCGCCCTCGTCTCCCTCGCGAAATGCCTGCGCACGATCGGCCGTCCGGGCGACCCCCGGGCCACTTCCCGAAATCCGGCGGCCCGGAACGCCGCCGCCGTGCCGGTCCAGGCGAACACGGCGGGTATGTCACCCCCCTTCGGCTCGACCGGGTAGCCCTCGACGATCGTCGCGCCGTGCTCGGCGGCGAACCGCGCCGCGCCGTCGAGGAGCGCCACCGAAACGCCCCGCCGCCGGTGCTCGGCCGCCACGAACACGCACACGATCGCCCACACCGGCTCGGTGTCGACCCGCCGAAGTACGCGGGCGCGCTCCAGGCGCACGTACTCCTCGCGCGGGGCCACCGCGCACCAGCCGATCGCATCCTCGCCGAGATAGGCGAGCACCCCGGGCGGCTTCGGGCCGTTGCCGACCAGCGCGCGCATCGCCGCCCGGTTCTTCGCCCCCTTGCGCCGCTCGTAGTCGGCGCGGGGGAGCCGCCAGTGCATGCACCAGCAGCCGCCGCAGGCGCCGCGCGCTCCGAACAACCGCACGAAGTCATCCCAGCGGTCGGGCGTGAGCGGGTGGATGTCGAGGGACTGGCCGGGCACGGATGAAAGCTTCGGGCGCTGGCCCGGAAAGGGCTACCGGATTCCTGCCCGCTCGCGAAGCTCGGCGAGCGCGGGGGCGGGCAGTCGGCGCACCCGGCCCGGCGCGCAGCCGAACTCGCGGCGGAACGCATCACCGAAATGGCTCTGGGAGGCGAACCCGGCTGCGAGCCCGATGCACGACAGCCCGTCCCGAGTCTCGAGGATCTGCTCGAGCGCGTCCCGGAGGCGCAGCCGAACGACGAACCGCCAGATCGGGATGCCGAAGCTCCGGGTGAACTGCCGGCTCAGATGAAACGCGGAGCAGCCGGACGCCCGCGCGATCCGCGCGAGCGTGAGCGGTTCGCGGTACCGGCGTGACACCACGGCGCGGGCGCGGATCGCGTTCTCGCCGGCACGCGCATCGGCCGGGGGGCGGCTGGCGAGCGCAGCGTGCAGGAACGCCACCGCGTACTCCTCCGCCGCCAGCCCGGCCGCGGATCGCTCGCGAGCTTGCCGGGCGGCCCCTAGCGCGAGGCGGTGCAGCAGGTAGGCGCCGCCCTCGAGCGGCGCGTGGGCGCGCGGGAACCGCCCTTCCGGGCCGAGCAGCTCGCGCGCGGCCTCGGCCGACAGCGCGAACGCGGTGCACACGTCACCGCCGGGCGCGGGATGTTGGATGCGGTAGCCCTCGTCCGGGTGTGAGAACGTGACGGTCCCGGCATCGACCCAGCAGGTCTCCCCCCGCACCTCGCGGAGGTACGCGCCGCGCCGGGGCACGACCACTTCGTGCGTCGGCACGCACTCCTCCTCGCCCCGGGCGGTGTCGTGGCCGGCGCAGGGCAGGTCCACGATCGTCACGGCGCAAGATTCCGGAAGCGGTGCGTCGGGCACGATCCCAGATTGGGGGTCCATGACGCCCCCGTCAACCGCGCCGCCCCGGCTCGGCTCGATCGATCTCCTTCGCGGCGGCGTCATCGTGCTCATGGCGCTCGACCACGTCCGGTACTTCCTCACCGACGCGCGATTCGACCCGACCGACCCCGCCCGGACCACGGCGGTGCTGTTCGCTACGCGGTGGATCACCCACCTGTGCGCGCCGGTGTTCGTGTTCCTCGCTGGCGTGGGCGCGCGCCTCTCGCTCGGCCGCGGACGCGACCGGCGCTCGCTCTCGCGATTCCTGTGGACTCGAGGACTCTGGCTCGTGCTGCTGGAGCTCACCGTGGCGCGCGCGGCCTGGCAATTCAACTTCGACTACGCCTACTCCTCGGCCCTCGTGCTCTGGGCCCTGGGATGGTGCATGGTGGCGCTGGCGGGGCTCATCCGGCTGCCGGATCTCTGGATCGGCGCGATCGCCATCGGGATGGTCGCGCTCCACAACCTCGTCGACCGTGTCTCCGCGGCGGAGCTGGGCGCGGCTGGCTGGCTCTGGAAGATCCTCCATGAACCCGGCACCATCGCGCTGACGCCGGGCGTGGAGCTGTTCGTGCTGTACCCACTGGTGCCGTGGATCGGCGTGATGGCGCTCGGCTACGTGTTCGGTCCCGTGTTCAGCCGGCCGCCGGCCGAGCGCGACCGTTTCCTCTTGCGGGTTGGCCTCGCCCTGTGCGCCGGCTTCGTGATGCTCCGGCTCGCGAACGGGTACGGCGATCCCACGCGCTGGACGACACAGGCCCCGCCGGGCCGCACGGTCCTGTCGTTCCTGAACGCGACCAAGTATCCCGCGTCGCTGCTCTATCTGCTGATGACGCTCGGGCCGGCAATGCTACTGGTCCCGGTGCTCGACCGCGCGCGGGGTCGGCTCGCGAATGTGGTCCGGACGTTCGGGCGGGTGCCGCTCTTCTTCTGGTTGCTGCACGTACCGCTCATACACCTGGTGGCCGTCGCGTTCTCGCTCGCGCGCTACGGTACGATCGTGCCCTGGCTGGTGTGGAACCCGCCCGCAGCTCCCACCGAGGGTTACGGCTATTCGCTTCCGGTGGTCTACGGGGTGACGCTCGCGGTCGTCGCCGCGCTCTACCCGCTGTGCCGCTGGTTCGCCGGGCTCAAGCGCCGCCGCCGCGATCACTGGCTGAGCTATCTCTGACGCCGCTACGTCTGGCGTCGCTCGGTCCGGGGTCGTCGGAACCCTCCGGCGCGATATCGAAGATGCGCACGTGCCCGGGCGACAGCCGCACCCGTCGAAGCGTACGGCCGTCGAACTGGGGAAACGGCACCGGCCGGCCGTCGAGCGTGTACTCGGTGACCCGGCTGCCGCGCCGGAGGAGCGTGATGTCGAGCGCGGGTGAGCCGCGCTTGTCCCACACGATCAGCACCTGCCGGCCGCGCGGGCTCACGAACAGATGATGATAGAGGGCCGCCGCCCGGCCCGCGGTCACCCGCACGCCGAGCTCGGCGTCCGCCACCGTCAGCTGTCCCACGTCGAGCAGATCGGTGAGCAGGTCCACGGTGTGAAACGCGAGCTTCGGCCTGCGGTCGCGCCGGGTGAGGCCCAGCGGGGAGTCCCCCAGCTCGCGGATGCCCAGATGCCGGATGTGCGGATCGGCAAGAAACGTGGCGAAGGCGCGCGCCCACCAGTTGGCCTGGTCGCGCTCGCTTTGCTCGCCGACCGTCGCGAACCCGATCTCGTTGATCCAGATGGGTCGGTCGCCGCAGTGCGCGCGCACGGCGGGAAGAAAGTCGTCCCGGTATTCGCCACCCAGATATCGCTCGACGTCCACCGAGTCCCGGGTGCGCGTTTCCGGGTAAGCGTGGAACGGCACGACGTCCACCCGGACGCCGCTGCAGGCTCTCTCCACCCACTTGGCGTCCGGCCATGCGAGTCCGCCCAGGAGCAGCTCGGCGTCGGGATCTGCCGCGCGCACCGCGCGCGCCGCGCGGCTGAGTACATCGGCGTACTGCTCGGCCGTGCCGTCCCATCCGAGCCGCACGTTCTCCTCGCTGTAGATCTCCCAGGAGCGCACGTTCGGATGGCGCCGCATGGCCGAGACGAGGCGGCGCACGAAATCCGCCCACTCGTCCAGGCTGGCCGGCGGATCGTTCCAGGCCTGGTCGTCGCTGCCTCCGGCGGACGCCCACGCCGGCGTCCGGCCGATGTACGGGCGCAGCTCGATTCCGTGCCGGACGGCCAGCTCGGCGAACCGGTGCAGCCAGTCGAAGTCGTAGTGATCAGGCTCCGGCTCGTAGTCGTCCCAGCCGACGCTGCCGCGCCATGTGCGCACACCGATCTCCCTCATGAGCTCGAAGTCGCGCTCCACGTCGCGGAGATCCCGGCCCTTGGCGTAATCCTGCAGTATCGCAAAGGAGACTTCCTTGGTGAACCCCGCGGGGGCCGCCGCCGCCGAGGCCGGCGGCGACGCCTCGGGACGGGCC
>JBOHSY010000522.1:0-6136 GCA_050733355.1 Gemmatimonadales bacterium | reverse complement strand
TCTCAGGACAGCTTTTTCGCCTTTCCTCTCACGAAGGCGTACGTCGGCAGCGGCAACAGGTTGGCGCTCGCTGCGCGGCCGGCGTATTCCCTCGCCTTGGCCGCGTCACCCTGGCCCTTCCAGGCCAGCGCGGTCCAGTAGATCACCTGCGGATCCTGCTGGTTGCCCGGCCCAGGCGGGCGATGGCCGCATCGAATCGTTTCTCCTTCAGCGCGATCGTGCCGGCCAGCGCGTGCGCCTGCCGGACGCGGAAGCTGTTCTGCCTCGCGGCCGCGCCGTCGGCGCGGGTCTTCGCTTCCGCCTTCGCCGTCGCCAGGTCACCCTTCGCGAGCGCCACCCGGCCCGGTTGTAGTGATCGGCCAGCCGGCGTTCTTCGGCGTGACCGACCTCTTCGTCGTGGCGTGCCTGGTCTACGATCGCGTGACCCGGGCGCGTCCACCCGGCCTTTCTGTGGGGCGGGCTGTTCTTCATTGCGTCGCAGCCGCTGCGTCTGGCGATCGGGGGCACCGATGCGTGGATGAGGTTCGCGGAGTGGCTGATTCGCTAGACCCGGTTGACGTGAGGGCCAAAGAGGACAAGTATTGGTAAGACGGTAAATGAACTGATTCTCATTCTCATCTCCTGGGGCTTCCGATGCTTCCTCTGCCCGACCGCCTCCTCGCCCTGGCTGGCGCTCTCCTCCTCCTCACACTCCCACTCCAGGCCCAGCAACCGGCGCCGGCTTCCCCCGACAGCGCTACACCCGCCGTCCAACTGCAACCACTGACGGTTACAGCCGACCGCCGTGCCAGTCGCGCTTCGGATGCGGTCGGCATCGTGCGTGTCGTATCGCGGGCCGAGCTCGAGCGCCGCGCGGCACCCGACCTCACGGTGGCGCTGCGCGACGTCCCCGGCGTGCAGATCGACCCGGTGGTCGGCTCGGGCGCGGGAGTCACGCTCCAGGGGCTTGGATCCGACCGGGTACTGATACTGCTCGACGGCGCCCCGCTGGTCGGGCGGCTGAGTGGGCAGCTCGATCTCACCCGCATCAGCCCCTCGCTGATCGAGCGGGTGGAGATCGTGGAAGGCCCGCAGTCGACGCTGTACGGGTCCGCCGCGCTCGGTGGCGTGGTGAACCTCTTGACCCGTCGCGGGGGGCCCAAGGCCGAGGTGTCCACCCACCTCGGCTCGCGGGGTCAGCTCGACTATCGCGCCCGGCTCGCCGTGCCGGTTCTCGGAGTGAACGGCTCGCTCGACGTCGGGCGCCGGACGGTGGACCTCGTGCCGGGGCGCAGCGCGGCGACCGTGGGCGTGGCGGGGCGGTGGGACGGCATGCTGCGCACGACGTCGTCGCTGGGAGCCGGCGTCCTCGATGTGCGCGTGCTCGGCATCGCCGAGCAGCAGGAGTACGGCACGAGCAGCCGGGGGATCGCGAGCGCGAACTTCAACGACAACTGGCAGGTGGACGCGCTCGCGAGCGCGACCCTGGACGCCGCCGGCCGCACCGAAGTGCGGGTGCACGGCAGCACCTATGATCACCGGTTCGTCCGGTCCGCGACCGCGGAGCGCGATGGCGGCACGCCCGAGTGGGACCGCCAGCGCGCGGCGGATGTCGAAGGCCTGTACCGCGGCGACCTCGGCCGACACCGCTGGCTGGCCGGCGCGAAGGTCGAGCACGAATGGCTCGAGAGCGATCGCGTGACCGGCGGCAGCCGGGCCGCGTGGACCGGAGCGGCGTACGGCAGCGCCGACTGGGCCGTGGCCGACTGGCTGCGCGCGTCGACGGGCGTCCGGGTCACGACCGGCGAGGTCTGGGGCACCGATCTGGCGCCGCGCGTGGCGCTGACCGCCCGGGGCCCGGGCGGCGCCTACCTGAAGACGGCCTTCGCGCGCGGCTTTCGCGCCCCGTCCTTCAAGGAGCTGTACACCGACTTCACCAATACGGGCACGCCAAGCTACACCGTGCGTGGCAACCCGGACCTCGAGCCGGAGCATTCCTGGAACGTGACGGCGGAAGCGGGCGTCGCGCGGGGCGGGCTGCAGGCGTACGCCCGGGCGTACCGCAACTGGCTGCGCAACTTCATCGAAACGTCGCTGGTCGACCCGCAGGCCAGCCTGTTCCTCTATCAGAACGTCGACCGGGCGCTGACAAGCGGTGCCGAGGTCGGCGCCAGCGCCACCGCGGGGATGGTGACGACCTTCGCGTCCTACACCTATGTCGCGACCGAGGACGAGAGCACGGGGGAGGAGCTGCTCGGCCGCGCGAGGCACCAGGCACGGGGGACGGTGACGGTTGCGCCGGGGCCGCTCTCGTTCACCACCGAGCTGGTCCATACGTCGAGCGTTCCGCTCGCCCGGAGCGCGGCCGGCACGACGGTGCAGGGCGGCTACACCCGCCTCAACCTGTCGGCCGGGGTCGTGCTCCGCGACAACGTGCACGTGACGCTCGGGGTGGACAACGTCGCCGACAACCAGCCGACGAACGCCGCGACCTTCCTCGGGCGCCGGTGGTTCGGCGGGCTCCGCTGGGGGCTCACGTGGTGAGGGCGCTGGTCGCGGTCACGGCGCTCGCGGCCGTGGCAACACCGGTCGCGCGCGCATCGGCCCAGACCGGGCTTCTGGTCGTCGCCCATGGCGCGGACCCGGGCTGGAACGAGCGCGTGCGCGAGACCGTCGGCGCGGTGCGATGGACGGGACCGGTGGAGCTCGCGTTTCTCATGGGAGCGGAGAAGGAAAGCGCCGGCTGGGCGGCGGGTGTGGCACGACTCGCGGCCGCCGGAGCGGAGCAAATCGTCGTGGTGCCGCTGATGGTGTCGAGCCATGGCAGCCACTACCGGCAAATCCGCTTCTACGCCGGTGAGCTGCCGTCACTGCCCGCCGAGCTCGCCGGGCACGACCATGGCGCGCACGAACTGCCGCCGGTCCCGATGCACGTGACCGCCGCGCTCGACGCGTCCCCGGAGCTTGCGGAAGCTCTGGCGCTGCGCTGGCGCGAGCTCGACCCGGAGGATCGGCGCCGCCCGTTGCTGCTGGTGGCGCACGGCCCGAACGATTCGACGGATGCCCGACGCTGGGTGGCCGACATCGAGATGGTGAGCCGGGGCCTGCGCAGGTCCACCGGCGCCGAGCTTCAGGTGGCACTGCTCAGGGACGACGCGCCGCCGCCGGTCCGCGCGGCCGCGGTGGCCGCCATGCGGGATTCCGTTCGCGCGATGGCCGCGCGAGCCGGCGATTCGGTGATCGCGCTGCCGGTCATGATCTCGAGCGGCTCGATCACGCATCGAACGATCCCGCGCGATCTCGCGGATCTCCCGCTTCGCTACCACCCGCTCCCGCTCGCGCCGGCCCCCGCGCTCGCCCGCTGGATCGAGCGGAGCGCGCGGATGGCGTCAGGTGCGGAGGCGCACCGCGGTACCCCACGGGTCGAGCGTGACTCCACCCCCGCCCTGTAGCTCCACTGACGCGCCGGTGCCCGCCGCGCTCGCGAGGGCCGCGGCGGCATCGGCCGCCGTGGGCACGACCAGCTCCCATTCAAGCAGCCGCGCGTCCTCCTTGCCAGCCGGCGCAGCGCCGGCCGCCCACGTGTTCGTTCCCACGTGGTGATGGTAGCCGCCGGCCGACATGAACAGCGCGCCGGGATAGCTCCATACCGTCTGGTCGAACCCCAGGCCCTCGTGGTAGAACGCCGTCGCCCGCCCGAGGTCGCCCACGAACAGATGCACGTGGCCGATCACGGTCTTCGCCGGCAGGCCGGTCCAGCGCCCGGCGTCGGCGGCGCGGAGCAGGGCATCCACGTCCAGTGGACCGGTGTCCATGACGAGCTGGCGGGCCGCGTACTGCCAGGTGTCGCGCGGCCGATCGGCGTAGACCTCGATGCCGAGCCCGTCCGGATCGCTCAGGTACAGCGCCTCGCTGACGAGGTGGTCCGACATGCCGGCGCGGACGTCGAGCTCCGCCAGATGCCGCACGAATCGGCCGAGCGCCGGCCGGTCCGGCAGCAAGATCGCATAATGATAGAGCCCGAGCCGGCCGCGGCGCGGCACCGGCGTCGCGCCCGGGTGCTCGTGGAGCTCCACCAGCGGCTGCCCATCCTCGGGGCCGAGCCGGGCCACGCCGCCGGAACGGTCCAGCAGCCGGAGCCCGATGACCTGGTCGTAGTACGCGAGCGACCGGTCGAGGTCGGCCACCTGCAGACGCACGGCGCCGACCCGGGTGCCTGCCGGAAGCCGATACCCCCGCGGAGCAATGCCGTGCTCCGACCCGGGCGAAGTGGTCGGGACGCTCACGCCGCCCGCTCCTCGCCTTCCGCCGCGTCCAGCGTGGCCAGATCGAGCACGAAGCGGTATTTCACGTCGCTGTGGAGCATCCGCTCGTACGCGTCGTTGATTCCCGCCATCGGGATCAGCTCGATGTCGGAGACGATGCCGTGCTCGGCGCAGAAGTCCAGCATCTCCTGCGTCTCGCGGAGGCCGCCGATGAGCGAGCCCGCGATGCTCCGGCGCTTGACCACGAGCTCGTCGACGCTCGGCGACGGGTGGGGGTGCTCGGGAACCCCGACGAGGCAGAGCGTGCCGTCGCGCGTGAGGAGCCGGAGGTAGGCATCCAGGTCGTGCGGCGCGGCCACGGTGTCGAGAATGAAATCGAGGCTGAGCGCATGGCGCTTCATCTCCTCGGCGCTCGTCGAGATCACCACGTCATCGGCGCCCAGGCGCTTCGCGTCGGCCGCCTTTCCCTGGGAGGTGGTGAACAGCACGACCTCGGCGCCGAACGCGTGGGCGAACTTGACGCCCATGTGGCCGAGTCCGCCGAGCCCAACGACCCCCACTTTCTGACCGGGGCCGACCTCCCAATGGCGGAGCGGGGAGTAGGTGGTGATGCCCGCGCAGAGGAGCGGCGAGCCCGCCGCGGGATCGAGGGGATCGGGGAACCGCAGCACGAACCGCTCATCCACCACGATCTGGCTCGAGTACCCGCCGTAGGTGACGCCGCCGGTGTGCCGATCCGGGCTGTTGTAGGTGAAGACCCTCTCGTTCCGGCAGTACTGCTCCTCGCCCGCGCGGCAATCGGGGCAGGCGCCGCAGGAGTCGACCAGGCACCCCACGGCCGCCAGGTCGCCGGGCTTGAACCCGCTCACGCGATGGCCGACGCGAACCACCCGGCCCACGATCTCGTGACCCGGCACCACGGGGTAGACCGTCCCGGCCCACTCGCTCCGGACGGTATGGAGGTCGGAGTGGCAGACGCCACAATAAAGGATCTCGAGGTGCACGTCGGTGGCTGAGGGGCTGCGTCGCTCGAAGCCGAAGGGGGCCAGCGGGGTCGTCGGGCTGTGCGCGGCATATCCGAGCGTGGGAAGTCCGGCGGAGCCGGGCCGCCCGCCGGCTGCGCGGGGAGTCGCATGGGTCGATATGGCCACGGGTTTCCTCCGGGATCGTTCGTGAGTCTGCGAGGCGATGCGGGTCACACTCCGGAACCCGCAGGGCGGCTCGAGGGTTCCTGGGCAAACCTCAACTCGCAAGGAGCGAGCAATGACCGCTTCAGTCCAGGCCCCGGCCGCCACCCGCACCACGTGGATTCTCGATCCAGCCCATTCACTGGTCGAGTTCTCCGCCAGGCATATGATGATCACGACGGTGAAGGGCCGGTTCGGCGGCGCGTCCGGCGCGCTCACGATCGACGAGGAGCATCCCGATCGGTCCGCGGTATCGGTCGATATCGACACCGCCACGATCGACACCCGCGAGCCGCAGCGCGATGCGCACCTTCGCTCGCCCGATTTCCTGGATGCGGAGCGGTTCCCTGCGATCACCTTCCGCAGCACTCGCATCGACGGCGCTCCCGCGGAATCCGGCGACCGGTTTCGCCTCATCGGCGACCTGACCATTCACGGCACGACCCGCGAGGTCGTGCTCGATACGACGTTCGAGGGCCGGGGACGCGATCCGTGGGGTGGAGAGCGCGCGAGCTTCAGCGCGGAGACGAGGATCGACCGCCGCGACTTCGGCCTGACCTGGAATCAGGCGCTCGAGCTGGGCGGCGTGCTGGTGGGGAACGAGATCCGGATCGCGCTCGAGGTGCAGGCGGTTAAGGCCGCCTGAGAAAGCCAGCGCCGGCCAGCGTGTGACAGGCCGGCCCGCGCGAACCGGCGGGGCGGGGG
>JBOHSY010000521.1:0-5823 GCA_050733355.1 Gemmatimonadales bacterium | reverse complement strand
TCTTGATCAGCCCGCGGTAGCTGTTGTTCCCCCGCCCCGCGCTGATCCCCTTCGACACCACGGTGCTGCGGGTGTTCTTCCCCATGTGGATCATCTTGGTCCCGGTGTCGGCCTGCTGCCGGCCGTTCACCACCGCCACGGAGTAGAACTCGCCCACAGCGTCGTCGCCCTGGAGGATCACGCTCGGGTACTTCCAGGTGATGGCCGAGCCGGTCTCGACCTGGGTCCAGGAAATCTTCGCGCCGCGCGAGGCCTTGCCGCGCTTGGTCACGAAGTTGTAGATCCCGCCGCGGCCCTCTTCGTCTCCGGCGTACCAGTTCTGCACGGTCGAGTACTTGATGGTGGCGGCATCCAGCGCCACGAGCTCGACGACGGCCGCGTGCAGCTGGTTGGTGTCGCGCTTGGGCGCGGTGCAGCCCTCGAGGTAACTGACATACGCCCCTTCGTCGGCGATGATCAGCGTGCGCTCGAACTGGCCCGTGTTCTCCGCGTTGATCCGGAAGTAGGTGGACAGCTCCATCGGGCAGCGCACGCCCTTGGGGATGTACACGAAGGAGCCGTCGCTGAACACCGCCGCGTTCAGCGCCGCGAAGAAGTTGTCGCTGGCCGGCACCACCGAGCCCAGGTACCGCTCCACCAGCTCGGGGTGTTCCTGCACGGCCTCGCCGAACGAGCAGAAGATGATGCCCTTCTCCGCCAGCTTCGCCTTGTAGGTCGTGCCGACCGACACGCTGTCGAAGATGGCGTCCACGGCCACCCCGGCGAGGATCTTCTGCTCGGTGAGCGGGATCCCCAGCTTCTGATAGGTCTCCAGTAGCCTGGGATCCACCTCGTCGAGGCTCCCCAGCGGCTTCTTGGTCTTCGGCGCCGCGTAGTAGCTGATGGCCTGGTAGTCGATGGGCGGATAGGTGACGTTCGCCCAATGCGGCTCCGTCATCTTCTGCCAACCGCGGAACGCCTTCAGGCGCCACTCCAGCATGAACGCCGGCTCGTTCTTCTTGGCCGAGATCATCCGAATCACGTCGTCGTTCAGCCCGATCGGAGCGATGTCCGCTTCGATATCCGTGACGAAACCGTAGCGGTACTCGCGATTGACCAGCGATTCGACCTGCGAGCTCATGCGTTCTCCTTGACGTCCTTGGGCGGGTCCAGTCTGACGTGGTACTCGCAGGCGCCGCACCCGTTCAGGATGTGCGATCGGCGCTCCACCGGGCCTCCCAGAACCGTTTCGAGGAAGCGTGCCTCGGCCTGACACATCTCCGGGAACCGTTCCGCAACCGCTTTCACCGCACAGTTATGCTCGGTCAGTGTCGCAAAGCTGCCGCCATGCTGCTCGCGCCACTCCGCCATGTACCCTTCATCCGACATCGCCGCCGCGACCGTCTCCAGCCGGCGACGTGATGGTGCCCCCGCGACGACATCGCCGAGACGATTGGCCAGGGCGGTGAAGTGCGCTTCGAGTACCCGCACCGCCGCTTCCCGTCCGTCCTGCGCGACCACGTGGTCCAGAAATTCGAGCAGCGTCGCTTCGTACCGCCGGGGGAAGAGCGCCTCAGCCGCGGCCGTCAGGCGATAGATGAACACCGGCGCACCCACCCCTTGGTGCCGCCGCTCGTAAGCCACGAAGCCATCTACCTCGAGTTCCTTGAGGTGGTGCCGGACGCCGTTCAGCGAGTATCCCAGTTCCCGCCCCAGGTCGCGCGCCGTCAGGTCCGGCGTGCGCTTGAGCTGCACCAGAATGTCGGCTCGAGGACCCCGAAGGCCGGCGATCCGGGCCGACGCGCCGGTGTGGGGTGCCGACGCGCTGGGGTTGGGCAGCGAGGCTTCCATACGGGGAATCCTAAGGGAAGAGTCGGGATTGTCAATTCAAACCGGAAAATTGGTACGAATTCTGGAGGCCGAGCCTGTGGAGTAGTATTCATACGTACTACTGACAAACCTCTGGCCACTCAGGCGACCATCCTTCATATTCGCCAGATCAGGCTGGCATCCGGCGGCTCTTCGAGGCTCGTATGACTATCCACCGCATCCGCCTTCTCGGCGACCCCATCCTCCGGACCCGCTGTCAGCCGATCGCCCGGCCGACGTCCACCGCGGTGCGGGTGATCATCGACGACCTGCGCGAGACGCTGCGTGACTGGCAGTCGCGGTTCGGCAGCGGGCGCGCCATTGCGGCCCCGCAGATTGGCGCCCCGGTTCGGATCGTGTCTGTCGAGATGGACAAGCCCTGGCCGCTCATCAACCCCGAGATCGTGGACATCGGCACCGAGGACTTCTCGGTGTGGGACGACTGCTTCTCGTTCCCCAATCTGCTCGTCCGGGTCTCACGCGCCTATCGCGTTCGGGTGCGCTACCAGGACGTGAAAGGCGAGTGGCAGGAAGTCGAGCTCGAAGGGGATCGCGCCGAGCTGCTCCAGCACGAGATCGATCACCTCGACGGGGTACTCGCGGTGGATCGGCCGTACGGCCTGGACCCCTTCTGTCTCCGGGAGGAGTGGAACCGCATCCATGCGCCGGCCGGCCGATACGGCCCCCCCGAGCCGCGGAACGAGAGCTACGCCTCGCAGTTGCTGGATGGATCCGACGTCGGCTGATCCGCTGTGCTGCAACACCAACCGCATCTCACACGGAGGCGCGGAGGACCCGGAGAACTGCGTCTGTGGTCTCGGGTCCCGCCATTCTGATCTCCAGACATGAGGCCACGACAAGTGTTTCTCTCCGCGCCTCCCGGTGACCCTGTCCGACCGCCAATGCCCACATCTCAATGGCCACACTGACCAGACCGGCGGTGCCGAAGATGCCCGCGTGCGATCACCGGCCCCGGGCGTACGCGGGGCCGGCGCGGGAGGAGGTCCTCGCGCTCCGGCAGCGCTATGCCCACCCCTCGCTGTTCACGCTCTACCGCGAGCCGCTCCTGCTGGTCGAAGGCCACGGCCAATGGCTGTTCGACGAGACCGGCCGCCGATATCTCGACCTGTTCGCCGGGATCGCGACGGTGGCGTGCGGACACTCCCATCCCGAGGTGACGCGCCGGGCGCAGGAGCAGGCCGCGACCTTGCAGCACACTTCGACGCTCTACCTGCATCCCAACATCGCGCTGTTCGCCCGCGAGTTGGCGGCCCGCTTCCCCGCCGGTCTCGACGTCACCTACTTCGTCAACAGCGGGAGCGAGGCGAACGACCTCGCGGTGACCATGGCCCGGCTCTCCACCGGGCGCCCGGACGTGATCGCGCTCCGGAACGGCTACCATGGCGGCAGCCCGAGCGCGATGGCCCTCAATGGGCTCCACACCTGGAAGCTCCCAACCCAGCAGAGCGCGGGCGTGCACCACGCCGCGTGTCCGGACCCGTACCGGAGCGCCTTCGGCGGATCGCCCGCCGAGGTGGCGGCACAGAGCGTCGACGACCTGCGGGCCGTGATTCGCGCGGCGACGCCGGGGCAGATCGCGGCGTTCATCGCGGAGCCGATTCAGGGCGTCGGGGGCGTGACCCACGGAACGCCGGCGTACCTCCGGGACGCCTACGCCGTGGCGCGGGAGCACGGGGGGCTGTGCATCAGCGACGAGGTCCAGACCGGCTTCGGCCGCACCGGCGACCACTTCTGGGAATTCGAACGCTCCGGCGTCGTGCCGGACATCGTCACGACGGCCAAGGGCATCGGCAACGGCGCCCCGCTCGCGGCGGTGACCACACGGCGTGAGATCGCCGAGACGCTCACTCAGCGGCTGCACTTCAACACCTTCGGCGGCAACCCCGTGTCGATGGCCGCGGGCCTCGCGGTGCTCGACGTGATCGAGCGGGAGGGGCTCCAGGCAAACGCGCGTTCGGTCGGGGGCCGGCTTCACGCCGGTCTCGTGGATCTGATGTCGCGGCACGAGGCGATCGGCGATGTGCGGGGCCACGGGCTCATGCTCGGCGTCGAGCTGGTGCGGCACCGTGGCACCCGGGAACCGGCGGCGGCCGCGACGCTCGAGGTGCTCGAGCGGCTGCGCGAGTGCGGCGTGCTCGTGGGCAAGGGCGGGCTGGACGGCAACGTACTCCGGATCAAGCCGCCGCTCTGCGTCACCGCGGACGATGCCGACTTCGCGCTGGACGCGCTGGATTACGCGCTGGCGCATGCGGGCGCCGTCTGACCGCCGCAGCGACCAGCCGCGGTACGAGGAGTACGCGCCGCCGCCGGACCTCGCGCGCCAGGTGCGCTGCTTCTGGCGCATCCATGCGGCGAGCGCGCCACCCACCCCCAACCGCATCTGCCCCGATGGCTGCGCCGATGTCCTCCTCACCGCCGGCGGGAGCGTGCGTGCGGTCGGTACCATGCGGAGCGCCACCGTCGTTCCACTTGTGGGACGCGTGGACACGCTCGGCATCCGGTTCGAGCCGGGCGAGGCGCTCGCCTTCTTCGACGTGCCGCTCATCGAGCTCACCGATACCACGACCTCTGTCGAGGATCTCGGATGGCACGCCGCGCGGGAGCTCCGCGAGCGACTGGACGACGCGCCGACCACCGCCGACCGCATCGCGCTTCTCGTGACGGCCCTCAGGGTGCGGCGGGAGCAGGCGACGCGCTGGACGACGTCGGAGCGGGTGCGCGCCGCGGTCCGGCTGCTGGAGCGCGGCAATGTGGACGTCCGCCGCGTGTGCGAGGCGGTCGGCGCGAGCGAGCGAGCCCTCGAGCGGCGGTTTCGCGAGATGGTGGGGCTTCCCCCGAAGGGATTCGCGCGGGTCACGCGCTTCCGCCGCGGGCTCGAGCGGATCCAGCGGCGGCCGCGGCCGCGGTACGCCGCGATCGCGCTCGAGGCCGGCTACGCCGATCAGGCGCACTTCATCCGCGAGTTCAGGTCGCTCGCCGGCGTCACACCGGCCGGCTTTGCCCGCGAATGGGACGCTGTCGGATTCGTTCAATACGGCTCGCGGATCCAGGGGTAGACTGCGCGCGACCCGACGGGCGTACGATGTCGTCCCTCCCAAGGAGCCGCCCAGATGGCCCAGCAGTCCGAGCTCGTGAGCGTCGAGCACGATCGCCGGATCGACTACGTCGAATTCGGCGCCGCCGACCTCGAAAGGATCAAGCGGTTCTATGGCGACGTCTTCGGCTGGCAGTTCACCGACTACGGCCCGGATTACACCAGCTTCGCGGACGGGCGGCTGAGCGGCGGCTTCCAGCGCACGGACTCGGTCCGCGCCGGCGGCGCGCTGGTGGTGATCTTCGCGACGGATCTGGAGGGAATGGCGGCGAAGGCCGTCCGGGCGGGCGGGCGCATCATCCGACCCATCTTCGCGTTTCCCGGCGGCCGGCGCTTTCATTTCGCCGACCCCGCCGGCAACGAGCTGGCGGTGTGGAGCGATCGCCCCCGCTGATCAGAACCAGCGCCCGACGCGCACCAGCAGGGTGCCCCGGTCGTCGCTGTTGTAGCCATACTCCACCCGCACCGGCCCGATCGGGGTCTCCACGGACAGGCCCGCCCGCGCTCCGCCGAGCCACCCGCCCTCTGCCAGGAGCGGACCGTCATCGGCGGCACGGCCCGCGGCGAGTTCGAGACGGATGCCGACCCGGGGCGTGACCGAGCGGGTCACGAGCAGTGACGCCATCGCTTCGCGCTGCCCTCGGCGCTCGGTGAGGTGCAGCCCCGGGAACCCGTCGAAGCCCCCGAGCGGGAACGCGGCCTGGAGCGGCAGATCGTCGCCCCAGCCGAGGCGAAGCCGCGGGGTGATACCGAGGCCGAGCGCGCGGATCGTTGCCGCCGCGGTGAGCTGCAGGCGCTCGTAGCCGTCGGTCAGCAGCGCCTCGGCCTCGACCGCATCGTCGGGCGCGCGCCCGAGCCGC
>JBOHSY010000520.1:0-12547 GCA_050733355.1 Gemmatimonadales bacterium | reverse complement strand
CAACCTGCCGCACGTGCTCATCTCGGCGGCCATGCTCTGGATCGTGTACCGCCTGGCGCCGGTGCGGGACTGACGGGGCGGCTCGCCTCAGGCGGGGGTCGCGCCGTTCTCGAGCTCCGTCACCCGCTCGACGATCTTCCCCACGAGGCCGTAGCGCACCGCCGCGGTGGCATCCAGCCAGAAGTTGCGGTGCGTGTCCTCCTCGATCCGCTCCAGCGGCTGCCCGGTCTCCCGGGCAAAGATCCGGTTGAGCCGATCGCGCATGCGGAGGATCTCCTTGGCCTCGATCTCGATGTCGCTCGCCGTGCCCCCCGCGCCGCCGGCCGGCTGGTGCAGCAGAAAGCGGGTATTCGGCAGGCAGAAGCGCTGCTCCCGCGGCGCCGCCACGTAGATCAGCGCGCCGGCGCTCGCCACCCAGCCGGTGCCGACCATGCGCACGCGCGGCTTGATGAAGCGGATCACGTCGTGGATGGTGTCGCCCGCCTCGACGTGCCCGCCCTGGGAGTTGACGTAGATCGTGATGTCGTCGCTCGAGTCGGCGGCCATCGCCAGGAGCTGGCCCATCACGTTCGCCGCGAGGCGCTGAGTGACCTCGCCGCTGATGATGATGGTGCGCGCCTTGAGGAGCCGCTCGCCCAGGACGTCGGGAGACATGGTGGCGCGGGACTCGTCGCCCCGCTCGCGCTGCTGCAGCATCGGTGCTCCGGGAATGGACCTGCAGCGAATGTAATCCGGCGCGGCCCCGTTCGCCCGGCCGTGCTCCCGCCCGTTCCCCCCGCTCCCGGCCGCTCCTACCTTGATGCATGACGACTTCTCGAGGGCGGCCGTGACCCGGGTCTGGCCGGGGTCCAACAGCGTGCTCGGCGCGCACTGGGACGGCGAGGGCACCAACTTCGCGATCTTCTCCGAGCACGCCGCCGGTGTCGACCTGTGCCTTTTCGAGCGTCCGGACGAGGGGCGCGAGCGGGAGCGGATCGCGCTCCGCGAGCGCACCGACCAGATCTGGCACGCGTACCTGCCGGACGTCCGTCCGGGACAGCTGTACGGCTATCGGGTGCACGGTCCGTACGAGCCCGAGCGCGGCCACCGCTTCAACCCAGCCAAGCTGTTGCTCGATCCGTACGCCCGCGCAATCAGCGGGACCATCCGCTGGAACGACACGCTGCAGGGATACGTCATCGGGCATCCCGACCACGACCTCGCCCCCGACTCGCGGGACAGCGCCGGCTCCATGCCCAAGTGCGTGGTCGTCGAGTCTGCCTTCTCCTGGGGCGACGACCGGCCGCCTCGGACCCCCTGGAACCGCACCGTGATCTACGAGTGCCACGTCCGCGGTATGACCATGCGGCACCCGGACGTGCCCGAGTCGCTCCGCGGGACCTACCTCGGCCTCGCCACTGACCCGATGCTCGACCATCTCCGGAGCCTCGGGGTGACCGCGGTGGAGCTGCTGCCCATCCACCATTTCGTCACCGACCGGCACCTGCGCGAGCACGGCCTGACCAACTACTGGGGCTACAGCTCCATCGGTTTCTTCGCGCCCGACGTGCGGTACGCCACCGGGGGCCTGGGCCAGCAGGTGGCGGAGTTCAAGTCGATGGTGAAGCGGCTGCACCGCGCCGGGATCGAGGTGATTCTCGATGTGGTCTACAACCACACCGCGGAAGGCAATCACCTGGGGCCCACGCTGTGCTTCAAGGGGATCGACAACGCCGCGTACTACCGCCTCGAGCCCGGCAACCCCCGCTTCTACGCCGACCCCACCGGTTGCGGCAACGCGCTCGACCTGCGCCATTCGCGGACGATGCAGCTCGTGATGGACAGCCTGCGCTACTGGGTCCGCGAGATGCACGTGGATGGGTTTCGCTTCGACCTGGCGCCGGTCCTCGCCCGCGACGCGGAGAGCTTCAATCCGTTCGGCAGGTTCTTCGACGTCGTGCGCCAGGACCCGGCGCTCTCGACCGTGAAGCTCATCGCGGAGCCGTGGGACCTGGGGCCGGACGGCTATCAGGTCGGACGGTTTCCGATCGGCTGGTCGGAGTGGAACGACAAGTACCGCGACGCCGTGCGCGGATTCTGGCGGGGCGACCAGGGGCGCGTCCCCGAGCTCGCCTCCCGGCTGGCCGCGAGCAGCGATCTGTTCCAGGCCAGCCAGCGGCCGCCGCAGGCCGGCATCAACTACGTGACCTGCCACGACGGCTTCACCCTCAACGACCTGGTCAGTTACGAGCGCAAGCACAATGAAGCCAACGGCGAGAACAACCGCGACGGCCACGACCACAACCTGAGCCGCAACTGGGGCGCGGAGGGACCGACCGACGCGCCCCACGTCGTACGCCTCCGCGAGCGCATGAGGCGGAACTTCCTCGCCACGCTGGCGTTCTCGCAGGGAGTGCCGATGCTGTCACACGGCGACGAGGTCGGGCGCACCCAGCGGGGCAACAACAACGCCTACTGCCAGGACAACGAGCTCGCCTGGGTCGACTGGGATCTCGGGCCTGCCGAGCGGGAGCTGCTGGCGTTCACCCGCCGGGTGCTGCGGATCCGCGCCGACAACCCCGTGCTCCGCCGCCGCACGTTCTTCCGGCACCTCGATCTCAACGAAGGGCGAGGCCGGGATCTGACCTGGGTCAACACGGACGGCCACGCGATGACGGATGCCGACTGGGCGCAGGTCAACAACCACGCGCTCGGCATGCTGATCCGCGGGCGCGCCACCGACGAGCTCGACGACCACGGCCGCACGTTCGTGGGCGACACCATCCTGCTGCTGCTGAACGGCGGTGGTCGCTCCCGCGCGTTCACGATGCCCCGCATCGCGCAGCGGGGTCACTGGGTCGAGCTGACGAACACGGCCCAGCACGGCTCCCGCCCGCCGCGGGGGACGGTGACCGTCGCGGCCCACTCGCTCGTGCTGCTGGGCTTCCGGGACGAGCGGTGAGCGCCGCGCCGGACCGCATCCTCGCCACCTACCGGCTCCAGCTCCATGGTGGGTTTCCGCTCGCGCGGGCGCGGGCGCTGGTCCCCTACCTCGCCCGGCTCGGGGTCACCCACCTGCACGCCTCGCCGCTGCTCCGCGCCCGCGAGGGCAGCCAGCACGGATACGACGTCGTGGACCCCGGCGTGCTCGCGCCGGCTCTCGGTGACGAGCTGGAGCTCGAGCGCCTGGTCGGCGAGCTCCGGGCCCACGGGATGGGCCTGGTGGTGGACATCGTCCCGAACCACATGGCGGCCTCCCGGGAGAACTGGCGATGGGAAGACGTGCTGACGCACGGGCCGGCCTCGCCGTACGCCCGGTGGTTCGACATCGAATGGCGGGTGGGGCAGCGCGGGCTGCACCGGCGCGTGCTGCTGCCCGTGCTCGGCGACCTGTGGCCGCGGGTCGTGCGTCGTGGCGAGCTCTCCGTCGCGCTGGAACAGGGCGCGCTCCGGATCCGTTACTGGGAGCGTTCGTTCCCCATGGATCCCGGCAGCTACCCGCTGGTGCTGGCCTCGGCGCTCGCCGCCTGTACCGCCGAGCTCGGCGCAGCCCACCCCGCCACCCAGGAGCTGGGCGCGATCGTGGCCCTGCTGGAGCGGGTGCCGCGCCGGAGCGCGCGGGGCGGCGACGCCATCGCCCGCCGCCGTCGTCTCGCAGGCGAGGGGCTCCGGCGGCTCCGCAAGCTGTGCGCGCTCGTGCCCGAAGCGCGGCGGCGGATCGAACGGGCGGCGGCCCTGTGGACCGAGGGCGAGGCCGGCGCCGAACGGGTGAAGGAGCTGCTCGAGGACCAGCCGTACCAGCTGGTGTACTGGCGCCGCGCGGCGCGCGAGATCAACTACCGCCGCTTTTTCGACGTGAACGAGCTCGTGTCGCTGCACATGGAGGATCCGGAGGTCTTCACGCAGAGCCACGCGCTCCTGCTCGACTGGGTGCGCTCGGGGTGGGTGCAGGGCTTCCGCGTGGATCATCCCGACGGCCTGCTCGACCCGCTGGGCTACGCCGAGCGACTCGCGCGGGAGGCGTTCGGCGAGCGCGGCACCCGGGCGCCGCCGATCTTCGTCGAGAAGATTCTGTCGCCGGGCGAGCGGCTCCGCGACGCGTGGCCGGTGGCCGGCACCACCGGCTACGACTTCCTGAATCAGGCGGAGGCGCTGTTCCTCGCGCCCGGCGGCGCCGAGCGGATCGAGCGGGACTACCGCCGCGTCACCCGGCGGCCGGTGCCGTTCTCCGTGGTGGCCGAGGCGGGGAAGCGCCGCGTGCTTCACGCGGGACTCTCGGCCGGCGTCCGGCAGCTGGCCCACCGGCTGCTCCGCCTCTCGCCCCGGGGGCCCGGGCCGCCGCTCGTCATGCACGAGCTCGCCGCCGCGATCGTCGAGACGATCGTTCACCTTCCCGTGTATCGCACGTACGTCGACGACCGCCACCCCGACCCCGGGCCGGAGGACCGGGCGCTGCTGGAACGCGCACTGGCCGCGGCGCGCGCCGGCGGGCGGGTCAGCCCGCGGGCGCTCGATCTCGTGTCAGGAGCGCTCCTCGGCACCGACGCCGCCATGCGGACCCCGGAGCACGAGGGGTTGCGGCGACGCTTCGTGCAGCGCTTCCAGCAGGTCAGCGGGCCGGCGACCGCCAAGGGGATCGAGGACACGGCGTTCTACGCGTACGTGCCGCTGCTCTCCCGCAACGAAGTGGGCGGCGATCCCGAGGCGCCGCTGGCCGACGCGCCTCGCGCCCTCCATCAGGCGAACGCGCACCGCGCCGCGTGCTGGCCGGCCGCGATGCTCGCGGTGACCACCCACGACACCAAACGCTCCGCCGACGTGCGGGCGCGCATCGACGTGCTCACGGAGCTGCCCGACGAATGGGAGGAGTGCGTCCACCGCTGGCGGCGCTGGAATCGTGAGCACCGGCCGGCGGTGCACGGCCGCCGGCTGCCGGACGCGAACACCGAGTACCTGCTGTACCAGACCTTGGTGGGAGCCTGGCCGCTCGAGCTCATGGCGCCCGGACGCCGGCCGGTGCGTGCCGCCGGAGCCGACGACCGCGCCTGCCTCGCGCAGTTCCGCGAGCGCGTGGCCGGGTACGTGCTCAAGGCGGCGCGCGAGGCCAAGGAGCAGACGAGCTGGGTGGACCCGGACGTCGAGTTCGAGCGCTCGCTCGAGGCGTTCACCACTTCCATCCTGTCGCTCGACACGGCGCCCGAGTTCGTCGACGACGTGGCGGCGTTCGCCACCCGCGTGGGTCGGCCCGGCATGTGGAACGCCCTCGCGCGCGCGGTGCTGCAGCTCGCATCTCCGGGGACCCCTGACCTCTATCAGGGTGACGAGTTGTGGAACTTTTTGCTGGTTGATCCGGACAACCGGCGGCCGGTGGACTTCCCGCGCCGCCAGGCGCTGCTGGAGGACGTGATTGCCGCATTCGCGGATACGGGCGGTCGAGCCCGGTTCCTCGCGGAGGCGTTGCGAGCGCCCGAGGACGGCCGCGTCAAGCTCCACGTCGTACACCGCGTGCTCCAGGCGCGCGCAACCCTGCCGGGACTCTTCGCCGGCGGCGGATACGAGGCGCTCGAGGTGTCGGGCCCCGCGGCCGAGCATGCCTTCGCGTTTCTTCGCCGGGACGGACCCGCCGCCGCCGTCGTCGCCGTGCCGCGTCTCATCGCGCGGCAGCTGCGTCCCGCCGACGCGCTGCCGCCTCCGCGGGAGTTCTGGGACGGCACCCGCGTACTTCTGCCGCCCGGTGCGGCAGCGGGCCCGTTCGTGCACGTCCTCACCGGGGCCGAGCTTTCCGCGGAGGCGGGGGCGTTGGACGCGTCGACGCTGTTCGATCCGCTGCCCGTATCCCTGCTGGTCGCGCGGCCCGCTGGTTGACCGGCCCAGTCCTCCTCGCGGAGATCGCCATGCGCCTGGAACCTGTACCGCTCGGCACGCGCCCCGCGCTCGACGACGCCGCGGCCGAACCCCCACCCGACGTGCTGAAGAAGAAACAGCTGCGTGCCACGCTCGCCGAGCTGGGAGACCGGATGGCCCAGCTCCAGGCCGCACTCTACGCCGAGGGCCGGCGGTCGCTTCTGGTCGTGCTGCAGGCGCGGGACACGGGGGGGAAGGACGGCGCGATCCGGCACGTCTTCGGGCCGCTCAATCCGATGGGCGTCGAGGTGACGAGCTTCAAGCGGCCCACGCCCCTCGAGCTGAGCCACGACTATCTCTGGCGCGTGCACCAGCGCGTCCCGCCGGCCGGCATGATCGGCGTGTTCAATCGCTCCCATTACGAGGACGTGCTGGTCGTGCGGGTGCATGGGCTCGTCCCTGACCCGGTCTGGCGCCCGCGCTACGAGCAGATCAACGCCTTCGAGCGGCACCTCGCCGACAACGGCGTCACCATCCTCAAGTTCTGCCTGCACATCTCGAGGGACGAGCAGCGGCGGCGGCTGATCGATCGGCTGCGCGATCCGGACAAGAACTGGAAATTCAATCCCGGCGATCTCGAGGAGCGGGAGCGGTGGGATGCCTATACCGCCGCGTATGCCGACGCCATCGGGCAGACGAGCACGGACTGGGCGCCGTGGTACGTGGTGCCCGGGGACCGCAAGGCGCTCCGGGACGTGCTGGTCGCGCAGGTGGTCGTCGAGACGCTGGAGCGAATGGGGCCCCGGTATCCGACGGCCGGGGGGTCCGTGGCCGACTTCCTGGCGCTGCTGGACGCCGAGCCTACCGCCGGCGCCGGTCCGCGAGGATGAGGAGCACGCCCGCCATGATGCCGACCGCGCCCGCCCATGGCGGCACCGTGCGCTCCTCCTGGATGGTCGCCTCGATCTCGCCCACCTTGAAGACGCTCCGGTCCGTGCGGTAGCTCGCGCCCCGCACGGCCACGAAGAGCCCCACCGCGACCAGCCCGAGCCCGGCGAGCGTCAGCGGCCGCACGCGATCAGATCCGGCCGTCAGGGCCGACCACGATGACGACCAGCTCGTCGCCCATCATGACGTACGGCGAGCGGCTTCCGATCGTCTGCGCCAGCGACTGCATGAGACGCGGGTTCGACGAGGTCAGCCGCACGGCTACCTGGTATGAGGCGCTCGTGCCGCCTCCCGGCGGAACGAAGTTCTCCCACTCGAGCGTGTACTCCGGCCGCACGAACGTGAAGTTGTTCGGCAGGTACGACGTCAGATCGCCGGGGATGACCCCGGCCCCGCTGCCGGCCGGCCACGAGCCCGAGTCGTAGAAGCGCGCGTAACCCGCCTTGCGCACCATGTCCATGTCGGTCGTCGCCTTGGCCGAGATCGCCCGATGCTTCAGGTCGACGAGGCGCAAGACCATCATCGAGGCCAGCACGGTCATCACGATCAACACGATGAGCAGCTCGATCACCGTGAAACCGCGGCGGTCGGGGCGTTTCATCGGCCGCTCCTCCGTGCGATCACCTGGAAGCTGCCGCCGACGAACGCCTTCAGCGAGTCGGTCGAGCGGAAGGTGAGGGTGAGGTCGCCGCTGTTGCCGCGCAGCGTGTAGGCGAGCGAGTCGGTGCGCTCGTAGCGAATGCCGCGAAGGACTCCGCCCGTTTCGGCCAGCGTGCGCGGCAGCCGGTTACGCGTCTGCCGAAACTTCTCGATCCGCTGCGCCGCCGACGCCATGCCGATCCGGAGGCTCGCCTCGCGAACCTCGCTGCTTTCCGCGACTGGCGGCTTGGGGAAGAGCCAGGTCGGCCGCTCCACCGTCAGGTAAGCCACGATCACGAGGATGACGGCGGATCCGACCGCGATGATCGGCGAGATCCGGGAGCGCTGCCGCTGCGCCGCGTCGAGCTCGGCCCTGCGCTGCTCCGCCTGCCGACGGACAACCTCCTGCGCGGCTTCCAGCAGCGCCTGCTTGCCTCCCGGCTTCGGCGCCGCAGGACCCGGCGTCGGGGCAGCGGTTGTCGGTTCAGCCATCGGCCGCTCCAGGGGATGGTGATGCGGATTCAAGGTGTTCAATGGGCAATACCTGGGCCAGTTGCGGCCGCCCCTGACGGCGTTGGGTGCGCTCCCACTAAGCATCGCGCCCGCAGCGGGTTCCCTCCGCGCCTGGCGACGCGGGCGTTCAGCGCCGAGGGCGCCGCGGCCTCCCGCCGCGAGCCCTACCCCGACCGGACCCTCGCGCTTCGCCATGGCGGAGTGCCGTCCCGGTTCCGTTGAGAATGGCACTCCGTGTGGGTACGATTCCCGCCTGCCGTCTCGAACCGCGAGCGATCCACCATTCAGCACCCCACTCTCGAGTCCCTCGCCGTCATCGGCCTGGGCGCGATCGGCGGCTCGGTCGCGTGGCGGGCGCGCCTGGCCGGGCTGCCCCGGGTCGTGGGCTATACGCCGGACCCGGACGAGGCGGAGGCCGCAAAAGCGGCGGGGGCCGTGACCGCGCTCGCGCCGAGCCCGGAAGCCGCGTTGGCCGGTGCGTCCTTTGCCGTGCTGGCAGCGCCGCCGACCGCAACGCTGGAGCTGATCGGGCAGCTCGCACGCCGTCTCGATCCGGGAGCCGTGCTCTCGGATGTCGCGAGCGTGAAAGGCTGTGTGATGGCGCGCGCGCGGGCGGCGGGGCTGGCTGCGTGCTTCGCCGGCGCGCATCCGCTCGCCGGCACCCACGGCTCCGGCTTCGCCCATGCGGCGCCGGACCTGCTCCGCCGGTGCGTCGTCTACGTCTGCCGCACGGGATCCGGGGCCGGTGAGGAGGCGGCCCGCCGGGTCGCCGGGTTCTGGTCGGGGGTCCTGGAGGCCACGCCGGTGCCGGTCGACGCCGTTGAGCACGATCGCCAGCTCGCCTGGACCAGTCACCTGCCGCAGGCGGTCGCCTACGCGCTCGCGCGCGTGCTCGCGGATCGTGGCCTCGCGCCCTCGGCGTTCGGAACCGGGGCGCGCGACACCACTCGCCTCGCCGGCAGCAGCCCCGACCTCTGGATCGACATCTTCCTGCAGAACCGCGACGCGGTGATCGCGGCGCTCGACGACGCGGGCGCGAGGCTGGATCAGCTGCGGGCGCTCGTCCGCCGGCGCGACGAGACCGGCCTGCGCGCGCTGATCGCGCCCGCGGCGGCGTTTCGCCGCTCGCTCGACCGATGATCGTCAGCGGCGCGGTGGCAGTCCCCGGCGACAAGAGCCTCACGCACCGGGCGCTCATGTTCGCGGCGCTCGCCCACGGGACCAGCCGCATCGACGGCGCCCTCACTTCACTGGACGCCCGCTCCACCGCCCGGGTGCTCCGCCAGCTCGGCGCCGAGCTGACGCCGCTCCGGGCGGGCGCGGCCGTCATCGTCCGGGGGCGGGAACGCTTCCGCCGCCCCGCAGCGCGGCTCGACTGCGGCAACTCCGGCACCACCACCCGCCTCATGCTCGGCCTGCTTGCCGCGCACCCGTTCCGCGCGGAGCTCACCGGCGACGCGTCGCTCCGGCGGCGTCCGATGCGCCGGGTGACGGTGCCGCTCGCCCGGATGGGGGCGCGGTTCGACGAGATCGCCGGCCGCGACGGGCTGCCGCTCGGCGTACGCGGTGGCCCGCTCGTGCCGCTCGAGTACGAGCTCCCGGTCTCCAGCGCGCAGATCAAGAGCGCCTTGCTGCTTGCCGGCATGGCGGGTGGCGTGGCCGTGTCGCTGCGAGAACCGCACGGCCAGTCGCGTGACCATACCGAGCGGATGCTCCGCGCTTTCGGTTTCAGCGTGCGCGATCGGGATGGCTGGATCGACTTCGCCCCATCCGGGTCGTTCGCGCCCTTCGAGTTCAGGGTCCCGGGCGACCCGTCCTCCGCGGCGTTCCTCGTGAGCGCCGCCGCGCTCGCCGAGGGCGGCAGCCTTCGCGTGCGGGGCGTGGGGGTCAATCCCACCCGGATCGGATTCGTCCAGGTGCTGCGCCGCATGGGCACACCGATCGCGATCGAGAACGAGGAGCTGCGCCAGGGCGAGCCGGTGGGCGATCTGGTCGCGGGTCCCGCCGCGCTTCAGGCCACGGAGGTCGGGGCCGGCGAGATCCCAGCCCTGATTGACGAAATCCCGCTGCTGGCCGTGGTCGCGTCGCGCGCGGCGGGCACCACCGTGTTCCGGCAGGCGGGCGAGCTCCGCGTCAAGGAGAGCGACCGGCTCAGCCTGATCGCCGCGAACCTCCGGGCCGTGGGCGCGCGGGCGGCCGTGGTCGGCGACGACCTCCACGTTGAAGGAGGCGGCGGCCCGCCGCGCGGCAGCGTCCGCTCCGCCGGCGACCACCGGCTCGCCATGGCGTTCGCAGTGCTGGGCACGTTGCCCGGGGCTCGGGTACGGGTGGACGACATGCGGTGCGCCGACGTGAGCTTCCCCGACTTCCCGGCCACCCTGCGCTCCGTCGCCGGCCGGCGGGGGAGGCGCGCGTGAGCGGGACCGTCATCGCCATCGACGGCTCGGCCGCGTCCGGCAAGTCGACCACCGCGCGGGCGGTGGCCGCAGCGCTTGGCTTCCAGCATCTCGACTCCGGCGCGCTCTACCGTGGCGTCACCCTGGTGGCGCTCCGCGAAGCTGCCGAGCGCGGAACCGCCGGCGACCCGCTCGCCGCGCTGGAACCCGAAACGATCCTTCGGACCGCCGAGGCCCACGGCCTCATGCTCCAGCCGGACGGGCACGGTTTCAGCGCGTACCTGGGCGGAGAACCGGTCGATGGTGAGATCCGGGCTGCGCGCGTGACCGCGCACGTCTCCGCGGTGTCGGCCCTGCCGGTGGTCCGTGAATGGGTGAACGCACGGCTCCGGGCGATGGTGCGAGCGGGCATGGACGTGGTGGTGGACGGCCGCGATATCGGCACCGTGGTGTTCCCGGATGCGGCGCTCAAGGTGTTTCTCACAGCAACGCCGCAAGCACGTGCGGAGCGGAGACTTGTACAGCAGGGCGACAGTGCGGAGTCGGGCTCTGTCGCGCACGAGGCCGAGCGGCTGGCCGCTCGCGATCGGGCCGATTCGAGCCGCTCGCTCGCGCCCCTTCGACGCGCCGGCGATGCGGTCGAGGTGGATACGACCAATCTCGACTTTCCGGAGCAGGTCGAGCGGATCGTCGCCCTGGCGCGCGCCCGGCCCACCGGCTCGACGAGCGGCTGAACGGCGGCCGGCGCGGTCACTGCCGGCGGAAACGCCTCCAGTTCACGCCGAGCTTTCGCATCCGCGCGCGCAGCGTGTGCGGGTTGATGCCCAGGAGGGACGCGGCCCCACGCGGCCCTTCGATCCGGCCTCCAGTGATGCCGAGCGCGCACTCGATGTGCCGAGCCATCGCCGCGCCGAGCGGCAACACCTCGCCCACATTCGCGTGACTCGGCGCGGGTTCCCTGGGGCGCGCGTCGACGGACCGGACCGACGTACCCAGCGCGCCGCTCACGTCCAGCCGCCGCCCGTCCCCCAGAATGGCGGCGCGCTCGATGACCGCGGCCAGCTCCCGCACGTTCCCCGGCCAGGGATACGACACGAGCAGCTCGATGTCGCCGGGGGAGAGAAACAGCGGCCCCCCACCCAACCGGTTGCCGGCGCGCCACCCGAAATGGGCGGCGAGAGCGGGAATGTCCTCGGGCCGCTCGCGCAGCGACGGCAGGCGGATCGGGAAGATCCCGATGCGGTACCAGAGGTCTTCGCGGAACGTCTTTCTCTCAACCATCTCCTGCAGATCGCGATGGGTCGCCGCTACCACACGCACGTCCACGCTCAGGGAGCGCTGCCCGCCCACCCGCTCGAAGGTCCCATCCTGGAGGATCCGAAGCAGGCGGACCTGCGCCTCCACCGGGAGCTCGCCGATCTCGTCCAGAAACAGCGTGCCTCCGTCCGCGCGCTCGAAGACGCCGAGCCGCGTACTGACGGCTCCGGTGAAGCTGCCACGCTCGTGTCCGAAGAGCTCCGAGTCCACGAGGCCGGGCGGAAGCGCGCCGCAGTTGACCCGGACGACGGGGCCCGAGGCTCGGCGCGACTGCGCATGAATGGCGCGCGCGATCACCTCCTTGCCGGTTCCGGTCTCGCCCAGAATCAGCACCGGCGTGTCGGTGTGCGCGACCTGCTCGACGCACTCCATTACCGTGCGCAGTCCCGAACCCGAGCCGACGATCGCATCGGCCACGTCCTGCCGATCGAGCTTGGAGAGCAGCGCCCGGTTGTCGGCCTCGAGCGCCTTGCGCAAGCGGGTGAGCTCCTGCAGGCGCGCGTCGTTGATCAACGCCACGGTGGCCGGCTCGAGTAGCGACTGGAGCAGCGCCTCGTGCTCCGCATTGAAGCGGTTCGGGTGGTCGGCGAGTGCGACGAGCAAGCCGAGCGGGCGCTCGGAATCGCCCAGCGGCCCCGCCATGACTCCACCCTGCGCATCGAGTGGCGCTACCGTCTCGAGGAGCGAATCCCTCCCCCCCGCTTCTCCCCGGCGAATGGTCCCCTGCCGGCACCAGGCGAGCAGCGCCTGGAGGCGCTCGGGGGTGCAATCGGTGCGCGCGGGTGGGGGGACGACAGGAGCGGCGGCGCCACAGTGCGCCACGGATGCGGTCTCGAGCCGCATCCGCTCCAGATCGATGCGGCGCACGAGGAGCAGGTCTGCCGGCAGCTCACCGGCGATGAGCCGGGCGA
>JBOHSY010000519.1:0-10524 GCA_050733355.1 Gemmatimonadales bacterium | reverse complement strand
GAGAGGTCGAGCGCATACACGATGTTCGGGAACGAGGTGTGCACGTACATCGTGTTGCCGATGATGAGGGGGTTGCCCTCATGGCCCCGAAGCGTGCCGGTCGAGAACGACCAGGCCGCCTTCAGGTTTGCCACATTCGAGGTCGTGATCTGCTTGAGCGGGCTGAACCGCTGCAAGCCGTAATCAATACCTGTCATGTGCACCTCGCCCGCTGGCGCATTCAGGGTCCAAGCCCCTGACTTCGCCTGGGCGTTGGCGACGCTCACGACCGCGCAACTCGCGGCGACGCCACCCACCACCATCCGGGTAAAGCGGTTCATAACTGACCTCAGGATGAAGGGTGATACTACTGCACCTGCACCTTCGCGATGTTGCCTTGTCATGCCCCGGCCGGGATCCCGGCTCTCCGTCGCTCCGGTTGCCCAGGCCCGCCGGGTGGAGCGCCTACGCGAACGCAGCCGACGGGCCGTGCTCGACCGCGGGCGCCAACCAGAACCCCCCGGCACAGGGGCTCCAAAGTGGGGTACGCGCACCAGCGAACCATTGGATGTACGACAAAAATCGCCGGAGCGCCAGAGATGCGGCGGTCCGGGGACCGGACGAGGAGCGATGCTGTGTGAGGGAAACCGGAGCGGGGGTGAGCTGGACGTGAGCAGCCTCGGGATGGTCCGGGGGGCGCCGCCACGGCCACCCAGGCCGACCCGACCGCCGTGCGCGCATCCCCCCGCCGGACATCGGTAGACGCCAGGCGGTGGCAACGACCGGGACCCACCTCACTACTGACTTCGGCAGACGCGCCGATCCTCGCTGAATTGTCGCAAAGGAATAGGACACCGCGGCGGGCTCCGCCAGCCGGTGCCGCCAGAAGTATCTGGGATCGTGTGCTGCATCGCCGGTTGCCGCCGGAGGGGCGGCCGGTGCGATTCGATTCTCCACCTCAGAGTGCCCGACACGGGGTCCAGCGTGCTGGTTTCCCGGCGAGTCCGGCAGTCAAAAGGTGGGGCGGAAACTATACCGCCCGCATTCCCAACTGTCAATCACGCAACGCGTTCGTCACGCCTCGCCAGGCGCGCGCACCCCGGTCGTCGAACGCACCGTAGTAGATCCGTCCCGCATTCCCGAGCCACTCCCGCGCCAGCGAGGCGAGTCTCTGGGCCAGCTCTTGCCCGTCAACGATAGCGTAAGCCGTTGGTCCCCATGAACTTTGACCAACGCCAGGCGCCCCCGCCGCGCGAAATCGCTCCACCAGCATCCCGGTCGACCCGGGCGCGAACACACCGCCCTGGCCCGGCGCGAACCAGCCCCCGGTGATGCGCTGAATTTCCGAGAGCGCGGCGCCGAATCCATCGAGATCGGACTCCACCAGCGAAGGGAGGAGCTGCATCAGCACGAGGTGCGCTACCCGCTCGACCTCGCCCAGATCCGGAGGCGGCAGCTGGCGGAACGCCTCGGCCTCGGCGTCGCCGCTCAGGCCGGGCGGGCCCTCCGGGATTGCGACCACATAGCGCCAGGACGCCGGCACCGGGTAGCGGCCGAGTAGCGGAGCTACCCCGTCGCGACCGGGGGTGCGACCCCCTTCGACGATGAACCCGCCGCCGTCGAAAGCATAGGTGCCGATTGCCGAGCGGCGCCCCCGGCCGGTGGCCGCCGCGAGCGTCGGTGCGTCGGCGTCGATCCCGTACAGTTCCGCCAGGGCGCGGGCCACCGCGAGCCCCAGTTGCGTCCCCGACCCGAGGCCGGCGTGCGCGGGAATGGCGCGGTGCACCCGGATGAGCGCTCCACCCGTGCCGAGTCGCTCGCGCGCCTGCTCGCCGAGCGCGGCGGCGCGCTCGGCGTCGGGGCCGCGGGCCTCCATCCGTGCGGAGGGCGCGGCCTCCAGCAGGAGCGACGGCGCGGGGATCGCCGCGCCGAGCCCGCCGAAGCGCCGCCCCAGACCACCGTGCAGGTCCAGCACCCCGAAGTGGAGCCGCGCCGGCGCCTCCACGAACAGGGCGTCCGGGCTCACGCGCTGGCCTCCGCGGCGGCGAGGCGGTCGGCCACATAATCGCGCAGCAGGTTCCAGGCTTCCCGCTCGCGGGGGCCAGCGGTCTTATCGACCGGCACGACGAGCCGCGCCAGCTCGTCCCGGATCTGTTGCGCTGGCAGCAGGTGGGTGCGGGTGGCGAGGATGGCCGCCTCGAGTACCGCGTGGCGTGCCCGATTGAAACCGACGAAGTCGCGGCGCGTGCCCCGGTGCACCACCCGCGTCTCGATGCGCGAGCGGGGCGGCGTGGCGTCGATCGCCGTCGCTTCGACCTCCCGCCAGGAGCAGGCCGCCTCGAGCACCGCGCCCCGGACGGCAGCCGCGGGCGTCCACGGAAACTGGGGGCTCGCGATCGCGCTCCGGGCGAACAGGAGGACGTCGTCCGTCAGGTTGACCACGGCCGCGCCGGTCGCGCGCAGGTTGCGGAAGGTGGTCGTCTCGAGGAACGGCTTGAGCACGACCGTCTCCTCGCCCCACTCGACGCCCATGGGTGCGAAGTTGATTGTGCCGGCGTGGTCCATCGTGGTGACGATGCTTTCGATGATCATCGCTATCCGCTATCCGCTATCCCCTGGTCACCGCTCGACCGGTACCAGGGCGCCTCGTGCGCCCGCGGGTACCGGCGCCGGTCGCCGCCATCCGACTCCTGAGAAGCCGATAGCGGATAGCGGATAGCTGATAGCTCCCTCCCATCAGCCCCCGCCGGGAGATTCTCAGACCTCGCCTCCGCTCCGCGCAGGAATCGCTCGAGAATTCGGTACCCATGCTCGGTGAGCACCGACTCGGGATGGAACTGCACCCCGAACACCGGATGCTCGACGTGCTCCACCGCCATGATCTCCCCGTCCTCCGACGTTGCGGTCACCCGCAGCACCGGCGGCACCGAGCCGGGCGCGATCACGAGGGAATGGTAGCGCGTCGCCACGAAGGGGTTCGGCAGTCCCTCGAACAGCCCCGCGCCGGTGTGCCGCACGTGCGAGATCTTGCCGTGCATCGGCCGGCAGGCGCGCACGATCTGGCCGCCGTACGCCTCCCCGATGCACTGGTGGCCCAGGCAGACTCCGAGGATCGGAAGGCGGGAGCCCAGGCGGCGGACCACGTCCGTGGAGATGCCCGCCTCCTTCGGCGAGCACGGTCCGGGCGAGATGATCACGTGCGAGGGGCCCATGGCCTCGATCTCGTCGACGCCCAGCGCGTCGTGCCGCCGCACCAACGGCTCCTGGCCGAGCTCGCGCACGTAGCGGGCGAGATTGTAGACGAAGGAGTCGTAGTTGTCGATGAGTAGGATCATCGCTATCCGCTATCCGCTATCCGCTATCCGCCCTTTACGCCTGCGCAAGAGTTCGAATGATTCCCCGTGCCTTGTCCAGCGTCTCGCGGTACTCCTGCTCCGGATCCGAGTCCGCGACGATGCCGCCCCCGGCCTGGAAGTACACCCGGTCGCCGCTGGCGACACAGGTGCGGATCGCGATGCTCGTGTCCATCTCGCCGTTGGTGCCGAGATAGCCGATCGAACCGCAGTACACCCCGCGGCGGGTGGGCTCGAGCTCCGCGATGATCTCCATGGCCCGCACCTTTGGGGCGCCGGTGATCGAGCCCCCGGGGAAGCTGGCGCGCACGAGGGCCACGGCGTCGGCGGGGGGCTCGAGCTCGCCCACCACGGTGGAGACGAGATGGTGCACGGTCGGGTGTTGCTCGAGCGAGAAGAGCTCGGGCACGCGCACGCTGCCGGGTCGGCACACGCGCGACAGGTCGTTCCGCAGCAGATCGACGATCATCACGTTCTCGGCCCGATCCTTGTCGCTCTCCGCGAGCACCTGGCCAAGCATGGCGTCGTGCATGGGCCCGAGCCCACGAGGGCGGGTGCCCTTGATCGGCCGCGTCTCCACCTGCGCGCCCGAGAGCCTCAGGAAGCGCTCGGGCGACACGCTCAGCACCTGGAACTCGCCGCAATCCATGAACGCGCCAAACGCCGCGGGGTTCACCGCCCGCAGCCGCCGGTACAGGGCCCACGGGGACTCGCGAAGCGGCGCCTCGAAGCGCTGCGACAGGTTGGCCTGGAAAATGTCACCGGCGAGGATGTACTCCCGGACCCGCGCCACCGCCGAGAGATAGCCGCGGTGCGTGAAGGTGGAGCGGAGGCCGATCTGCTCGGCGTCGTCGACGCCGAGGACGGCATAGGAAGGGGCGGGAGAAGGAGCGAGAGCGCGGGAGCGCCCGCTCGGGCTTCCCGCCCTCTCCCGCCCTCTCCCGCCCTCTCCCTCCAGCCGCGCGCGGACAGCTTCCAACCGTTGCTGCGCGCGGCGTGCGCGGCTCTCCCCCTCGAGGGGCATGCCCGTCGAGACGACCCACCCCGCGCGCTCGCAGTGGTCCCACGCGATCACCCAGTCGTAGAGCCCCAGCAGAACGTCGGGGAGCGCGAGGTCGTCGTAGCGCGGCGCCGGCAGCCGCTCGAGCGTAGCGCCCCAGTCGTAGCCGATGAACCCCGCCGCGCCGCCCTGGAACGGCGGCAGCCCCGGCGCGGGCGGGACGGCGAACGGCGCCAGCGCCTGGCGCACCGCCGCGAGCGATTCGCCGTCGCCCTTGGTCCGCACGATGCGGAACGGATCGGCGACCAGGAACGAGTACCGTCCGGTGCGCTCGCGGTCGGCCGTGCCGTCGAGCAGGAGGCGCAGCGGAAGGTCGGCGAACCGCTCCGCCGCGTCGGCCGGGTCCGGCACCGACGCCAGCCGCTCGACGAGCGGCGTCGGCGCCGCGCTCACTGCGTCTCCGCCCGCGTGGAGCGCCGCCGGGCGCGCTGCGTGAGCTTCACCTGCTCCGCCCGCGGATCGTCCGGCGGTGTGAGGTAGCCCCAGTTCAGCGCGCCCTCTTGCCGGTAGGTTTTCCCCAGCTGCAGCGCGAGCTTCGCCTTCATGAGCTCCTTGCCGAGATAGAACGCGTGGGTCGCCTCGTTCACCCCCAGCCGGCCGAAGATCTCCTGGATGTCGGTGCCGCGGACGAAGATCTCGTCGTTGAAGACGGTGATCACCTCGCCGTCGGCGAAGATCCGGAAGTTGGGGTCCGTGACCGCTCCGTGCAGCTCCCGGAGCTCGGCTTCGGAGTAGGCCAGCACCGCCGGATCCTTCACCGTGACGAGCCGGTCGTCGATGCCTTTCGGGGTCCGTCCCTGGGTGAGCGCGTAGTGCATGAGACGGCGGGCGACGTCCAGCTCGCGTACGGCGCCCCGCGCCCACGGGATGACCTCGGTCGTGAGCACCGCCCGCACGCCGAGCTCCTCCGCGATCGCCGTCAGCACCGCGTTGACGCCGGTCGAGTCGGCTGCGGTGAGCTCGGTGATGTTGCCCACTCCCATCATCTGCGCGGCGCCCGGATACCGGCGATGGACGTCCGCGTAGCGCTCGAGCGAGGCCATGAAGCCGAACCCGATCGGCTCGATGACGGGATCGACGAGATAGCCGACGCCCCACGCATCGAGCCGCTCGATGTTCCGGTCGAGTGTGTCGAGCCCCGCGCCGAAGTCGGGCATCACGACGACCCGGGCGCCGCGCTCGGCGACGTCGCGCGCGACCTGGAGGTTCGATCCGTTGACGCTGAGCACCAGCTCGGCTCCGGCGCCCACCGCCGTCCGGATCTCGTCCGGGTCGAAGGAGTCGATGCTGACGCGGAACCCTTCGCCCCGGAGTTCCCGCACGACGTCGCCGAGGGCGGGGAAGGGGACCCCCGGCGTGCAGCCGACGTCGATCACGTCGGCGCCGCTCGCATGGAACGCCGCCGCGGCCGCACGGACGGCCGCAGGCGACAGCTTCGGCGCGTTGTTGATCTCCGCCAGGATCTCGATACTGTAGCCGCCGTAGTCGGGCGCGACGGCGGCGCGTCCGAAATACTGCGGGATCTCCCGGAGGTCCTTCGGTCCCTTCTCGACCGGCACGCCAACACGCTCCGCGATGACCGCCGTTTCGCCTTCGCAGAGTCCCGGCAGCAGCACGAGATCGGTGTCCGGAGGCACCTCGAGGAAACGCGCGATCCACTCGGTGGTCATCAGAGCGGCCACCGTGATCTTCATGACCACCACGCCCGCCTCGAACGGCGGGTGCATCTCGTCGAGCGTGCGTCGGAGTGCCCGCTCGGCGAGCTTGCCCGTGACGAAAAGAACCCGTTCGGGCGGGCGGACCTGCGGACCGGCGGGTGGTCGCTCCGATGGAGGAGCGCCTCCGCTCGCCCCAGTCACTGTCCGCCTGCCCGTCTCCCCGCCCGCCCGCCTATCGGGGATCGCCCGCCCGCACCCACTTGTTCGGCGTGCCTTCGAGCGCGCCGCCGCTTGGACGCCAGAGCACCACGTCCTCGATCTTCCGCGCGAGCTCGAAGTCCTTGTCGGTGATCCCGCCCGCGGCATGGTTCTGCAGCTTCACGATCACGCGGCCCCACGTCACCGTGAGGTCGGGATGGTGGTAGGCCGCTTCCGCGAGATACCCGACGCTGCTCACCAGCATCAGGGTGGTCGGCCAGCCGTCGGTCTTGTACACGCGCCGGATCCAGCCGTCCTCGAAAAACCAGCCGGGCAGCGCCTTCAGCTTCTCGCCGATCTCGGCGTCGTTGTAGGTCCGTTCCTTGGTTGCAGGCATGCGTCCTCCTGTGGGCTATCCACGCTACATCACGACCCCACCATTCACCATGACCGTCTGGCCCGTGAGGAAGGCGGCCTCGTCCGAAACCAGATAGACCGCCGCGCCGGCGACGTCGTCCGGCGTGCCCCAGCGCCCCAGCGGCGTCCCCCGCGCCACTTTCTCGCGCCAGCGGGGGGCCGCGTCCACGCCGAAGGCGGTCTCGATGAACCCGGGTGCGAGGACGTTGACACGGATGCTCGGCGCCACGTCCCGCGCGAGCGACTTGCTGAAGCTCAGGATCCCGCCCTTCGCCGCGGCGTACAGGCCGGGGTTCTCCCCTTCCATCCCGAAGAATACGTGGTCCCACGACGTGTTGAGGATGACGCCGCCGCCGGGCTGCGCGCGCATGACGTCCACCGCCACCCACGAGGCCAGCATCGTACCCCGCAGATCGATCGTGAGCACCAGGTCAAGCTTCTCCCGCCGTGACAGCCCGCCGAACTCGGTCGTGAGAATGTCGGCGCCTGCGTTGTTGATCCAGGCGTCGATCCGGCCGAACGCGGCGCGGGCGCCCTGGCCCAGAGCGGCGATCTGTGACTCATCCGCGAGATCGAGCGGCAGGACCTCGACCCTCCGGTCAAGCGCGCGGATCCCTGCCGCCGCCTCGTCCGCCCCCGCGCGGTTCCGGCGATAGGTGATCACCAGGTCGGCGCCCGCACGCGCGCAGGCGAGGGCGATCGCCTGGCCGATACCGCTGGAGCCACCGGTGACGAGCACCTTACGGTCGGCGAGTCGCCGGTCGCCGCCCGGCCCGACTGTGTTCTCCTGCACTGTCCCGCCTCCCGCGACCAGGTTCGGCACGCTAGCTTCTAAATGCCAACATACGTTGGCGTTAGCAAGTCACAAGGGAGCCGTGCCTGAAACTGCTCGTGAGCGTGCGGGAGCCGGGTGAGGTGGGTGCCGCGCTGGCCGGCGGCGCGGACATCGTCGACGCCAAGGATCCCACGCGGGGTGCGATAGGAGCGATGGAGCCGGATCAGATCGCGCTCGTGCTGGAGCGGGTCCCCGACTCGGTGCCGTTCAGCGCCGCGCTCGGCGACCCGGCGGACGCGGCCGCGGCATCCACTCTGATCGAGCGGCTCCCGCTCCCGGCTCGCGCGGCATCGACCTATGTGAAGCTGGGTGTCGCGGCGGTCGGGAGCGCCCGGGTGGCGGAGCGGATGCTCCGTGCCGGGGTGGAGGCGGCCGGCCGGAAGCCCGGCCGGCCGCTCCTGATCGCCGTGGCGTATGCCGACGCCGAGCCACACGGGCTCGGACCGGAACGGATCGCGGAGCTCGCGTGGCGTGCCGGGGCAAGCGGCGTGCTGGTGGATACGATGCTGAAAGAGACGGGGTCGCTGCTCGACTCATTCCCGATCGCCCGGCTCCGCACCTGGATCATCGACGCGCACAGACTCGGCCTCTTGGTCGCCCTGGCGGGGCGGCTCGACCGCCCGGAGCTCGAGAAAGTGGCAAGCTCCGGGGCCGACGTGGTCGGGGTGCGGGGCGCCGCATGTGAGGGCGGGCGCGGGGGTCTGATCAGCACCTCCAAGGTTCGCCGGCTGCGCGAGGCGCTTGCCGGCGTGGCAGAAGCACGTGATCGCGCCGCGAAGCACCAGAACCCAGGCGGGCACGCTGCCCTGACGACATACACCAACTAACGTCCCAGCAAATACTTACGTGACATCCCCCGCGGGGCATACCCTTTGCCCCGCCGGCTGCTGCTTCGACGCCGTCGTTTACACCCAGCATCACGGGTACGGATGATTCAGCCGCGGGGCCTGCTGCGCAGTCGCTTCGGACGGCGCCTCCTCATGCTATTCGTGGGGTGCGCTCTGATTCCCATGGCACTGCTGGCGTTCCTCTCGTGGCGACACATGACCCGCCAGCTCGAGCGCCAGAGCCAGGAGCGGCTGCACGAGGGCAACCGCGCGCTCGGCCGCACCGTGTTCGAGCGCCTGCTCCTGCTCGAGGCCACGCTCAAGAACATCCCGCCCAGCGCGATCGTCGAGCTCGCATCCCGGCCCGCGCCTCCTCGCCCGGGGAGCTCCCCCGAGCCCGCCCCGGTCGACGGCAAGACGGCGCTGGGCGGTTCGAGGCCGCCGGGTGCCACCGCGGAGGCGTCGGCGACGCCGGTCCGCGATCCGGAGGTGAGTCGGGCGGTCGCCGCCGGACTTGACCTGCTCACGCGGAGCCGGTTCGTCGCGCTCCGGTTCGAGGATGACGACCGCGGTCCGGTGCCGGTGTTCGGCCGCCTCGAGGTCCTGCCTGCCCTCGCGCCATCGCAGGGCGATTTCGTCCGAAGCGGCCGGACGCTCGTGCTCACGCAGCACGCCGACACCGGCAGCGCGCGGATCTTCCTCCTGCGGCGCATGGACCGCCACGAGGCCCGGGGCGTCTTCGTGGGCGAGGTGAGTCCCGAATACCTGTGGGGCACGCGCGAGCAGGGGATGCCGACCGCGGCGACGCAGCTCGCGGTGCTGGACGATTCCGGTCACGTGCTGTTTGGAGCGGTGCCCCCGTTGGCGACGGTCGGGCGGGAGGATGCGCAAGGAGGGAACTCCGTGGACGAAGCGGTCTCGTCCACCCGGGTCCAGCCCACCGCGGTCGCGAGCTACTGGCCGGTGACGCTCGCCGAAGTGTTCGGCGCGCCCGACTGGACACTCGTCCTGAGCGAGGACAAGGTCGCGGTGCTCGAACCGATGACCGACTTCGCCGTGACGTTCGCCTTCGTCGTGGCCGCGTGCACCCTGGCCGTGCTCCTCCTGAGCGCGAGCCAGATCCGGCAGAGCCTCATGCCGCTCGAAGAGCTCCAGGAGGGCACCCGCCGCATTGCGCTCCGTGACTTCGAGAGCCGGGTGGCCGTCACGAGCGGCGACGAGTTCGCGGAGCTGGCCGAGTCGTTCAACGGGATGGCCACCCGCCTCGGGAAGCAGTTCAAGGCGCTCGCCACCGCGGCGGACATCGACCGCGCGGTGCTCGGCGCGACCGATGCGACCAGCATCGTGCGGGCGGTGCTCGCGCGGATCCGCGACGTGTACCCCTGCGCCGGCGCCGGGGTGATCCTGCTGCCGGCCGACCGCGCGGCGGCGGCCACCGGCTGGGTGCAGTCGTACACCCCGGGTGCGGAGACGGAAGCGCGGCGGGTAGAGCTCGCCGCCGCCGAGGTGAGGCAGGTGGGCGGGCTGCCCGACGTGCTGGAGCTCGGCCCCGACGAGCGCGTGCCCGGCTACCTCCGCCCGCTCGGCGACCTCGGCTGCGAGGCCTTCGTGGTGCTGCCGCTCGAGTCACAGCACCAGCTCTCGGGGGTGCTCGCGCTGGGCACCGTGCCCGGTGCGCCGCGGAGCGCCGACGATCTGCTCCAGGCGCGCCGGCTGGCGGACCAGGTGGCGGTGGCGCTGTCCAACGCCCGCATGCTCGACCAGGTCCGCTCACTGGCCTACTACGACAGCCTCACCGGTCTCCGCAACCGCACATCGTACAAGGAGCTGCTAGCGCACGCGCTTGTCGCCGCTCACCGCGACCACCGTCAGGTGGCGGCGTTCTTCATCGACCTCGACGGGTTCGGCCGGATCAACGACAGCCTGGGCCACGAGCTCGGCGATGAGCTGCTCCGCCAGGTCGCGGGCCGGCTCCGCGCCTGCTGTCAGGACGGGGATCCGGCGGCGCGCGCCGGTGCGCGCGCGGAAGTGGCGCGGATGGGGGGTGACGAGTTCACCATCATCCTTCCCGCGATGGTTGAGGGTGACGAGGCCGTGGCGCTGGCGCGACGGATCCTCACGACGTTCGCCCCGCACTTCAGCCTCGGCGTCCACGAAGTCTTCGTCACGCCGAGCATCGGGATTGCCGTCTTTCCGG
>JBOHSY010000518.1:0-10375 GCA_050733355.1 Gemmatimonadales bacterium | reverse complement strand
GGGGCGGTGCGGTCCGGAGCGGACGGCGGGCGGGCGTCGGCACCGGCTCGGCCGGCGGCGCGGCGGCCGGCGTCGTCGTCGCGATCCCCTCGATCATCCGGGTGCCGACGCGGGGCTGGATGCCGGTCGGGTCGTCGGTGCTCTCGAACAGCGTCGAAACCTCGCCGAAGCGGATCGTCGAGCCGGGGCCCAGCGGGGTCTCGTCGGCGATGCGCTCGCCGTCCACGAACGTCCCGTTGGTCGAGCCCAGGTCGGCGATGACCCAGATGCCCTCGCGGCGCTGCAGCTTCGCGTGCGACGCGCTGACGCTCGGCTCGGGAACGACGAGATCGTTGAAGTCGCCGCGCCCCACGTTCACCACCGGGATGCGGATGGGGAGGCGCTTCCCCTTGAGCGTCCCGCTCCGCACCAGCAGTGACGCGATGGGCGCCTGCGTCAGAGAGATCGGCGTGACGGGTCCGGGCAGGGGGGGCGTCGTGACCCGCGGCGCGCCCATCATCGTGTTGTGCAGCCGGTGCTCGGCGCCCGGCGGGGGCTTCGAGAGGTCGGGCGGACCGGGCGGCGGCGCGGCCGGCACCGGTGGCGGAGCGGCATCGGCATAGAAGCGGAACTCGTCCGCGCCCACGCGGATCACGTCCGCGCGCTGGAGCACGCGCGAGCCCTCGATGCGCGTGCCGTTGACGAACGTGCCGTTGGTGCTGGTGTCGACGATGACGTAGCCCGCTTCCCCCAGCTCGATCTGCGCGTGCCGGCGCGACACGTCGTTGCCGGGGACCACCACCTCGCACCCCGCATCGCGGCCCAGCACGAGCGGCCCGGCGCCGACCTGATACTCGCGCCCGTCTGTCAGGCAGACGAGCCGGCCGCCGCTCGCTCCCGGAACGACCACTGGGGTTGGTGGCGGCGCCGTGAACTTCTCGAACGCGGAACTGTCGAAGAATTTGGTGTGACCGACACGGGCGGGATCCACCACGAGGAGTTCGTGCGAGCCGATCTGGATCTTGTCGCCGTGCAGCACGGGGGTCGGCTCGTCACCCTGTCGCACGCCGTTGACCAGCAGCTCGACCTCGGGTCCGGCCCGGCGGATCACGGCGCTCCCGTCGGCCAAGCCCTCCACGATTGCGTGGCGGGGCTCGACGTCGTCGCCGGTGAGCTGCAGGGCACAATCCGCGGCCGCGCCGACGGTCATCTCCCCGGCGGCGATGGTGTATCGCTGGCCGGCCACTTCGAGCTGCATCATGCGGTCGGATTCCGAGACATGGCGAGGTCTGTGAACCTACGCGGCAGGTCCTAACCACGCAAGCAGGCTCACGTTAACTCGCCCCCACGGCCGCGCCGAGCTGATAGAGCCGCTCGTAGAGCCCGCGGGCCGCGAGCAGCTCGCGGTGGGTCCCCCGCTCCCGGATCTCGCCGTGGTGCATGACGAGGATGCGGTCGGCATGGAGGATGGTGCTGAGCCGATGCGCCACGACCAGACTGGTGCGGCCGGTCATCAGCTCGCCGGTCGCGCGCTGGATCTGCGCTTCCGTCTCCGCATCCACCGAACTCGTCGCCTCGTCCAGCACCAGGATCGCGGGGTCGAGGGCCAGCGCCCGCGCGAAGCTCAGCAGCTGCCGCTCGCCCACGCTGAGGCTCCGTCCCCGCTCCCCGAGCACGTGCCCGTACGCGGTGGGCAGCCGCTCGATGAACCGATCGGCCCCGACCCGGCGCGCGGCGGCCCGGGCCGCCTCCGGCGTGATCGGCGCATCCAGGGTCAGGTTGTGCATGATGTCTCCGGTGAACAGAAACAGGTCCTGCTGCACGAACCCGATCAGGCCCCGGAGCTCGGCCGTCGACAGCTCGCGGATGTCGATCCCGTCGACCGTGACCCGCCCGCGCCCGGGATCGTAGAAGCGGAGCAGCAGGTTGACGATGGTCGACTTGCCGGCACCGGTCGGACCCACCAGCGCCACCGTCTCGCCCGGTGAAGCGGTGAACGACACGTCCCGCAGCACCCACGGACCGGCGTCGCTGTACCGGAACCAGACCCCTTCGAACGCCACCGCGCCCCGGACCGGGCGCGGCAGCCAACGCGGCCGCGTGGGCTCGGGCACCGTGATGGGCTCGTCGAGCAGGCGGAACACGCGCTCCGACGAGGCCATGGCGCTCTGCAGCAGGTTGAACTTCTCCGACAGATCCTGGAGCGGCTGGAAGAACCGCCGGGTGAGCTGAATGAACGCGGCGAGCACGCCCACGGTCAGCGTGCCGTCGAGCGTCCGGAGACCGCCGTACCAGAGCAGCAGGGCGAGCGCCACGGCCGTGAGCACCTCGATGGCCGGAAAGAAGACGGCGTACACCGTGATGGAGCGCAGGTGGGCGCCCAGGTGCTCGGCGTTCACCACGCGGAACCGGCGCGACGCCTCGGCCTCGCGCCCGAAGAGCTGCACCACCCGCACGCCCGAGAGGTGCTCCTGGAGAAACGCGTTGAGCCTCGCCACCCGCATCCGGATCTCCCGGAACGTGTCCCGCACGTAGCGCCGGAACAGCGTCACCGTCAGCCACACCAGCGGAATCACCGCGAACGCCACCAGCGCCAGCCGCCAGTCGATCGCGAGCATCATCAGCATGATCGCCGCGATCGTGAACAGGTCGCCGAAGACGGTCACCACGCCGGACGAGAACAGCTCGTTCAGCGTCTCCACGTCCGAGGTGACGCGGGTCATCAGGCGGCCGACCGGATGCCGGTCGAAGTACGGAATGCCGAGGCGCTGGAGGTGCTCGAAGATCTGCAGGCGGATATCGTGCATCACCCGCTGGCCCACGTAGGTCGTGAGCAGCGTCTGCCCGTACTCGGCCAGGAACTCCAGCACGAGGCCGAACGCGAAGAGCGCCGCCAGCGTGCCCAACAGCGCCGCGTCGCGACGGGGAATCGCCACGTCGAGCGCGCGCTGGGTGAGGGCCGGGGCCAGCAGCGTGAGCGCCGCGCCGACCAGGAGCAGCAGGACCGCGACCCCCACCGGCGCCCGGTAGGGCCTCAGGTAGACCAGCAGCCGGCGCAGGAGCCCCGGGTCATACGCTCGGTCGAGCGGCTCGTCGGCAGCCGCGCTCACCCCACGACCTCCGCGACCCGTTCCTGGTCCGGGACCGGCGAGGCGTCGATGCTCCGGAGTCCCCGGCGCACCCAGGCGGAGAAAAAGAGGAAGCCCACCCCGATCGTGAGCCAGCTCTGAATACAGCGCCACACCAGGGTATAGATCGGCACCAGGCTGCGGGGCAGGTAGACCGACATCACCGCCGCCGAAAGCACCTCGGCGATGCCCGACGCCCCCGGCGTCGGCGCGAAATACAGCAGGAACATCACCAGCGTCTGCACCAGGAGCACGTCGACGAAGTTCGCCTCGATCCCGAGCGCGCGGAGCGCGACGTATCCCGCGAGCAGCCGGTTGGCGTGCGACGGGCCGGAAAGGATGGTGGCCCAGACGAGGGCGAGCCATCCCCGGGGAGTGTTGAACGCGGCGAGACTGTCGTGCGCCTCGTCGATGCCCGGCCGCAGGCGCTCCAGCCGGTCGGCCACCCGCCGGCTCCGGCGCCCGATCGCCTCGGCGATCCGGTGCAGGAGGCTGCTGGTCGCCTGAGGAAAGGCGAAGATCAGTCCCATGACGACACCGATGCCGCCGACGATCCAGAGCGTGCCGAGGAAGAGATCGTACAGCGAGAGGCCGAGCACGTTCCCCTTCTGCCCCAGCGAGCGGCCCGCGCCGAAGGCGATCGCGAGCCACCCCGCGATGGCGAAGAACGCCACCGTGGCCACGAAGCTGAGAAACGTGCACGTCACGCCGACCGGCAGCGGAACGCCCCAGCGCCGCATGGTGTACATCAACAGGGGCGCCGCGCCGGACTGGAGCGGGGTCACGTAGCTGCCCCACGCGCCCATGCCCCCGGCCACGATCATGCCCTTGAGCGGCGGCTGGGGCATGACGTGCCGCGCCAGCACCCAGAGCCGCAGTCCGCCGCCGAACCAATCCAGCGAGGCCAGCGCCACGCCGGCCAGCAGCCACCCCCATTCGAGACCGGCCAGTGCCCGCAGCGAGCCGGACAGGTCGTTCCCGTAGATGAAAGTGGCGGCAAAGCCGGCCAGCGAGGCGAGAACGAAGAACTCGAAGCCCCGGACCAGGAGCTTGGGAGTCAGCAGGCGGGCCCGCATTCCTTGAAAGTTAGCGGGCGACAGGAGCAGCCGGAAATCGAGCTGGTCCCCGAACCTTCGCCGAAGGTGTCGCCTCGGCTATCATTCGCGGCAGCGATGCCCCAGTCCGTCATTCGTATCGTCAACGCGCGACAGCACAATCTCCGCGGCGTTTCCGTCGACCTGCCTCACCGCTCGCTGATCGTCGTCACCGGGCCGTCGGGCTCGGGGAAGTCGTCGCTCGCCTTCGACACGCTGTACGCCGAAGGGCAGCGCCGCTACATCGAGTCGCTGTCCACCTACGCCAAGCAGTTCCTCGAGCGGATGCCCAAGCCGCTGGTCGACCGGCTCGAGGGCCTTGCGCCTGCCGTCGCGATCGAGCAGCACAATCCGACCGTCTCCAGCCGCTCCACCGTCGGCACCGCCACGGAGGTGTACGACTACCTGCGCCTGCTCTGGGCGCGGCTCGGACGGAGCTACTGCCGCGAGTGCGGCGCCTCGGTGCGGCGCGACACCCCGCAGTCCGCGACCGACGCGATCATCGCCCGCGGCGGGACCCGCGTCCAGGTCGCCTTCCCGCTCCCGGCGAGCGCACGCGTCACCCACGAGGCCGTGGTGGAGAATCTCCGGGCGCTCGGTTTCGTCCGTCTCGTCGCCGACGGCGCGCCCCATCATCTCGACGAGCTGTCCCCCCGTCTCGACCTCACTGCCGCGGACGAGCTCCTGGTCATCGTCGATCGCCTCACGCCCGCCCGGGCCGACGCCAACCGCCTGGCCGAGGGACTCGCCACGGCGTTCGCCGAGGGCGAGGGAACGGCCGTGGCCCTGCTCGACGACCAGCGGCTCCGGTTCACCGAGTTTCCGGCCTGCAGCATCTGTGACACGCCCGCCGCGACGGTCAGCCCGGCCCTCTTCTCCTTCAACAATCCGCGCGGCGCCTGCTCGGCCTGCAACGGGTTCGGAGCCACGCTGGAGTACGATGAATCGCTGATCGTGCCGGACCCCGGCCGCAGCCTGGCCGAGGGCGCGATCGATCCGTGGACCAAGCCGCGGTACGAGAGCCGCCGCCGCGTCCTGCTCGAGCGCGCCCGAGCGCTCGGCGTCGACCCCGACCGCCCGTGGTCCAAGGTGAAGGCGAGCGATCGGCGCGAGCTGCTCTACGGCAGAAAGGGCCGGTACCTCGGCATCTTCCCGTTCCTCAAGGGCCTCGAGGAGAAGCGGTACAAGCAGTACATCCGCGTCTTCCTCCGGCAGTATCAGCTCGCCCGGACCTGTGCGGCCTGCGGTGGGGCTCGCCTCAACCCGGGCGCGCTGGCCGTCCGCATCGGCGACGCCACCATCGCGGACATCGCGGGCCGCCCGGTGGACGCCGTACATGCGTGGGTCTGCGCGCTGGAGCTCGGTTCGTTCGACCGCGAGGTCGCGCAGCTCATCCTCGACCAGCTCGACGCCCGGCTCGGCTTCCTGCGGGACGTTGGTCTGGGCTACCTCAGCCTCGACCGGCAGACCCGGACGCTGTCCGGCGGCGAAGCGCAGCGCATCGCTCTCGCGAACGCGCTCGGCTCAAAGCTGGTCGACTCGCTCTATGTGCTCGACGAGCCATCGATCGGCCTGCATCCCCGCGACATCGACCGGCTGCTCGAGCTGCTCCGCCGGCTGCGCGACCAGGGCAATACCGTCGTGGTGGTCGAGCACGACCTCGCCGCGATCGCTCAGGCCGACTTCATGCTCGAACTGGGGCCGGGCTCCGGCGAGCAGGGTGGGCAGGTGGTGCACGCGGGGCCGCTCGGGGACGCGGGTGCCTCGCTCACGGGGCAGTACCTCTCGGGGCGGAAGCGGATCGCCGTGCCGAGCGTCCGCCGGCGTGCGGGGCCGCAATGGCTTCGGATCCGGGGCGCCACGCTCCACAACCTGCAGGACGTGAATGCCGACATCCCCCTGGGGACCCTCACCGCGGTGACCGGCGTGTCGGGGTCGGGCAAGAGCACGCTGGTCCACGACGTCCTCTATCGGAACCTCGAGGCAAAGCTCCATGGCGGCCACTCCGCGAAGTCGCATCTGGGCGAGGAAGTCGGTGCCGTCCGGTCCCTCACCGGCCACGAGTTCCTGCAGGACGTGCTGCTGGTCGATCAATCGCCGATCGGGCGCACGCCGCGATCGAATCCGGTGACCTATATCAAGGCGTTCGACGAGATCCGGGAGCTCTTCGCGCAGCAACCGCTGGCTCGGCTGCGGAAGTACACCGCCTCCACCTTCTCGTTCAACATGGCCGGAGGGCGGTGCGAGGCGTGCGAGGGCGCGGGGTACGTGCAGGTCGAGATGGTGTTCCTGGCTGACGTCTTCGTCCCCTGCGAGGTCTGCGGCGGCACCCGGTTCCGCCGCGAGGTGCTGGACGTGCGGCTCCAGGGGCAGTCCATCCACGACGTGCTCCAGTGGACCATCGACGACGCGATCGGGCGCTTCCGGCACCAGGCGAAGCTGGGCGCCGCCCTCTGGCACCTGCAGCAGGTCGGGCTCGGCTACCTGCGGCTGGGCCAGCCCGCCACCACCCTGTCGGGCGGGGAGGCCCAGCGCCTCAAGATCGCACGGGAGCTCTCCAGCTCGGCCAGGCGGGATGGTCGCAAGCTCTACCTCCTCGACGAGCCCACCACCGGACTCCACCTCGATGACGTCCGCGTGCTCCTCCAGGTGCTCGATCGTCTGGTCGACGCGGGACACACCGTCGTCGTCATCGAGCACCACCTGGACGTCATCAAGCGGGCCGATTGGGTCGTCGATCTCGGACCCGACGGCGGCGACGCGGGCGGGCGTGTCGTAGCTCAGGGAACACCCGACGACATCGCCGCCGTCGCCGAGTCACACACCGGGCGCTTTCTCGCGCCTCTGCTCACGACCCCCGCACCGGCGCTGGCCGGCTGAGCCCATACCAGGGCGAGTGCTAGTGCTGGTGCTAGTGCTAGTGGAAGTGCTAGGCGTGCTTGCCACTAGCACTAGCACTAGCACTAGCACTCTCACGCACCAGACGCCACGCTTCCTGCACGTGCTCCCGCCGGGTGCACCGCTGTCCCACGGCGAGCCGGATGGCGTAGCGTCCGTGGATCGTCGTGTGGGTCAGGAACACCCGCCCGCTCCGATTCACCCGATCGAGAATGGCGCGGTTGCGGACGGCAAGGGCCGCTTCGTCGTTCGCGATCCCCGCCGGCCGGTGCCGAAAGCAGACCAGCCCTACCGGCGACGGCGCCATCACCTCGTACTCCGGTTCCGCCCGCACCCATCCGGCGAACTCGTGGCCGAGCGCGATGTGCTCGCGCAGCATGGCCTGGAGACCGCTCACCCCGTAGCTCCGAAGCACGACCCAGAGCTTGAGCGCCCGGAAGCGGCGGCCGAGCTGGATGCCCCAGTCGCGGAAGTTCGCGACCTCGGCGTCCGGTGCGGTGCGCAGGTATTCCGGCGTGAGCGCGAACGACCGGAGCAGCGCGTCCACATCGCGCACGTAGTACGCGCTGCAGTCGAAGTTCACGAAGAGCCACTTGTGCGGGTTGAAGAAGAAGCTGTCGGCATGCTCGATGCCGTCGAGCATCGGCCGCAGTTCGGGGAGAATCGCCGCCGAGCCGGCCCACGCGGCATCTACGTGGAGCCACACGTTGTCGCGCTGGCAGATCTCGCCGATGGCCCGGAGCGGGTCCATCGCCGTGGACGACGTCGTGCCCACCGTCGCGACCACGCAGGCCGGCACGATGCCCGCCGTACGGTCCTCCGCGATCGCGGCCGCCAGTGCCTCCGGGCGCATCGCGAGATCGGCGTCAGTCGCGATCGAGCGGACGCCATCGGGACCGTACCCCGCGAGCCGGGCGCCCTTGGCGACGGACGAGTGCGCCTCGTTCGAGGCGTAGATCCGGAGCCGGGTCGCACCGCGGCCGGACGGTTCCGCGCGATCCCGGGCCGAGATGAGCGCGACCAGGGTCGACGTCGACCCCGTATCGTGGATCACGCCCGTGAATCCGTCCGGCAGCGCGAGCATCCGCGCCACCCAGGTCATCGTGACCTGTTCCAGCTCGGTCGCGGCGGGGGAGGTGAGCCACGACATGCACTGGGCGCCCATCGCGGCCGTCAGCATTTCGGCGAGGATCGACGGCGGGCTGTTGTTGGCCGGGAAGTAGGCGAAGAAGCCCGGATGGTTCCAGTGGGTCATCCCGGGGACGATAAGCCGCTCGAAGTCGGCGAAGATCCGCTCGAACGGCTCGCCAACGTCGGGCGCCGACCCGGGAAGCGCCCGGCGCAGATCACCCGGCCGGACATCGGGCAGTACCGGGAGCGTGTGCACGTCCCGGAGGTAGTCGGCCATCCAATCGGCCACCCGATGGGCGTGCCGGCGAAAATCGTCAGGGTGCATGTCGACAAGGGCGGTAAGGGGCGGCAAACGGCGGTAACGACGGCAAGGCTCGGCCGGTAACGTAACCAAGGGCACAAGGCGCACGCTCCGGCCGGCTGCCTCGATCGTCTGGCGGCTGGCCGCGTCGCGAGGCAGCTTCCCCCATGGCCATCCTCCGTCCCGCGCCGGCGGCGCCGCGCCGCGTCCGCGGCCTCTGCTACGACCCCGCCCTGGCGTGTGCCCACCTCGCCGCGGCTGACCCCGTGCTTGCGGAGGTCATCGATCGCACCGGCGCGTGCACGTTGCGCCCGCCCTGGACCCGAACCCTGTTCGATGCGCTGATGCGCTCGATCGTGTATCAGCAGCTGAACGGGAAGGCCGCGGACACCATCCTGTCCCGCGTCGTGGCACGCTACGCGCCTGCCCGGTCCCTGGAGCCCGCCGCGCTGCTGGCGACCGACGACGCCGTGCTCCGCTCCGCCGGACTCTCCCGCAACAAGACCGCAGCCCTGAAGGATCTCGCCCGCCACGCGCTGGCCGGCACGATCCCGAGCCCGGCCGAAGCACGCGTCCTCTCCGACGACAAGCTGGTGGAGCGCCTGACGGTGGTGCGCGGCATCGGTCGCTGGACGGTGGAGATGCTGCTGATCTTCCGGCTGGGCCGGCCCGACGTGCTTCCGGTCGGCGATTTCGGGGTGCGCAAAGGGTTCCAGCGAGCCTACGGGATGCGCCGGCTGCCCGCCGCCGTCACGATACAGCGCCGGGCGGAGCGGTGGCGTCCCTATCGGTCCGTGGCGAGCTGGTATCTCTGGCGCGAGGCGGAGCGCCGATAATGTCCTGCAGCCTCCACTCCGCGGTCCCACCGCTTTCGAGCAGCCGCACTGCTTCGGCGATCGACTCGTGCGATCCGCTCAGCGCCAGGAGGTCGCCCTCGTGCAGCACGACCTTGGCCGTCGGGAAGACGATCTGCTCGTCGGCGCCGCCGCGCCTGAGCGCCACGGCGGTCGCGCCGGTCCGGCCCCGCAGATTGAGCTCGGCCAGGCTCATCCCTGCGGCGGCGCTGGCCCGCCCCACACGTACCGGCACCAGCGTGCCGAGCCCGGGCAGCATTCGCTGCACTTCCTCCAGAGTTTCGGTCTCGCCGCCTCCCTTCCGTGATCCCAGCGCCTCCGCTACGATTTCCGCCCCCGCGCGCATGTGGCCCTGAAGATTCGTCGCGGTGCGCCAGAAGGTGAACCCCAGCAGGACCAGCGCGCTGACCGCGAGGGCCGCTCCCTGGAACGGCGGCAGGAACGGCTGCGTGATCGCGATGAGCGGCAGCCCAACGATCATCACGACCGCGATCTGCAGCGTCACCACGAAGGCGCGTCGGGGGGCGTCGGCCGGATCCATCCGCCCCGCGCCCCGCCCCGGCATGGCAACCTCGGCGAGCGCGTGCCCCAGCCGGCGCGACGACCGCACGAGTCCCAGCGCGAACGGCGCCGCGCAAAGCGCGGCCCCGCCGAGTACCAGCCAACGGCCGCCATCCAGCGCGACGCCACCGAACCGCCGGATCAGCTCCAGCAGGTCCTGCCGGTTGATCGAGACGCCGATGACGAGCCCGGCGAGCAGCACCGCATCGAGCAGTACGAATCGCGCGGCCGCGCGCACCGGCGCCCACGGCGTGGCCCGGTCGGTCCGGCCACGCAGCAGCTCCACCCATGAGCCGTAGAGCGTCACGAACGTCTGGAGCGGCCGCGGGAGGCGGCGGTCCACGTACAGCGCCAGCGGCTCAGACGAGCGCACCAGGATCGGCGTCAGGAATGCGGTGACGGCGCAGACCGCTACCGCCACGTGCGGGA
>JBOHSY010000517.1:0-4183 GCA_050733355.1 Gemmatimonadales bacterium | reverse complement strand
GCCGGCAGCTCGACGTTGCCGGTCACGTCCGTGGTGCGGAAGTAGAACTGCGGCCGGTAGCCCTTGAAGAACGGCGTGTGGCGCCCGCCCTCTTCCTTGGTGAGGACGTACACCTCGGCCTCGAAGTTGGTGTGCGGCGTGATGCTGCCTGGCTTGGCCAGCACCATGCCGCGCTCGATCTCGTTCTTTTCGATGCCGCGGAGCAGGAGGCCGACGTTGTCGCCCGCCTGGCCGTCGTCGAGCAGCTTGCGGAACATCTCGACCCCGGTGACCACCGACTTCTTGGTTGCCCCGAACCCGACCAGCGCGACTTCCTCCTGCACCTTGATCTTGCCTCGCTCGATGCGGCCGGTGGCCACGGTGCCGCGGCCGGTGATCGAGAAGACGTCCTCGACCGGCATCAGGAACGGCTTGTCGGTCTCGCGGACCGGTTCCTTGATGAAGGTGTCGAGCGCGGCGTAGAGCTCCTCGATCTTGGCGACCCACTCCTTGTTCCCCTCGATCGCCTTGCTCGCGGAGCCCCGGATCACGGGCGCGTCGTCGCCCGGATACTCGTACTGCGACAGGAGCTCGCGGACCTCGAGCTCGACCAGGTCGAGCAGCTCCGCGTCGTCTACGAGGTCGCACTTGTTGAGGAACACCACGATCGACGGCACGTTCACCTGACGCGCGAGCAGGATGTGCTCGCGGGTCTGCGGCATCGGGCCATCGACCGCGCTCACCACCAGGATGGCGCCGTCCATCTGCGCCGCGCCCGTGATCATGTTCTTCACGTAGTCGGCGTGGCCCGGGCAGTCGACGTGCGCGTAGTGGCGCGCGGTCGTCTCGTACTCCACGTGGCTGGTCGCGATCGTCAGGATCTTGGTCGCGTCGCGCCGCCCCTGCGACGCGGAGGCCTTCGCCACCTCGTCGTACGAGATGTACTTCGTGCCCCAGCCCTTTTCGGCCGACACTTTCGTGAGGGCGGCGGTGAGAGTGGTTTTCCCGTGGTCCACGTGCCCGATCGTGCCGACGTTCACGTGGGGCTTCGTGCGCTCGAATTTGGCCTTGGCCATGGTCGGTGCTCCGTCCTGGTTCCGTGTTGGCTATCAGCTATCCGCTATCCGCTATCCGCTATCCGCTATCAGTTCGCTCCGGCCCACGGTGGCTCTCCGCGAGCGGAGCAGCCGATAGCCGATAGCTGATAGCCGATAGCGCTCAACCCTTCTGCTTGCTGATGATCGCTTCCGCGATGTTCTTGGGCACTTCCTCGTAATGATCGAACTGCATCGAGTACACCGCCCGCCCCTGCGTCATGCTGCGCAGCGTGGTGGAGTACCCGAACATCTCCGCCAGCGGCACGTCCGCGGCGACCACCTGCGCGTCGCCGCGCTGGGTCATGCCGCCGACCTTGCCGCGCCGGCTGGAGAGGTCGCCGATGACGTCGCCCAGGAAGTCGGAGGGCGTCACGACTTCCACCTCCATGACCGGTTCGAGCAGCACCGCGTGAGCCTGGCGCGCCGCCTCCTTCACCGCCATGGACCCCGCGATCTTGAACGCCATCTCCGAGCTGTCGACGTCGTGGTAGCTGCCGAAGACGAGCGTCGCCTTGACGTCCACCATGGGATAGCCGGCCAGCACGCCGTTCTCGAGCGCCTCCCGGATCCCCGCTTCCACCGGCTTGATGAACTCACGGGGGATCACGCCGCCGACGATCTTGTCCTCGAAGAGGAAGCCGGCCCCGGGCTCGGTGGGCTCCAGGTGGATCACGACGTGCCCGTACTGGCCCTTGCCGCCCGACTGGCGGATGAACTTCCCCTCGACGTTCTCCACCTTCTTGCGGACCGTTTCGCGGAACGCCACCTGCGGGCGGCCGACGTTGGCCTCGACCTTGAACTCCCGCTTCATGCGTTCCACGATGATCTCGAGGTGCAGCTCGCCCATGCCCGCGATGATCGTCTGGCCGGTCTCCTGGTCGGAGCGGATCCGGAACGTGGGATCTTCCTCCGCCAGCTTCTGCATCGCCACCGCGAGCTTGTCCTGGTCGGCCTTGGTCTTGGGCTCGATGGCGACGTCGATGACCGGATTCGGGAACCGCATCGCCTCCAGGATGACCGGCTTGTCCTCATCCGAGAGCGTGTCGCCCGTGCGGGTGTCCTTGAGGCCGATGGCCGCGGCGATGTCGCCGGCGAGCACTTCCTCGATCTCGTCCCGCTTGTTCGCGTGCATCTGGAGCAGCCGGCCGATCCGCTCCCGCTTGTCCTTCGTCGTGTTGTACACGTAGCTGCCCGACTTGAGGGAGCCCGAGTACACCCGGAAGTACGTCAGCCGGCCCACGTAGGGGTCGGTCATGATCTTGAAGGCGAGCGCGCTGAACGGCTCCGCGTCCGAGGCGCACCGCTCGACGTGCGTGTCGTCGTGGAGCGGCAGGTGCCCCTGCACCGGGGGGATGTCCATCGGGCTCGGCAGATAGTCGATGACCGCATCGAGCAGCGCCTGCACGCCCTTGTTCTTGAAGGACGCGCCGCAGAGCACGGGCACGAAGCCGTCCTTGATGGTGGCGTTGCGGATCGCCTCGTGGATCTCCGCCTCGGTGAGCTCCTCGCCCCCGAGATACTTCTCGAGCAGCCGGTCGTGGTGCTCCACCGCCGCCTCGATCAGCTCGTGGCGGACCTGCTCGACCCGCTCGCGGTACGCCTCCGGGACCGGCATCTCGGTGTAGGTCTTGCCCAGGGTCTCGTCGTCGAAGATGACCTCCACCCGCCGGATGACGTCGATGTGCCCGGTGAACAGCTCGCCCGAGCCCACCGGGAGCTGGATGGGATGCGCCTTCTTGGTGAGCCGGTCGCGAATCATCGCGAGGCAGCGCTCGAAGTCCGCGCCGACGCGGTCCATCTTGTTCGCGAAGATCATCCGCGGCACGCCGTAGCGGTCGGCCTGGCGCCAGACGGTCTCGGTCTGGGGCTCCACGCCGGCCACCGAGTCGAGCAGCGTGACGGCGCTGTCGAGGACGCGCAGCGATCGCTCCACCTCGACGGTGAAGTCCACGTGGCCGGGCGTATCGATGATGTTGATCCGGTACAGGGTGCCGTGCCGCTTCCAGAAGCAGGTCGTCGCCGCCGAGGTGATCGTGATGCCCCGCTCCTGCTCCTGCTCCATCCAGTCCATGGTGGCCGCGCCCTCATGGACCTCGCCAATCTTGTAGTTCTTCCCCGTGTAGTAGAGGATGCGCTCGGTCGTCGTCGTCTTCCCGGCATCGATGTGGGCCATGATGCCGATGTTGCGATAACGCTCGAGTGGGGTGTTCCGGGCCATGGCTCCGTTCGGCGATGTCAGGTCTGTCTCGGTCCAACGAAAAAGCGGGGCGACCGACCCGGCCCGCACCGTACTCCGGCGCATCCGGTGGTATCGCTCCGCGCGCATCCGGGATCAGCTCCCTGGACGACCCACCCCTGCGAGGCGAACCTCGGCGGCGTGAGTACGCGTTGTCTTCTGAAGGCGAGAGGTCATGGCCGCTCCCGCGGCCGTCACGTCGCCCGATTGTCTGTCTGGCTGAGGGATACCGGAAGTGCAGTTTCCCCGTAGCCCGATGAAAATAGCGGGTTTCGGCGCGTGGTCAACCCTCGAAACGCAAAGGGCGCGAAGAAACCGCGAGCGCGCGAAGACCAAGCAACAAAGAGGCCGCCGGGAACGCACCCAGCGGCCCAAACGCCCTTCAAACCCACCCCTACCGTCGGTCCCGCCTTTTACCGCCTCCGCTACCAGCGGTAGTGGGCAAAGGCGCGATTCGCCTCCGCCATCCGGTGCGTGTCTTCCTTCTTCTTGATGGTATTTCCCTCGCCCTTGGACGCCAGGATCAGCTCGGCGGCCAGGCGCTCCGACATGGTCTTCTCGTTGCGGCCCCGCGAGAACGAGATGAGCCACCGCATGGCGAGCGCGGTCCGGCGTTCCGGCCGCACCTCGACCGGCACCTGGAGTGAGGCGCCGCCGACCCGCCGGCTCTTCACCTCGAGCGTGGGCTTGGCGTTGTTCACCGCCTGCTTGAACACGGCCACGCCCGGCTGCCCGGTACGCTCCTCGATGAGGTCCATCGCCCGGTAGAAGATCCCCTCGGCGACGCTCTTCTTCCCCTGAAACATGAGGTTGTTGACGAACTTGGAGACCGTCTGGCTGTCGTACCGGGGATCGGCCGGGACCGGCCGCT
>JBOHSY010000516.1:0-20514 GCA_050733355.1 Gemmatimonadales bacterium | reverse complement strand
TGTCGTCGGCCGCGTCGAACGGCACGCGACCGCTCAGGCAGCGGTACGCGACCACGCCGAGGCTGTAGAGATCGCTTCGTGCGTCGGCCGGCTGGCCGCGAGCCTGCTCAGGGCTCATGTAGTGCGGGGTGCCCACCGACACGCCCACGCGGGTGAGCTGGCCCTCCGCCACCGAGCGGGCGATCCCGAAATCCGTGACCACCGAGCGCCCGCGCTCGTCGAAGACGATGTTGTCGGGCTTGATGTCGCGGTGGACCACGCCGTGGGAAGCCGCGCAATCGATCGCCTCACCCACCTCGACCAGCAACCGCCGGATCTCGTCCGGAGGGAGGCGACCCCGGCGGTCCAGCACCGCCGCGAGCGACTCGCCGCGGAGGTACTGCATCGCGAAATAGATGACGTCGCCCTGCCGTCCCACCCGGTAGATCGGCACGATGTGCGGGTGCTCGAGGCGTGCCGCGGTCCGGGCCTCGCGCTGGAACCGCTCGACCAACTGCGCGTCGTGCAGCAGCGTTCTCGGCAAAACCTTGAGCGCCACCTCGCGAGCGAGCTGCAGATCCCGCGCGCGGTACACGATCGCCATGGCGCCGCGCCCGAGCTCCTCGAGGATCTCGTATTCCGCCGTGAGGGCGGCGCGCACGGAGTTCAGCTCTACAGTGCCGGTGAGGGCGTCGCCCGGGGGCCGGAGCGTCATGGACGGCGAGGACAGCAAGGACCGTGGTGCGGCCTCCGGCGCTCGGCGGCGGCGTGGCCGCCGCCACTGTTAACCTGGCCAAATCGTTGCCTCGCGCGGTGTTCCGCCGCCGCGTGCGGTCCGCCCGATCGTGGGTGACGGGTGCGCTCCGGGAATCCGCCCACCAGTGGCGCTCGCAATTCGCAACGGAGCCGAGCGGTACACGGGGCCGCGCCGACTGTCCAGACCCCTGCGGATCCTGAGTCAGGCAGGCGCGACGGTGGGCGAGAGCGGAGCGGGCGCCTCCCGCAGGCGGCGGAGCAGCGCGTCCACGTGGCGCTCGATCCGGTCGGACTCCAGCAGAGAAAAGTGGCTGGTGTCCGGATCGACCACGATCGACTCCTCCTCATATCGTTCGCCCAGGACGCGCTCGTCGAGGTTGCGCAACTGAAGCTCCCGCACCAGAGCGTGATAGTGGCCGCTGTCCTCGAAGACGCAGCGGAGGCGCCGGCCCTGGCGGGTGGCGTCGCGGTACCACGCGACGAACGGGATGAGCGGCCCGGCCTCGAACGGCCCGACGATGCCCCTGGCGAACGTCTGCAGGGGCTCGAACGTCTCGCGGAACTTGCGCGTGATCCGGATCAGATATTCGTGGACGTTGATCCAGTCGTCCAGCGACTTCACGCCTTGCCCGATGCCGCGCAGCGCGTGCAGCGTCTCCGCTTCGCCGCCGGTGCCGATGTCTGAGACCACACGGGTGACGAAACAGGTCTCGACCGCGAGGTTGCAGCCCAGCGAGAGACAGCCGTCGATCTGAACCGGGCGGTCACCGGCCGGGGCGGCGGCCAGCCGCAGGGCGACGTCCCCACCGGAGGAGAACCCTACCAGCACGACCAGATGCGGCCGCAGCTGGAGGACCATCGCGTGCAGCCATTCGCGGGTGAGCACGAGGTGGTCCTGCAGGGTGAGGCGGGGTCGCCGCCTGCGGTTCGGCTCGAAGCCCAGCATGGTCGGCGCCATCGCCCGGTGGCGAGTGGTTCGCAGAAACGGGGCGAACTGCTCCGCGTCGAGACCGCAGGCGGGGATGCACGCCAGCAGCACGTCCGAGGGTGTCCGGTTGTCGAGGTACTGCATGCTGTCGCCGATCAACCGGGGATCGAACGACGCCCGATCCAGCCGGCGGCAGATGTCCTCGGTGAGGCGGTACGTGGCGCTGCCCAGCTCCCGGTGGAGCTGCAGCGGGACGCTGGCGGTGCCGGTCGCGGTGGCCGACGCGAGGTCGAGCTGCCGGAGCACCATTTCGGCCGACTGCCAGCGGTCCGCGGGGCGCTTCTCCAGGCATCGCATCACCAGGGCGGCCAGGGCTGCCGGCACCGTCGGCCGGACCCGCTCCAGCGGCTCCACCGCCCGAGTCAAGTGGGCGGCGGCCACCTGACGGGAGTCGGCGCCGGTGAACGGGGGCGCGCCGGCGAGCATCTCGTAGGCGAGGACACCTGCGGCGTAGATGTCCGCGCGATGGTCGAGCTGAGGGTCGGCCGTCACCTGCTCCGGCGCCATGTACGCCGGCGTCCCGAGGACGATGCCGGTGGCGGTGAGCGCAGTCCCCTGGCCGGCGGCCTGAAGCGCCTTCGCGATCCCGAAGTCGGCCAGCTGCACGTGGGCGCCGAGGAACAGCACGTTCTCCGGCTTGATGTCGCGGTGGACGATGCCCTCGGCGTGGGCGTGTGCGAGCGCGTCGAGCACCTCGCGGAGGATGTGGACCGCGACGTCGATCGGAAGCTCACCCTCGCGGCGCAGCCGGGCCCGTAGTGAATCGCCCGGCGCGTACGGCATCGAGTAGTAGAGCAGCCCGCCGGCCTCGCCCGACTCGAGCAGGCTCAGGATGTGAGGATGAACCAGCCGGGCGGCGACCTCGATCTCGCGGAGGAAGCGCGCGGCACCGAGCGACGCGGCCAGATCGGCGTGGAGCACCTTGACCGCGACCGCGCGACGATGGCGGAGCTCCTCGGCCAGGAATACCGTGGCCATGCCGCCGCGGCCGAGCTCGCGCTCGAGCCGGTAGCGGCCCGCGAGGGCGTCGCGGAAGCGCTGAAGCTCGGAGTCCATGGACTCCGAAACTAAAAGCGTTCCCGGTTGGCCGCCGGACGAAATGGCATCGAGAGCAACGTGGTGAGCCACGAGGCCGCCTCCCGCTCCGCTCCGGGCAGGCCGAAGCGGCTCTCGTCGCTGCAGTCGGAACGCATCGTCCTGAAGAGCCGATCCCACAGGGTGAGGAGCGTCCCGAAGTTCGAGTCCATCTCCCCCCGCACCGGATGGTGGTGCACGCGGTGCATCGCCGGCGGGACAAAGGTCCACCAGAGCACGCGGTCCAGGCCGGACGAGACCCGCACGTTGGCGTGCTGAAACTGTGCGGCCAGGAGGAGGAGTATCTCGAAGCTCACCAGCCCCACGGCAGAGATTCCGAGCCCAAGCACGAGCGCAAGCTTCGCGACGGCCGAAACGAGGACCTCGCCGACGTGGAAGCGCGAAGCCGAGGTGACGTCGAGGTCCAGGTCGGAGTGATGGACCTGGTGGAACCGCCACAGGGCCGGGGCGGAGTGGTACGCCCGGTGCAGCGCGTAGACCGCGAGATCCAATACCGCCACCTCAAGCGGCAGGCGGAGCCAGGTCGGCGGGCCGAGCTGCTGGAACGGACCGTAGCGCCACGGCGCGGTGCCCGCTGCGGCCAGCGCGTAGCAGGCGGCGCAGAGCAGGGAGACGACACCACCGTTGAGTGCGGCGAACGAGAGATTGACGGTCCAACGGCGCAGGCGCGGCGCGGTCGGGGCATGGTGCGGACTCGTCAGCTCCCAGGAGAGCAGGGTGAACAAGCCCGCCAGAAAGAATCCGACCCGAACGGCTTCCTGGCTCAACGCCACCAATCCGGCGTCAAGGGTTTCGGCCCCGCAGCACCACGCTGTGGGCGCCGAACGAGCCGGCGACCTTCCGCGTCTCGGCGCTCGAGCTTCCGGCGAAGTAGTCCAGGCGGGCCAGCACGTCCAGATCGCAGAGCCCGGCCGACCTAAACTCCGCCAGGTACGTCTCGACGGTCGTGGCGCCAACGACACACTCCGCCCAGAGCTCCGGGTGCGCCCGGCACGCCTCCGAGGGGAGGGTGTCCACGACGATGTCCGCCAGCTGCAGCCGCCCGCCGGGCCGGAGCACGCGCGCGATCTCGCGGATCGCCCGCGTCTTGTCGGGCACGAGGTTCAGCACCCCGTTGGTCGTCACGACGTTCACGCATCCGTCCGGCAGCGGGATCTCCTCGGCGTTACCCGCGACCACCTCGATGTTCGCGGCCCCCGCCAGGGCGGCGTTCGCCCGCAGCTTCTCCCGCATCGCCTCGGTCAGGTCCAGTCCGATGACGCGCCCGGCGGCCCCCACGAGACCGCTCGCGATCAGCGCGTCGGTGCCCGAGCCGGAGCCGATGTCGAGCACGACATCACCCGGCAGGATCACCCCGGCCGCGAACGGATAGCCCACGCCGGCGAACGACTCGAGGACCGTCGGCGGGAGCGGGTCGAGCTGCTCCGCAGGATAACCGACGAACTCGCACGCGCGCCGGCCGGTGGGGAAGTGGAACTCCCGCTCGGGCGCCGTGGCGACGTCGGTATACATCCGCCGCACCGCGTCCAGGATGACCTCGCGCTGGTTCGAGAGAATCGCGACCACGGGGTCCTCCGCGCTCAGAACTCGGTGATGAGCCGCCGCACCCGCTGCTCGAACGCCGGGGAGATCTCTTCCCGGCGCAGCCCCTCGACCTCCGTCTTGAGCCGCCGTTCGAACTCCGCCCGGGAGTAACAGCTACGGCAGGTTTTCAGATGCCGCACCACGCTGTCCTGATCGGCGCCATCCAGCTCGCCGTCGAGATAGGTCGCGAGCAGCCGCAACGCCGCTTCGCAGTTGATCGTCGTGGGGTCGCTCATGCGATATCCGGCTTCCGGTGTACGGTACGGTTCAGGCCCGCGTCGCAGGCATGCTCCCAGAGCGCGCTCTGCAGCTGCGCGCGGCCGCGAGCGAGTCGCGATCGGACCGTTCCAACCGGGACAGCGAGGGTGTCGGCGATCGCCTTGTAGGAGAATCCCTGCACGTCGGCCAGCACCACGACGACGCGGAATGCCTCCGGCAGGCTGTCGATCGCCCGGACGAGATCCTCGCGCGCCAGCTTGTCGAGGAACTCCTGCTCCGGCGTGCTCCACCACAGGAGAAAGGGCTGGTGCAGCCGCTCGAAGAGCGAGAAGTTCGCGGCGCCCTCGTCAAGGGATTCGTCCGCCGCCCGGCCGGCGTGCGCCCGGCGCTCGCTCAGAAACCGGTTGGTGAGGATCCGGAAGATCCAGCCGCGGAACCGGTCGCGGTCCCTGAGCGATCCGCGCGCGAGCCACGCCCTGGCGACGGCGTCGGAGACGAGGTCCTCGGCATCGGCGCGGTTCCTGGTGAGGCGCAGCGCCGTGCTGACAAGGTCCGGCAGGACCGCCAGAACGGCGTGCTCGAACCAGATCCGTGTGCCCTCGCCGCTCGCCATCACCAGCATCGCGCTACGGTGTGGCCCCGCGCTGCCGGGGGTCGTCCGCAGGGTTGACGTAGACCAGGCTCCAGGGACCGTTCCCGTGCAGCTGGAGGACGGTCTCGCCTTCGGCTTGCGCGAAATGCCGTACGCCGGGTGCGAGCGCCGCGAAGGTCCCCATCGGCAGCGCGGTCATGGCGGAGGCATCGAACTTTTCACCCATGCCCACCTTGAAGGTTCCCTTGACGACGGTCACGTGCTCGACGAACGGATGAGAGTGCGGCGGGATGCGATACCCGTCCGGCACGGAGAGGCGCATGGTGAACGGCCCGGTCTCGAAGGGATTTCCCTCGAGCACGGCGAGCTTCGCGCCCGCCGGAAGGATGTCGGGTGCGGGGCCGAACACGACCTTGTCGGGCAAGGCAATGATGGCGTGCGGCGGCGGCGCGGGCGCAGCGGCTTGAGCGGCGGCGCCGCCCGCCACCAGCGTGAGAGCGATGACAACGAGTGCGAGTCGCATGGTGATCTCCTGGAGGCTCTGTAGATACCGACGCGCTCGACCCGGAAAGGTTCCCGGCCTACGCCGCCTCCACCGCGATCCGCGCCCGGAGCGCCTCGTCCGGCAGCCGGCCCTCGCCCGCCTTCATGTTGTCCCGGAGATGCTCCACCTTTGACGTGCCGGGAATCGCGCAGGTGATGGCGGGGTGGGCGACGATGAACTTGAGCATGAGCTGCGCCCAGCTCTCGCAGCCGACCTCCGCGGCGTACGCGGGCAACGGCCTGGTCCGGAGCCGGCGGAACAGATCCCCGCCGGCGAACGGACGGTTGGCGATCACGGCTACGCCCCGGTCGCGGGCCAGGGGCAGCAGGCGCCGCTCGGCCTCCCGTTCGCCGATCGAGTAGTTGACCTGGATGAAATCGACCGGTTGCGAGACCACGACCTTCGCCACGTCGTCGTGGCTGCCCGCGGTATAGTGGGTCACCCCGACGTAGCGTATCCGACCCTCCCGCTTCCAGCCGAACAGCGTGTCGAGGTGGGTGCCGGCGTCCAGCAGGTTGTGCACCTGGAGCAGGTCGATGGGATCGGCCCGCAGCTTCCGCATCGAGGCTTCCATCTGCCGGATCCCGCTGGTCTTTCCCGACGTCCACACCTTGGTGGCGACGAAGAGCTTGGGGCGGAGCCCCAGCTTGCCGGCGATGTCGCCGACCACCTCCTCGGAGTTGCCGTACATCGGCGACGAGTCGATCACCTTGCCGCCCAGCGCCACGAACGCGCTGAGCACCTCCTCGAGCGGTGCGCGCTCGGCCGGATCCCGGCCGACGTCGAAGGTCTGCCAGGTCCCGACGCCGATGACCGGAACCGCCTCGCCGGACGACGGGATCCTGCGGATCAGAATGGCTGCCGGGCGAACCGGCGGTATTGCCCGGGCTCCTGCCGACGGAGCGGTGAAGAGCCCGGCCATGCCCGCGCTGATGAGCCGGAGCGCGTCGCGCCGGGTGGTTCGGTCCGGGCTCATGTCAGGCTTCCTTCCGGTCATGCCCCCTCCCGACCCTGACGCCGGTCACCACGTATGCTAACGCGATCGGGATGGCGACGAGGGTCACCGCGTCGAGCCCGGCCGACCGGACGGTCGAGACCAGCCAGGCCATGACGGCGTCGCTGCCGCGATAGACCGCCGTATCGATGAAGTTCTTGGCTTTGTACCGACTCTCCGGATCGACCGTCGGGTAGATCATCTCGCGGCCCGGCCGCACGAGCGAGAACTCCCCGGCGCGGTTCGCGATCTGCGTGCCCGCCAGCAGGAGCGCGGTGCGCCAGATGCCGGCGGCCGCGAGACCCGCCAGGACGACGAGCGGGACCACCGACAGGGCCGCGGCCAGACCGAAGCGCTGCACGATCGGCCGGGTCAGCAGCAGCTGAATCGCGAGGGCGAGAGTGTTCACGGCGAGATCCAGGCTGGCGAAGAACGCGGTCCGCTCGCCGGAATCGGGATAGGTGCGCTGCGCCAGGTCCGCTATTTCGACGTACAGCACGGTGTGGACGGCGGTGTAGCAGATCACCAGCAGCGCGATTCCGCGCAGGCTCGGCAGCTTCAGCGTCAGCGGAACGCCGGCGAGCACCGATCCGCCGATCGGGCGCGCCGCAGCCGGCGAGTCGACGGCATGCGCGCGGCGGAGGAGCACCATGCACGCCGCGGCCGCGGCGAGCAGCAGGGCCGAAAGCGCGAGCAGATGCGCGCTGCTCAGGTGGCGGGCCAGGAGCGCGGTCAGAGCCGGTCCGGCCAGCGCGCCCGCGGTGCCTCCCGCGGCGATGTAGCCGTACAGCCGGTGCGACTGCTCGGTGGTGAACGCGTCGCTCACGTTGCTCCAGAAGAGCGACACCACGATGAGGTTGAACGCGCTCAGCCAGATGAAGAACGCCGCCGCGGTGACGGGGGTGATCCCGGCCGCGAACACGGCGTAGAAGGCCAGCAGATTGGTGACCACGAATCCGTACACCACCGGCAGGAGACGAGCCCGCGGCACCCGCTTCACCACCCAGCCGAAGGCCGGCACGGTGAGCAGCGTGAACACGAACGTGCCGCTGAACAGCCACTGGAGGCGGTCGACACCGGTCTGCACGCCCATCTCGTCCCGCACCGGGCGCAGCATGTAGTAGCTGCAGAGGAGCAGGAAGAAGGCGACGAACGCGAGGGCGACCCGCGTCAGCTCGCCGGCGCGAACGCGGCGGATCACCGCGCCAGGCGCTCGAGCGGCGGCCGCCCGATCGGCCTGGCCTGCTGCACGGCGCCGGCCAGCGCGAGCACTGCCTCCTCACCGAACGGCCCCCCCACGATCTGGAGGCCGACCGGCATCCCCTCGAAGTCGAGGCCACACGGCGCCACCCCGACCGGCAATCCCGTGAGGCTCAGCACGAACGTCGGCGCGATCCAGTCCACGTACGTCTTCATCACCTTCCCGGCCACGGTCTCCGGATAGTTCTGCTCCACGGGGAACGGCGGTATCGCCATCGCGGGCGTCACCAGGTGATCGTATCGGGAGAGGAGGTCGAGCACCATCTCTCTGATCCGCCCGCGGGTATACTCGGCGGCGGCGAGGTCGGCCATCGTCGTGTTGAGCCCCGCGCGGATGTTCCCCGCGACGTTGGGACCGAACTGCTCGAGGTGCTCCGCACGGATATGCATCTGGTTGACGAACCAGAGGCCGCGAAGCGCCAGGAACGCGTCGCGCCCTTCGCTCAGGTCGAGCTCGACTTCCTCGACCGTGGCGCCCATCTGGCGGAGCTCGAACGCCGCCGCCCGGCAGGCCCGCTCGACGTCCGGATCCACGCCGATGCCGATCAGGTCGGGCGAGTACGCGAGCCGGAGCCCGCGGCGGATCCCGGCGGCCGCCGCCGCGGCGAAGTTGCGGCCCGCCGTCGGCTGCGAGAACGGCACCAGCGGGCTCGGCCCCGCCACGGCGTCGAGCATGAGCCCGACGTCCTCTGCCGTGCGGGCCATGGGGCCGGTCACCTGGAGGGTGTCCCACAGCCAGTCCGACGGCCAGGTGGGCACCAGGCCCGGCGACGGCCGAAGACCGACCAGCCCGCAGAACGATGCCGGGATCCGCAGCGAGCCGCCCAGATCGGTGCCTTCCGCCAGCGCGACCATGCCCGCGGCCAGCGCGACCGCCCCCCCGCCGGTGGAGCCGCCGGCGCTCCGCTCCGGGTTCCACGGATTCCGGGTGCGGCCGAAGACATCATTGAAGGTGTTGCCGCCCGCGGCGAACTCCGGGCAGTTGGTCTTGCCGAGGATGACCGCGCCGGCCTCGCGGAGGCGCCGCACCACGAGCGCATCGACCTCCGGAACGTGGTCGGCGTAGACCGGCGAGCCGTACGTGGTGCGAACCTTGGCCACCCACGTCACGTCCTTGATGCCGACCGGCAGGCCGCAGAGCGGGCCCATGTTGCCGCGCGCGGCCTCGCGCTCGAGCGCGCGGGCGTCATCGAGTGCGCCCTCGTTCAACGTCACGACCGCGTTCAGCCTGCCGTTGTACCGCTCGACGCGCGCCAGACACGCCTCGACGATCTGGACCGGCGAAAGCTCCCGCCGGCCCACCAGGCGGCGGAGCTCACTCGCGGAGAGATCAGCGATCTCGTACTGGAGGGCCATTGGGAGCGGTCGCGGAACGAAGATCCCGGCCTCGCATCCCGTCGGGCGTCGGCAGGCCGAGCGCTGCATGCACCGTGGGCGCGAGGTCGAGGATGTGGCCGCCTTCGATCGTCGCGCCTGGTGCGAACCCCGAGCCGACGGCGATCAGGAACCCCTCCGGGCGGTGGTTCCCGCTTCGACCGGTGGGGTTCGTGCCGGGCGACGGCATCGCGATGGTTCCGAACCGCGCCGACGTGATGGCCCGCTGCTCCGCGGCTGGACTCGCTGCCCACCGCACCAGCAGGTCGGGCAGCTCCGAGACCCGCCCGCCGCCGGGATACAGTGCGTCACTCCGGACGACGTCGCGCACGACCCGTTCGCCGGACTCCACGTCGGTGAAGCTCTCGAGCCCATCGGTGATCTCTCGAACGAGCGCATCACACTCGCTTCCGGGCTTTACCACGCCCGCGGCCTCCCGCCCCGCGAGGTTGATCCTTATGTAGCCCTGGAGGTCTGCGAGCGGGCAAAAGGCGCGGGTGCGCGACCAGTCGCTGCCGCCGATCCGCCAGAAGGCGGTGAGGCGATCCTGGATGGCGAGCGGAAGCCGGTTCTTCAGCGCGTGCCGCCACTGGTTCGGCACCAGTCCACGCACCCGATGGAGAACGCTGCTCCGCTTCGCTCCTGACGACGACCCGCCAGCGAGGATGCGGTGGAGCATCTCCGGCAACACGTCGAGCCGGCTGGTGTTGGGTCCCATGCCGTGCAGCGAGCAAACGAGCAGCAGCGCCGGCTCACCAGCCGCCGCTGCAATTCGGCCGACGGCGGCGTCACAGGGGGCGTAGACCTGCCGCAGCGCGTCGCGAAGGGCCATTCGCTCGTCCGGGCTCGGCTCGCGCTTGAGCCCGGTCTCGTCCCAGAGCTGGTGTCCTCCACGGTGGGTTGCACCGAGCGCGGCGATGAACAGGTCGCACGGCTCGCGACCGAGCAGTGCGGTCGCGAGGTCGGCCACCAGGCCGGTGGCGCGGATCTGCTCGTCCCGGATCTCCAGCAGGCGTCGCGCGGGAAGGGGCACGTACTCTTCGTAGCGCGCGGGAGAGGGCCCGATCTCGCGCCCGACCCACCGCATGACCTCCGCGGGAAACGCGGAGGGCGGCACCAGGCCGTCGTGGGTGGCCCATCCGGCGATCTCGACGCCGTTGAACGGCTGCGCCTGGTACGTCATCGGAACATCGAGAACGACGGCGCGCGGTCCGTGCCGGCCGAACGCTCGCCAGAACGGGGTGAGCGGGAGAGCGTCCGGCGTGGGGCGCACCGTCTGCATCCGGGCCGCGTGCCACCCGAGGTGGTGATAGAAGCCGTGATCGCCGGGTGGGGTGCCGGTGTAGAACGTGGGCCAGGGCGAGCCCGCCAGCCAGTCGGCGGAAGAGGCGAGGCGTCCGTACCCGCCCCGCTCGCGGAGCGCTCGGAGCGCCGGCAGCGAGCCGTCGGCCATCCACTGCTCGACCAAGGTCGGCTCGGCTGCATCGAGAGCGATCAGAAGGACATGCGGCGCGGGCGGGCTCATGACGGTCTCACGTCCAGCCCCCCCTGCGCAAGCGACTCGCGCGCGGCCGCGACCGCGCGTGCGGCGGCGACGCCGTCAGCGGCGCCGGGGCTGGGCTCGATTCCGCCGCGCACCGCGGCGACGAAGGCGCGAAGCTCATGCTCGAAGGAGCGAAGCAAGGGGCTCCGTGCTCCGGCGGTGCGGCGCCACAGCCGCCCGACCAGGTCCAGTCCGCGTCGCGCCGGACCATCCGGCGGAGTCAAGCGGCTCGACTTGGCATGGATGTGAAAGCGCCGCCCGCCCGCGCTCGCCCGCACCGATTCCTCCGAGGTGCCCGCATGCGCGAGGCGGCAGTGGGCGATGGTACCGTCGGTCAGCCGGGCAACCAATCGAATCTCCTTCGGCTCAACCTGGCTCGCGCTGATGGTCTGGATCTCCACGCCGAACAGAAACCTCAGCAGGTCGAGCTGGTGGGTGCCGAGATCGTCGAGCAGATCCGGCGCGCCGGCGATCGCGAACCACCGCGTCGCGTCGGCGACGAAGACCAGCTCCGCCGTGCCCGCCCCGCGTCCCGCGAGCCGCTGCCGGAGCCGCTCCGCCGGCGGCCACCAGCGGCGGTTGAAGCCGACCATGACCGGTGTGCCGGTCGCCCGCGCCAGCGCGGCGAGCGCGACGGCCTCCGCGACAGTCGGGGCGAACGGCTTCTCGACCAGCAGCGGCACGCCCGCTTCGAGCCCTAGGCGTGCGACCGCGACGTGCGTCGCCGGGGGGGTCGCGACGATCGCGGCGTCCACCGCGCGATCGGCGAACAGCGCGTCGACCCGCTCGAGCGTCCGCTGGGCTCCGCCATCGCGCGCGATCAGCGCGCGCCGCTCCGGCCGCGGGTCGACCACGGCCGTGAGTCGCGCCTCCGCCACCGCCTGGAACGCCGGCAGCCAGAGTCGCTCGGCCGCGCGCCCGCAGCCGATCAGGCCCAGGCGCAGTGGCGCGCTCACCACGGCTCCTGCGGCACGACCCCGTGCCGCAGGCCCCGGCGCAGCCCCACTGCGTAACCGAGAAGCCCCATCGCGAGGAGGGGAGTCAGCGCTACCGCGGCCGGGACGCGGGTGGGATGCCACCGCAGCGTGCACCCCAGAATGTAGCTCAGACGCTTGAGCGCGACCGCGGGAGCCATTACCGCGTGTTCGGCGAGCCGCCGCTGACTGGGCGCGAGGTCGCTGCCGAGGAGACCCCGGGCGTAGCCGAGCCAGGTCTGATGCGTGATGAAATCCCGCAGCCCGGTGCGACCCCGGTGACGCGCCCGCATCGCGCGGGCGAAATGCAGCCCGCCCGGCCACCGGGCCAGGGCGGCGGTGCTGAATCGCGTGTCCTCGCCCATTCGGAGCTGTTCCGGGAACCCGCCCAGCGCCTCGAAGTCGGTGCGCCGAATGGCGAGGCTGCACCCCGGAAACTTGGTGACCGGCCCCTCCGGGCGGTCCGCGGGATACTCCGCGAACTGGAGCAGGTTGTCGCTCACGGCGATCGGATGATTCGGCAGAAGATCCAGCACCGGTCCCCCGACGAGACGGGCACCGGTTTCCAGCGCCGCCGTGGCCGCACGCACCCACCCCGGCTCGGGCACGCAATCGGCGTCGAGGAACAGCAGCAGCTCGCCCTGCGCGGCGCGGGCGCCTCGGTTGCGCGCGGCACCCGGCCAGAGCCGCTCGGCGCTGGCCACGAGCCGGACGCCGGGAAACTCGGCCGCGAGGCCCGCCACCACGGGATCCGCGCCGATGTTCACCACGATGGTCTCGAAGGTGTCGCCCTGTCGGTCCCACGCGACCCCTTCGAGGCACCGCCGGAGCAGGCCGGCGTGCCGGTAGCAGGGGATGACGACCGAGACGCGAGGAGCGTTCATCCGATCGATCGTCTGACGAGGCGCCAATAGGCGTCGAGCAGGCTGGAGAAGAGGCGCACCGCGCTTCCCTCGGCGCGCGAGCCGATCACGCCTGGCGCGAGCGGGAGCGGACCACCCACCAGGATGTCGCGATCCGGACGCGTGCGGGCGCGCTGCACCGTCCGCCGGCGCGCGCGGATCGCCGGCGCGTTCCGGAACTGCCACATCCACGCCCGGGCCCACGCGCCCAGCAGGCCGCGCCGGAGCGCCAGAGCGACGCTCGCCAGCTCGTACAGCAGCAGGGCGGGACCGAGCACGACGAGGGTACGGACACGGTAGTGGACCAGCAGGGCCAGCAGTCGGTGCCGCAACGTGAGGTGGAATCGCTCCGGGGGATAGTGTCCGCCCCCCCGAAAGGCGAGCCCGGGCGAACCCGCGCCGCGATCGTGAAACGCCTCCGCGGAAGGAACGGCGACGAAGCAGTGGCCGAGGCTCCGCAGGCGCAGACTGAACTCCAGGTCCTCGAAATAGAAGAAGATCAGCTCGTCGAACCCGCCCGCCTCCAGCACTCGCCCGCGGTGGACGAGAAGGCACCCGCTCGGTACCGCGCCCACCGGTCCCACATGGGCCGGCGGCAGCTCGCCCAGCGTCCGGAAGCCGTTTCGCAGCGCCAGCGCGCCGACGAAATGCGGCTCGCCGCCGTCGGCCTGTACGATCTCCCGCTCGGGGTGAAGCCGGATCCGGGGACACGCCACCACCGCGTTCCACTCGTCGCGCGCGCCGACCAACCGCTCGAGACATTCCCGCGCGAGATAGATGTCATGATCCACCAGCAGCACGAGCTCCGTCGCCGCGCTGCGGAGCCCGGCGTTCCGGGCGACGGAGGGGCCGGCGTTGGCGTCGAGCCGGAGCAGCGTGACGCGGGGGAAGCGGGCGCGCACCCGCGCCGCGGTGTCATCGCGGGAGGCGCTGTCCACGACGATCACGGCGTGAGGCGGGAGGGTCTGCTGCTCCAGCGCCTCCAGGGCGTGCAGCAGCCGGTCGCCGCCGTCGTGCGTCACCACGACGGCCGTTACGCCAGGATCCGGCGGTATATCGCCTCCGCCTGCTCGGCCGTGCGCTCCCAGGTCAGCGTCTCCCGGGCGTATGCCCGGGCGTTGGCGCCGAGGCGGTCGGCCAGGGCGGGGTCGCGCAGCAGCCGGTCGATCCCGTCGGCGAAGGCCCGGACGTCACCGTCGTCGACCACCCAGCCGTGCTCGCCGTGGACGAGGTGCTTGGCTGAGCCGCGGAACGCGACGATCGGTGCGCCGGCCGCCATGTAGTTGACCAGCTTCTGCGGAATGCCGTCACAGCTCGTGCGCGGGTGGAGCGCGACGGACGCTGCACCAAGATGGCCGGGCACCTCCTCGAAGTCGGCGGGCACGAGGTCGATCGCGTCACGCACCCCCAGCTCGTCCGCCAGCCGTTCGTACGGAGCGAACGGCGAGTCGCCCACGATCCTGAGGCGCACGTCGTCGCGCCGGCTCCGCAGCTCGGCGAAGGCCCGGAGCATGTGCTCGATCCCCTGATAGCTCGCCAGGTTGCCGGCGTACACCAGGGTCCGGGTTCGCTCGTCGGACGCGTGCGGCGCGCGGGGCTCACCCGCGAAGTGATCGAGCTCCACGCCGTTCGGCACCACCGCGATCTTCGAGCTCAGCCGGGGATCCATCCCCGTCAGCCGGCGGCGGATGTCCTCGTGGGCCGCGACCACGAAGTCGGCATAGCGCGGCAGCCGGGCGTCGAGGGCGCGGCCGACGCGGGCCACCATACGGCGCCCCAGGCGGGGCGCGTAGAACGGCAGCTCGGACTCGAGAATGGTATGGACGTCGTACACGATCGCCGTGCGCCGCCGACCCCGTCCCGCGAGAGCGGCGAGCAGTCCTTCCGCGTGATGTGCATGCACGACGTCGATCGGGCGGGAGCGAAGCAGGCGCGCCGTTCTCACAGCGAGCAACGGATCGAGCACCAGGAGCTTCTGCCAGGTCGGCCCCGGTTCGTAGTGCCGGTATCCGGGCAGGTCGCGGGTGCGGTGCAGCGTCACGCCCGCCGCCACGGGCCCGTAACCCAGGGGATACGTCACGACATCGACGTCATGGCCGCGCCTGGCCAGCGCCTCCGCCATCCGGAGAATCCGGATCGGCGTGCCCCGCCCGGCCGGGAACGGGCAGGCGGCGATCATCGCGATCCGGAGGCGGTCACCCATCGATCGACAGTTCCGCCGCGGATAGCGGCCGCGGGTCCGGCTTTCCCTCGGCCATGCGAGCGCGCAACGCGTGCAGCACGAGCCCGAGCAGCCAGGCTGCCGCCAGCATCTCGGTCACGAGGGTGGTCCATGCCGCGCCGATCGGCCCCCACCGCGGGATGACGAGGAGATTGAGGCCGACGTTCATCGCGAGGCAGACGGCCAGCACCCTCGCAGCGGCGCCCTCGAGGTGCAGGGAGCCTGCGGCGAACGTCGCGACGAACGCGACGTACACCGCCGGAACGGCGAGATAGAGAATCCGCAGCACCGGGGCGGTGTCCGCATATCGATCACCCCACGCCAGAGTCACGACGAGGCCGGCCCCCACGACCATCACGGCGGCGAGGCCGGCTCCGACCGCGCCCGAGAGCAGCAGCAGTCTGCGCAGCACCCGAGCGAAGCCGGTCCAATCGCCTGCGGCCGCGAGCGCCGCCGTCACCGGGAAGAACACCGTGGCGGTGGGGCGGATCACCAGGCGAGACACCTCGAACAGCTTATACCCGGTCTCGTAGATCGCCACCGCCGCCGGCGACGTCAACCCGAACAGAAGCAGCGTGTCGACCTTGAAGTGGACGATGCCGAGCGCCGTGAGGAAGAAGAAGGGAAGCGAGCCCCGGGCCGCATGCCAGACTCCGGCACGGCTCGCCGCCGCTCGGATCGGCCCGAAGCGCCGCCACACCACGACCGCGGCCGCGCCGAGCGGGACCAGACTGGCGATGACGTAGCAGGCGAGGATTTCCTCCAGCGTGGCGCCGCGCCGGACCATGCCGACCACCAGGACGACGAGCACCACGGGGCCGCTCAAACCCGTCGCGAGGCGAAGCCCAACCTCGCGCCGCCCGATCAGGAACGCGGCGAAGGCGTAGTACAGGTCGCCTGCGAGGACGGCGGCCGACACCGGGAGCACGACCGGCGCGAGTTCCGGCTGGACCATCGCGACTGCCGCGTTGACCAGGATGAATCCGCCGGCGACGAGCGGCACCCGGAGCGCCAGTACCTCGCCCAGTCGATCGAGGCCGGACTCGGGTCGGGTGGCGATCTCACGGACGAGATACCGGCTGGTCCCCAGCTCGGTGACGACGGCCACCACCCAGGCGAGCGTGAAGGCGAAGAACACCCGACCCATGTCGGTCTGGTCGACGTACCGCGCCAGAATCGCCAGGACGGCGTAGCCGGCGAGCTTCTGGACCACCTCGGCCGACGTGGCGAGCGCGAGGTCGGCTTTGACCTTGGTCCATCGCATGATCGACTCTTTCCGCGGCTTGCAGGTCGAGCGGGATCGGGTCAGCTTCCTCGCGTCACCACCGCATCCTGTGCAGCTCGAGACGCATCGCCGGTTCCCGGTGTTCAGCGATCAGGTCTGGGCGGCGCTCGTCGTCGCCCTGGTCGCGGCCGGTGTGCGGCTCGCCGTTCTCCCCATCGCCACGGCAGACGGCGGTGATGCGGCTTTTCGGGTGTGGAACGCCTGGGACTGGATGTCCGACCCGCGGCCGATCACCCACGGCGTCTGGGGCCCGCTCCACACGTACCTGATCGCGCTCTCGCTGGCGGTGATGCCGGACCCCGTGCACGCGCCGATCGCTCTCAGCATCGGATTGTCGGCGGTCGCGTGCGTCGCGATGCACCGGTTCGTCGCGGTCGAGCTCGAGAGCGGGCGCGCGGCGCTGTTGGTCGCGCTCGGCTGCGCCGTATATCCGATCGCGATCCGGAACGGAGTGTCCGTGAGATCGGAGACACCGTTCGCCCTCTTCCTGCTCCTCTCGATGATCGCCGTCGCCCTCGCTCGCCGGGAGAGAGGGTCATGGCGTCACGCGGCGGCCGGCGGCTTCGCCCTCACGCTGGCCTCGATGCTCCGCTACGAAGGCTGGGTACTGATCCCGCTGCTGGGCGTGCTGCTGCGGCGAAAGCCAGCGCTGATGGTGGTCTTCGCCGCCTGCGCCGCCACCCACCCGCTGGTGTGGATGATCGGCAACACCATCCAGCACGGGGACCCCTTCTATAGCATGAATTGGGCCTCGCGGTGGGAGCTCGACGCCATGGGGCGGAGGAATGCCGACCGGTCCGCACTTGCCGAGTCGGCGCTGCGGTACCCTGTCACGATCATCCGGGGGATGACCCTGCCGCTCGGGTTGCTCTCAGTGGCGGGAGCCACGCTGGCCGTTACGACTCGACACCGTTTCCGGGGCTGGCTCCTTCCCGTTGGCGGGCTGATCGGTCTCTGGATGCTCGCCATCGCCCGCGGCTCGCTGGTTCCGAAGCTCAACTACACCGAATCGGCCGGCATCCTCCTGTTGCCGTTCTCGGCCCTCGTGTACGAGCGGCTGGGCGTGCGGCGGTGGCCGGCGGCGACGTTCGCCATTGTCGCGGCCGGGCTGGTGGCCGGCGTCGCGGTCTTCGCGTGCCGAGGCTGCCTCGCGCGCATCGGGCTCGACCGGCTGGCCGGGATCTCGCCGGTTCCGACCATCGAGAATCAGGCGATCGCACTGGAGCTGCCGCCCGTCCTGCTGGAGGCCATGGGTGCCACGCACCCAGCGCTCGTCAGCGATCACTTCGGATGGGGAGCGACGCCCTATGTGGCTCTCCGCACCCGCCTGCGACGTTCCCGCATCTTCTTCGCCCCCGGGGCACCCAACCGGCAAATGCATCCCGACAGCCTGTCGCGATTCCTGACCCGCAACCCGCGCGGCGTGCTCGTCGCTCTCTCCGGCTCCCGCTTCAGCAACGCGCTCGGCATCACACCCGGGGACACCTCCGCGAGCGTGGCCGGAAGCGTATTGCGGCTGGAGCCGGTGCGGTCGGTGCGATGGCCGGGGAAGGTGGAGGCGAAGCTCACCGTGTTCCGCTATACCGCTCTCGATGTGACGGCCTCGAACTGGTGGCGCACTTCTCCGCCGGGCACGCCGCCGGCCGCGAAGGTACGCTCGACGAAAACGACCCGGCCATCGCGCCCGACCAGCAGAACGGTGGACGAGCGGGTGCCGTAGTCGCCCGACGCGATGAACGCCGACGACAGCAGGCGCTCCCATTCAGGACTCACGCCGGTCCGCGGCAGCAGATGGTCGGCGGCCTGCCGGCGATCGGCCAGCAGCGCGAAGAGGGCGGGGACCAGCGCGGATGCATCGTCCTTCAACAGCGCGTTCAGCGCGTGCTTCGTCGAAGCCACCTTGGGCCAGGCCGTGTCGAGCAGATGATTGCTGAGCCCGTAGACGTCCGGGACGAGTGTCTGGACCCGGCCCTCGCGATTGGAGTAGTAGAGCAACTGGCGGGCATCACCGGCGATCAGGTTGAAGCCGTTGTAGAGCGCCGCGTCGCGCTCGACCCGCTCGACATGCACGCGCGCGTCGAGCCGGGTCGTCAGATAGTCGCTGACCAGGCGGCCGCGGGAGCGAGGAGCATCCGGCTCGCGCTGTCCCTGACGGTAGTTGGTGACGGCGGCGAAACGCCCGCGCCGGTCGATGCCAAGCCAGGTGCCGCCGGCCTTGAGATCGCGTCCGGCCAGGACCGGGGGCGCGTCGGCCCAGAATCCGGCCGGCGCACTGGGCCGGTCGTAGAACTCATCGCGGTTGGCCGCGACGATCAGCGCGTAGTCGGGGTGCGAATCGTACGCGATCAGGATGAGGCACATGCCGTCAGGTGGTCACCGCCGCTGATGGATACGAGGTCAGCCGCTCGAACGCCGCACCGACCTCCGGCCGCTCCGGCACCCTGAGGCGGACGGTGTCTTCGAGCGTGTCCCGCAGCACCGCGGCGGTGGTCAGGGCTCGCCGCTCGGTCGTCCGTCGAAATGATGGACGGCCAGCTCGGTGTTGCGGAGCGCGTGCGCCCTCGCGGATCCGGACGTGCATCACCAGGTCGCCGCCGGCCCGGCTCAGCCGCACCGGCTCGTGCGGCGTGGCCTGCTCGGAGTCGGGCTTGAGCCGGAGCGGACCGGTCAGCGTGCTCCCGCCGGAGCCGACGTCCCCGAGGTAGTCGACGCGGTCGAGGAGAATGCGGAGGAGCATGTGACTCCGGGGCGTCACGGCGTCGGCCGGGCGGTTCCACACGACCCGGGCCGGGCCGGTGACGGAGAAGCCGAGCGCGCTGCAGCCGCCCCAGCCGTCGCCGACGAGCTTCCGCGGCAGTGATTCGGCGTCCAGCCGGACCGGCCAGCCCGGCGGCGGATTCAGGTTCTCGAGCGGGATCGCCGCCGGGTGGCGGGCGGGGATCGCCCGCAGGGTGTCCAGCGTGGGCGTCCGGTGGCCGGCATATCCGATCCGCTCGAAGTAGGCGTCGAGGTCGATCCGCGACGACTCGGCCGGATCGAAGGTGGTAAGGTTGGCCACGCTGTTCATCAAGTGAGCGAGTCGGTGGCGTTGGAGATCACGGCTTCCAGGTCCGCCACGGCGCGCTGGCGGCATTCCCGCTTGAGGTCCTCGATGTCCGTCGCGAGGAAATTGCCGAGCAGGCTGCCGGTCGTGATCTCGAGCGCCGGGAGATTCTTCTTGGCGGATGCGTTGGAGTAGAGCGCGATTACGGCACGCCGGTCGAACCGGTAGAACGAGTAGGTGGGGTAGCGGCCGAACAGCCAGACATGCACCGGCTTGCCGAAGTCTCTGGCCAGACGCGCGAAATAGCGGTAGGCATCCACGACGAGGCCGGGAATCTGCGGACCGTCGTCGAAGTGCTTGGACAGCGAGAACATGAGCTCGTGGTTCTCGAGATCGGGAAGGAACGCTTCCAGGCTGGTCTGGTCGCGGCTGAGAAACGTCTTGATCGCGGCGTCGTGGTTCTCGCGCCAGCGCCGCGAATGGATGAAGTACAGGACCATCGTGTTGGACGACGCGATCAGCTCGTCGAATCGCCGGACGAACCACGCAAACGGTGCGACGCTGACAATGCCGGAGTCGGCTTCAGAAGCAGCGGTCATCAGCCAGGCCGGGAAGGAGTGGACTGACCCGAATCATGGAGAAGCAGGTCCGGTTCTTCTAGACCCCAGCCGCGTTCCGGGCCTGGCTGGCGGCCGCGAGGCCGCGCAACACGTGGCGCAGGACGGCATCGGTGAAGCGCCCGTCCACCGGCGCGTGCCCGACGAGCAGGCGATAGAACACCGGCGCGTAGATGAGGTCGAGCGCCACGTCGATGTCCAGATCGCGCCGCAGTTCTCCCCGCTGAAGCGCCGCCTCGAGCAGCACTCGCCCTTCCTGGCGCCGGGCCATGATGAAGTGATGGCGAAACGCCTTCGACAGCTCGGTCTCCGGCTCGGAGGCCGCGAGGATCAGCGCCACGCTGCGGCCGGTACGGGTCGCGAAGACGTCGGCGATGTCCCGCAGCTGGCTCCGCAGCGCGTGCACGGCGGTACGGCCGGTGCGGACCGGGACGGCGGTATCAACGGTGTCGATCAGGGCGGCCATCACGACGGCGTGCGCGTTCGGCCAGCTGCGATAGACCGTCGGCTTGCCGACGCCCGCCCGGGCCGCGATGGCCTCCAT
>JBOHSY010000515.1:0-1001 GCA_050733355.1 Gemmatimonadales bacterium | reverse complement strand
GACTCCGGCTCCGCACCCGGGAGGTGAGCGCGCGGGTCGGCCGCGGGCGCCACGCCACGGTTGCGGCGGTGATGATCCCGCTCAGCGCCGGCGGCTTCCTGTTGGACACGCCGGGATTCAGCGAGGTGGGGCTCTGGGGGATCGATGCCCGCGATCTCGCGCACTGCTTCCCCGAGATGCGGCCCTTGGCGGACCAGTGCCGCTATGGGGACTGCCGGCACGTCTCGGAGCCGGGTTGCGCCGTGCGCGCCGGAATCGAGGAAGGGCTGGTGGGAGCAGAGCGCTACGGGAGCTACCGCGCGCTCCTGGCGGAGATCGAAGCGACGCCGAAGGACTGGGAGTGAGAGTGCTAGTGCTAGTGCTAGTGCTAGGGCGTGTTTGACAGGGTCATCGCCAAGTGCTTCTGAATCATGGCCAGCTTGAGCGCGCCCAGGAAATGAATCGCGAGCTTGTCGTACCGGGTCGCAATGCGGCGGCCTTCTTTCAGCCACCCCACGCAGCGTTCAATCACGTTGCGGTGGCGGTAGGCGGCCCGATCGAGCGGGCGTCGGGGCTGATCCGACCGGGTGGGAATCACGGCCCGCATCCGGTGCATCGCCAACCAGCGGCGCAGGCGCGGATAGCTGTAGGCGCGGTCGCCCGCCACGGCGGCCGGGCGCTGGCGCGGCCGGCCCACGGCCTGGGGCACCCGCACGGCATTGAGCACCGGCGTGAGGTACTGCGACTCATGCGCCTGGCCGGGACTGACGGCGATGGCCAGCGGCAACCCGCGGCTGTCGCTGACCAGATGGAGCTTCGAGCCCCAGCCCCCGCGGCTGCGCCCCAGCGCGTGATCGGCGGGCTCCTGCGGCACTGGGTTTTTTCCCCGCGCCCGCCGCGGCCTTGTGCGCCCGGACGTGGCTGCCGTCGATACACCACAGCGTCCACTCGATCTGGCCCAAGCCATCGAGCTCGCGCTGCAGCGCCGCGAGCAGGCGGTCCCAGAGCCCCGAGCGACTCCA
>JBOHSY010000514.1:0-9740 GCA_050733355.1 Gemmatimonadales bacterium | reverse complement strand
GTCTGGCTCGAGCCGGTGACGCGCGCCGCGAACGAGCAGTGGCCGCTGTCGCTTCCGTCGGCGAGCGTCGAGTACGCACTGGTGGGCGGCGCGATCGCGATCGGCGCGCTCGGCCTCCTGCTCGGGTACCGCGCGACGCTCGCCCGCCCGATCCCGACGGCGCGCGAAGCGCCGCCCGAGCGGGGCGTCGCGCGGCTGCTGCACCGCAAGTACTACGTGGACGAGATCTACGACGCCCTCTTCGTGCGGCCGCTGGTCTGGCTTTCCGATCGGGTCCTCTGGAAGACGGTGGACAAAGCCGTGGTGGACGGGATCTTCGTCCACGGCGGCGTGTTCGCGTCCCGGTGGGTGGGCCGGGTCGGCAGCCGGCTCCAGAACGGGCAGATCGGCGTGTACGCGGTGCTGTTCGTCATCGGCGCCGTATGGGTGCTTCACACCATTCTGGGCTGACACCATGACCGAGCTTCTCACGGCCATCGGCTACGACCGCTGGATCCTCCACGTGCTGCTCGCGGTGCCGCTGGTCGGGATGGCCGTCGTGATCGTGTCACCCACGGCCTGGGCGCGGCACGTGGCGCTGGTGGTCTCGCTGGTGGAGTTCGTCGTGTCGCTCGGCCTGTGGTGGGCGTTCGATCCCGCGGACCCGGGGATGCAGTTCGTGACGCGGATGCCCTGGCTGGCCGGCTGGGGCATCAGCTACTTCGTGGGGCTGGACGGCCTGTCGCTCTTCATGGTGCTGCTGTCCACGGCGCTCATGCCTCTCCTGGTCTGGGGAAGCTGGAACCAGATCGACTTCAAGCAGCGCGGCTTCTACTCGCTGCTCCTGGCGCTCAAGACCGGCATGCTCGGCGTCTTCCTCGCGCTCGACCTCTTCCTGTTCTACTGCTTCTGGGAGCTCCTGCTCATCCCGATGTATTTCCTGATCGGGATCTGGGGCAGCGGCAACCGCTTCTACGCCTCGGAGAAGTTCTTCATCTACACGTTCTCGGGCTCGCTGCTGATGCTGGTGGCGATCGTGGCGATGGTGTGGCTGATCGGGCAGCAGACCGGCACGTTCTCCTTCGCATACGACCATCTGCTCGCCCACAAGGACCTGGTGACCCGCGAGTCGCCCTGGCTCTTCGTGGCGTTCGCGGTCGCGTTCGCGGTCAAGGTGCCGGTATTTCCGTTCCACACCTGGCTGCCCGACGCGCACGGGGAGGCGCCGACGGCCGGCAGCGTGGACCTGGCCGTCATCCTGCTGAAGATGGGCACCTACGGGTTCCTGCGCTTCGCCATTCCGTTCTTCCCGGCGTTCGCGCTCAGTCCCGGTGTTTCCGCGGTCATCGTGGCCCTCGCGGTGGCGGGAATCATCTACGGCGCGCTCGTCTCGATGGTGCAGCCGGACCTCAAGCGCGTGGTGGCCTACTCCTCGGTGAGCCACCTCGGGTTCGTCATGCTCGGCATCTGGGCGGCCACGGTGCAGAGCGTGCAGGGCGCAATCATGGTGATGATCGCGCACGGACTGTCGACCGGGGCGCTCTTCTTCCTCGTGGGCATGCTGTACGAGCGCCGGCACACCCGCATGATCGTGGACTTCGGCGGCCTGGCCCGCGTGGCGCCGCTCCTGGCCACGGCGTTCACGATCACCGCCCTTGCCTCCATCGGCCTGCCTGGTCTGAACGGCTTCGTGGGTGAGTTCCTGGTCCTGCTGGGGAGCTTCGGGCGGTTCCCGATCGCCACGCTGATCGCCACGACGGTGGTCGTATTCTCGGCGGCATACCTGCTTTGGGCGGTGCAGCGCGTCTTCTTCAACCCGCTGTCCAATCCGGCCAACGAGGGGGTGCACGACCTCGACCGCCGCGAGCTCGCGGTGCTGGTGCCGATGGTGGCGGCGATGATCTGGATGGGACTCTACCCCGAGCCGTTGCTTCGGCGGACCGAGGCGGCGGCCCGCCGCTACGCGGAGATGGTGAGTCCCCACGTGCCGGCCCCGGTGCTCCAGGTGGACGCCCGGCGATGATGGACGCGCTCGATCTCACGACGCCGCTCGGCGCCACGGTGGCGCTGTTGCCCGAGTGCGTGCTCACCGGCTGGACCCTGGTAGTTCTGCTGTTCGTGTCGTGGCGGCACCAGACCGAGCAGCACAGCCGGATCGCGGGCGGGCTCAGTCTGGTGGGCGTCGCGCTTGCCGCCATCGCGCTCGCGGTCCTGTGGAGCGCCGACGCCCGGGCGGCCGGCGTGGCGCACATGACCGCCCTGGACGACTACCGCTTCGGCGCCGCGGCGATCATCCTCGCCATCACCGCCGGCACCATCCTGCTGTCGGTCCGCTACCTCACCCGACAGCGCCTCCTCGCTCCCGAGTACTACGCGCTGCTCCTCCTCGCGGCGGTGGGCATGCTCTTCCTCGCCGGCGCGCAGGACATGATCACGCTGTTCCTCGGACTCGAAGTGATGTCGGTCGCGGTGTACGTGCTGGCGGGCTTCGACCGCTTCCGGCGCTCGTCGGCGGAGGCGGCGCTCAAGTACTTCCTGATCGGCGCGTTCGCGTCGGCGTTCCTGCTTTACGGCATTGCGCTGATCTACGGCGCCACCGGCGAGACCAACCTCACGCTGATCGGGCAGCGGCTCGGCGGGAGCCTGAGCCCGATGGCCGGCCTCGGCCTCGCGCTACTCCTGATCGGGTTCCTGTTCAAGGTCGCCGTGGTGCCCTTCCACATGTGGGTCCCGGACGTGTACGACGGCGCGCCCACGCCGGTGACCGGTTTCATGGCCACGGGCGTCAAGACCGCCGCGTTCGTGGCGCTCGTGCGGATGCTGATGGAGGCCTTTCCCGGCGCGGCGAACGTCTGGCAGCCGGTGCTGGGCGTGCTGGCCGTGGTGACGATCATCCTCGGCAACGTGGTGGCCCTGGCGCAGCGGTCGCTGAAGCGCCTGCTGGCCTACAGCTCGATCGCGCACGCGGGCTACGCACTCACCGGCGTGTGGGCCGGCACCACGCTCGGCGCCGCCTCCGTCCTCCTGTATCTGCTGGCCTACTCCATCGCCACCCTGGCCAGCTTCGGCGTGGTGGCCGCCGTCGAACACGTAGGCTCCCGCACCGTACTGGTGGACGATCTCGAGGGTCTCTACTCGGTGCGGCCGTGGGGCGCGCTCGCCCTCAGCATCTGCCTGCTCTCGTTGCTGGGCTTTCCCGGCACCTTCGGCTTCATCGGCAAGTGGTACCTCATCTCCGCCACGGTCGCCGAGGGTCAGTACATTCTCCCGGTCGTGCTGGTGCTCGGCAGCCTGGTGTCCGCGGGTTACTATCTGCCGGTGATCATGGCGATGACCATGAAGCCGACCCGGACGCCGGAGTCGCACCGCCAGGTCGCGTTCTCCTGGGCGGCCCGCGCCACGGTGGCGTTCGCGGTGGTGGTGACGGTGGCCTTCGGCGTCTGGCCGTCCGGGCCGCTCGCGGGGGCGCTGCACAGCGCCGAGTCGCTCGCTGGATCGAAGGGACCCATCGCCGTCAGTGAGCAGTGAGCAGTGAGCAGTGAGCAGTGAGCGGTGAGCGGTGAGCGGTGAGCAGTGAGCAGGACGTTGCGCCAGCTCCTGCTCACTTCTTACTTCTCGCTGCTAACTATGGAGGCGCGATGAACGTCCCCAAGTCCATTTTCCGGCAGTACGACGTCCGCGGCATCGTCGACAAGGAGCTCACCCCCGCGTTCGCGCGGGCACTGGGGCGTGCCTTCGCCAGCGCGGGCTGGGACAAGGTCGGTCACGCGCCGAGCGTCGCGGTCGGGCGCGACAACAGGCCCTCCGGTCCGGGGCTCGCGGAGGGGTTCCGCCAGGGCGTGGCCGACGCCGGCGGCACGGCGGTCGACGTCGGCATGCTGCCCACGCCCGCGCTCTACTTCGCGGTTTCGGCGCTCGGCACCGATGCGGGCTGCCAGGTCACCGGGTCGCACAATCCGCCCGAGTTCAACGGGTTCAAGATGGTCGTCGCCGGCGAGGCGATGCACGGCGACGAGATCCTCGGCTTGTGGGAGATCATCGTGGCCGAGCGGTGGCGGAGCGCGGGGGGGCGGCAGACGAGCGACGGCTCCGTGCTCGGCAAGTACAAGGACGCGATCGTGTCGCGCCATCGGCTCCGCCGGCCGGTGCGCGTCGTGGCCGACTGCGGCAACGGCGTCGGCAGCGTGATCGCCGTGCCGACGCTCCAGGCGCTCGGTGCCGAGGTGACACCGCTCTTTTGCGAGTCGGACGGCACCTTTCCGAATCACCATCCGGACCCGACGGTGCCGGAGAACCTGCGCGACCTCCAGGCCGCGGTGCGGCGCACTGGCGCCGAGCTCGGCATCGCGTTCGACGGCGACGCCGATCGGATCGGCGCGGTGGACGAGCACGGCGAGATCATCTTCGGCGACCAGCTCCTGGTGATCTACGGCCGGGATGCGGTGCGCCGCTTCGGTCAGGGCACCCCGGTGATCTTCGATGTAAAGTGCTCGGAAGTGCTGCCGCAGGCGCTGGAGCGGGCCGGCGCGAAACCGGTCATGTGGAAGACCGGCCACTCGCTCATCAAGGCCAAGATGAAGGAGATGAGAGCCCCGATCGCGGGGGAGATGAGCGGGCACATGTTCTTCGGAGGCGACTACCTCGGCTTCGACGACGCGCTGTTCGCGGCCGCGCGCCTGCTCGAGGTCGTCTCGGCGGGGCCGTTCGGGCTCGCCACGCACCTCGCCGATCTGCCGAAGACGTACGCGACGCCCGAGATCCGGGTCGACTGTCCCGAGGAGGTCAAGTTCGACCTGCCGCAGCAGGCCGCCCGCCATTTCGGCGCGAAGTATCCGGTCAACACGATCGATGGCGTCCGCATGACGTTCCCGAAGGGCTGGGGCCTGATCCGCGCCTCCAACACCCAGCCGGTGCTCGTGCTCCGCTTCGAGGCCACGGACCCGGACGCGCTCGATGCCTATCGTGGCGAGGTCATGAGCTGGCTCGCCGCGCAGGGCGTGACCGCGTAGCCGAGTGTCGCCCCGCGCCCGGCGGCTCGTCGTCGCGCTCGTCGCGTTCGGCGGCCTGCTGTTCGCGGGGCGCTGGGCGGCGGAGCTGCTCGCGGACCGCTGGTGGGCCGCCGAGATCTCGCCGGCCGCCGTCTCCTTCCTCACCGGCTGGCACCTCCTCCGGGGCACGCTCGAAGCCGGGGGGATCCTCGTCGCCGCCGCCTGGTTCACCGGCCATCTCCTGGTCGTGTACCGGGCGATCGGCTCGGTGCAGATCGCCCGCCACGTGGCGAATCTCGAGATCCGCGAAGCGATCACCTCCGACCTGCTGCTTACGATCGCGGTGGGCGGCGGGCTCCTGCTTGGCATGCTGGCGGGCAGCGGCGGCGCCGGATGGGGACCCACCGTGGCGCTGGCGTGGCAGGGAGTGAGCTACGGTGTCCGCGAGCCCGTGTTCGGCCACGATCTCGGGCTCTACGTGGCGCAGCTCCCCCTGTGGCGCACGCTGCACGGCTTCGCGTTCCTCCTGTCGATGCTCGGGCTGGTCATCTGCCTGGCGCTCTACAGCCTCGTGGGCGCGATCCGGTGGGTGGAGGGCCGACCCGCGATCAGCGACCACGCGCGCTCGCATCTCGGCTGGATCCTGGTGTCCCTCGCGCTGGTGTTCGCCTGGGGCTACCTCCTCGAGCCGTACGAGCTCGTCGCGGGCATCCACGGCGTGCCCGACCGGCCCGCGATCGAGCTCTCGGCGCTGGTGTCGCCGGGGCTCACGGGCACGGCGCTCATGGTAGCAGTGATGTCGGCGCTCTGGGCCTCGCGCGCGCGCCACGCGCTCGTGGCGGCCGGCTGGCTCGTGCTGACGCTCGCGTCGCTGATTGGCCACTACGTGCTGCCCGCCTTCGCCGGCGCGGCCGGGGTGCCCGCCGTGGATCCCGCGCTGACCCGGCAGCTTGAGCGCACAGCCCTCGGACTCGACGCCCTCGGCGACTCGGCCGACACGGCGCTCTTCGTGGATGCGTCGCCGCCAACCGTCGCCCCGCTCTGGGACGAGCACACAGTGGCCGACGCGCTGCGGAGCGACCAGCGCGACACGGTGCGCGCTGACGCGGCCGTGCTCACCGTCGAGCAGCGCCGGCTCCCGGTGTGGCTGGTGGTGCGCTCCGCGGCCGAGCGCCGTCCGGCCACGTCCGCGTCGGCGGTGCTCGCGGTCGCCGCGGATCGGGTCTCGTCCACCGGCGAACCCCTGTTCTACCGCCAGGGCGACACGCTCGCGTATCCGACGCCCTACACGCTCCTCGACCTCAGCCCGCGCGCCTTTCATCCGGCTGCCGCGGCGCCGGATCTCCACCGCCAGGCGCACGGCCCGCCGCTCGACTCGTGGAGCAAGCGACTGGTACTCGCCTGGTCGCTCCAGGCCGGCCGCCTGCTCGGCACGCTGCCCGCCGGGTCCCGGCTCGCGTGGCGCCGCTCGCCGACCGAGCGACTCGAAGCCCTGATGCCGTTCGGCGAATGGGGGCGTCCGGTCGCTCGCGTGATCGACGGCGAGCTGGTCTGGGTGTCCGACGGCTACGTCGTGAGCCGGACGTTTCCGCTGGTCGACCGGGTTCCGTGGCGCGAAGGCGCGGTGAGCGCCGCGCGGGCGGGCTTCCTCGGCGTCGTGTGGGCCGAATCGGGCGAGACGCGGCTGTATCTCCGGGCGGACGCCGGCCCGCTCGCGCAGGCGTGGGCGGCCGTGGCGGCGGGCGTCGTGCGACCAGCCGTGGAGACGCCCCGGACGGTTGCCGCGGCGCTCGCGTATCCGGCGGAGCTCTTCGAGGGCCAGGCGCGAGTGCTCGAGCGGAACGCCTGGAACGCGGGCGCGCTCAGCGGCCGACCGGAGACCGGGGTCGGTGAGCCGGCGCCGCCGGAGCGCGGCTGGCTGCCCGGGGCGGCCGGCACCCGGCTGATCGCGCTGTACGAGCGTCCGCTCGGGCGCCGCGTGAGCACCGTGCTGGGCGCGACGATGCAGGACGGGCTGCCGCGGCTTCGGCTCGTCCGCGTCGATACCGGCGCGACGCTCCCGGCGCCCCGCATGCTCGAGGAGACCTGGAGCCGGTTCCCGTCGTACGAGCGCTTGGCCGAATCGGTGCGCGCCAGCGTCGGGCGGGCAGACACGCTCGCTCGCGGGCCCCTCGTGGTCTGGCGGGGCGGCGACACCCTGGCCGCATATCGGCCGAGCTTCGCGCCCCGCGCCGGCGGCGGAGTCTCACTCGTGTGGGTGAGCGTTGCCCACGGCCGGCGGGTCGGCGCCGGACGCACCCTCGCGGCAGCCTGGGACAATCTCCTCGGCGGGTCCGCGCCGCTGCCGCCCGTGCTGCCGTCCGCCACGCTCGACGAGGCGCGGCGCTGGGTGCACCTCGCCGACTCCGCGCTCCGCGCCGGCGACTGGGCCGGATTCGGACGGGCGTTCGACGCGCTGCGCCAGGTGCTCGGTACGCCCCCCGATTCGCTGCCCCGTGACTCCGTGCGCTGAGCTTGCTCCACCTCCCGGGGCGGGGTAGGTTGTACCCGCTTTTCGACCGGAGGCGGCGCGTGTCGCGAACGGCGGTCCTCGCGCTCGGCGGGAACGCGCTCGCCCGCGCGGGAGAGCCCGCCACGATCACCAACCAGTTCCGCCACGCACGGGAGAGTGTCTCGCCCATCGTGCAGCTCGCCCGTGACGGGTGGCGCATCGCCATCGTGCACGGCAACGGACCGCAGGTGGGCGACGAGCTCGCCCGCAACGAGATCGCCCGCCGCGAGGTGGAGCCGCTCCCGCTCGGCGTGCTCGTCGCCGCCACCGCCGGCTGGATCGGCTACATGCTGCAGCAGTCGCTCCAGAACGCGCTGCACGCCGCCCGGGTCGAGCGCGACGTGGTCACGGTGATCACGCAGACGCTCATCGATCCGTTCGACCCGGCGCTCAATCACCCCACCAAGCCCATCGGTCACGCCCTGGCCGACGAGCGCGTGGACGAGTTCAGGGAATGGGGGTTCCCGGTCGGCCGCGACGGGCGCGGCCGCTGGCGGCGGCTGGCGGCGAGCCCACGGCCCACGGGCGTGCTCGAGCTCGCGCTGGTGGGCCGCCTGCTGGACGCCGGCGTCATCGTGATCGCGGCGGGAGGCGGCGGACCACCGGTGTACGAGCACCTGCTGCTCGGCTACGAGGGCGTGGACGCGGTGGTGGACAAGGATCGCGTCGCGGCGGTCCTCGCCGCCGAGCTCGGGGCCGAGGTGTTGATGATCCTGACGGATGTCGACGCCGTGTACCACGCGTGGGGCACGCCCGCCGCGCGTCCGCTCCGGCGCATGACGCTCGCGGAAGTGGACGCGCTGGTCGCCTCCGGCGGCGCGGACGAGGGCGGCATGAAGCCGAAGCTGGAGGCCGCCGCCGGGTTCGTGCGGGGCGGCGGGATGCGCGCGGTGATCGCGCGGCTTTCCGACGGGCCGGCCGCGCTGCGCGGCGAGGCCGGCACAACCCTGGTGAGGATGGCGTGAACATACACGAGTACCAGGCTCGCGGGTTGCTCAAGGCGCAGGGCATTCCGATGCTCGACGGCGACGTCGCATCCACGCCCACCGAGGCCGAGGCAATCGCCCGGCGGCTGGGCGGCACGGTAGTCATCAAGGCGCAGGTGCACGCGGGTGGGCGGGGAAAAGCGGGCGGCGTGAAGCTCGCGCGCGCGCCGGCCGAGGCGCTCGACCACGCCTCCGAGATCCTCGGCATGCGGATCAAGGGGCTCGAGGTCCACAAGGTGCTGGTGGTGCCCGCCGCGGAGATCGCCACCGAGAGCTACGTCGGACTGATCATGGACCGCGAGACGCAGCGCCCGGTGTTCATGGTGAGCGCGGCGGGCGGGGTGGACATCGAGGAGGTGGCGGCCACCAGCCCGGACAAGATCACCCGGCTGGCCGTCGATCCCACGTACGGGCTCTTCCCGCACCAGTCGCTCGCGCTCGCGTTCTCGCTGTATCGCGACTTCACCCAGGTGAAGGCAACGGCGCGGATCATGGAGCAGCTCTATGCCGCGTTCACCGCCAATGGCTGCTCGCTGGCCGAAATCAACCCGCTGGTCACCACCCCGGACGGCCGGGTGCTCGCGCTCGACGCCAAGATCGTCATCGACGACAACGAGCTGTTCTGGCGTCCCGACCTCGGCGTCCTCCGCGACGACACCGCCGAAGAACCGAGCGAGGCAGCGGCGCGCCGGGCCAACCTGTCCTTCATCAAGCTGGAAGGCGACGTGGGGTGCGTCGTGAACGGCGCCGGGCTCGCGATGGCTACGATGGATCTGGTGAAGTACTACGGTGGGGAGCCGGCGAACTTCCTCGACATCGGCGGCAGCTCGAGCCCGGAGAAGGTGATCAACGCACTGAAGATCATCACCGCGGATCCACGGGTGAAGGCGATCCTCTTCAACATCTTCGGCGGGATCACGCGCACCGACGACGTCGCCAACGGCATCGTGGCCGCCACCCGGCAGTTCAAGGTGGACGTGCCGATCGTCATCCGCCTCACCGGCACCAACGAGGCCGAGGCGATCCGTATTCTGGAGGGTGTGGGGATGACGGCCCTCAGCGACATGGACCAGGCGGTGCAGCGGGTGGTGGCCCTGGTGGGGGAGGCCGCATGAGACACCCTGTGTCAACCCTCCGGTGGTTAAGCAGCGGCGGGAGCGGATTGATTCGTGAAGAAGGGAAGCGCCCTTCGGTGGTGCGCCGGGGTGTAGCCGGCGCCATCCTGCCAGCACCGCC
>JBOHSY010000513.1:0-4518 GCA_050733355.1 Gemmatimonadales bacterium | reverse complement strand
GGTGAGAGGTGAGAGGTGAGTGGCTCCAACGAGCGGGGCCCCAGATGCGGTCCGGAGCCCCTCCCACCTCTCACCTCTCACCTCTCACCTCTCACCTCTCACCTCTCACCTCTCACCTCTCACCTCTTCCGTCACTGCGCCATCGTCGCGAAGAACTCCTTGTTGTTCTTCGTGCGCTTCATGCGCTCGAGCAGGAACTCCAGCGCTTCCACCGGCGGCATGTCGGCCAGGAAATTACGGAGCAGGTACACCCGGTTGAGCTCGTCCTTGTCCATCAGGAGCTCTTCCTTGCGGGTGCTGGTGCGCTGGATGTCGATGGCCGGGTAGATCCGGCGGTCCGCGAGCCGGCGGTCGAGCACGAGCTCCATGTTGCCGGTGCCCTTGAACTCCTCGAAGATCACCTCGTCCATGCGGCTGCCGGTGTCGATCAGCGCGGTGGCGATGATCGTGAGCGAGCCGCCCTTGTCGATGTTCCGCGCCGCGCCGAAGAAGCGCTTGGGCTTCTGGAGCGCGTTGGCGTCCACGCCGCCCGACAGGATCTTGCCCGAGTGCGGGACGACGACATTGTGCGCGCGCGCGAGCCGGGTGATGGAGTCCAGGAGGATCACTACGTCACGGCCGTGCTCCACCAGGCGCTTGGCTTTCTCGATCACCATGTCGGCCACCTGGACGTGGCGGTCGGCCGGCTCGTCGAAGGTGGAGGAGATGACCTCCGCCTTCACGTTCTCCTCCATGTCGGTCACTTCCTCGGGCCGCTCGTCGATGAGCAGCACGATGAGGATGATCTCGGGGTGATTCTCGCTGATCGAGTTGGCGACCTTCTGCATCAGGATCGTTTTGCCGGCCTTGGGCGGGGAGACGATGAGCCCACGCTGCCCCTTGCCGATGGGGGACAGCAGGTCCACCACCCGCATGGAGAGGTCGCTGAGCTTGCGCTCGAGCCGGATCTTGGAGTCGGGATACCGCGGCTTCAGGTTGTCGAACGCGATCCGGTGCTTGGTGCGGTCCGGCTCTTCGAAGTTGACGCTCTCCACCTTGAGCAGCGCGAGGTACCGTTCGCCCTCCTTGGGCGGCCGGACCTGCCCCATCACGGTGTCGCCGGTGCGGAGATCGAACCGCTTGATCTGGCTCGGGCTCACGTAGATGTCGTCGGGCCCGTAGAGGTAGTTCCAGTCCTGGCTGCGGAGGAAGCCATAGCCCTCGGGGAGGATCTCGAGCACGCCTTCGCCCCGGATGACCGTGTCCTGCTCGAGCAGCGACTGCTCGATGCGGAAGATCAGGTCCTGCTTGCGGAGGCCCGAGTAGTTCGAGATGTTCAGTTGCTCGGCCAGCTGGTGCAGTTCCGCGACGGACTTCTGCTTCAGCTCAGCGATATCCACAAGAAGAACTCCAGACGGGGGAGCCGGGACGACGGGACGACAGGCGCGGCGAATGGACGCGGTACAAGACCGGATGCGTTGGGATGGTGTCGGTGGTCGCGGCGCGCTCCGCTGTCGCGGAGCGGGTGACACGGGGTACGCTGGGGAGAAGCCGGTGTTCCTTGAAGCGACTTATCATAGACCGCTCCCGAGGGAGCGTCAAGAGGCGGCATGGAGGACCTGACCGCCACCTTCGACGTCTGGCGGGTGGTCCGGCTGGGCGGGCGGGAGTTCACGGATGCCGTCGTGACGGCGCCGCACCGCGGACCGTCGCCCCCGCTGGCCGACGCCCTGGCCGCGTGGCCCGGCCGCTGGTACTGGGCGGACCGGACGCGGGGACACCTGGTGCTGGTGCGCCCGGTCGCCCCGGACCGCCGCGAGCGCTGGTGGGTGCATGCCCTGCTCTTCGCGCTCACCGTGCTCTGCGCCCTCGGCGCCGGGCTCGCGCTCGCCGGCGAGCCGCTTCCCACCGGCGGACCACTCGGGGGCGCGGTGCGGTTCGTGGAACGCCTGATCGACGGCGGCTGGCGCGACCTTCTCGCTGCCGGGTGGCCGTTCGCCGTCCCACTCCTGGGCATCCTGCTCGTCCACGAGCTCGGCCACTACGTCGCCGCGCGCCGCTACGCGATCGACGCCTCGTTGCCCTATTTCCTGCCCGTACCTCCGACCCTGTCGCCGATCGGGAGCCTCGGCGCGTTTCTCCGGCTCCGGTCGCCGGTGCTCGACCGCCGGCAGCTGCTCGACGTGGGCGCCGCCGGCCCGCTGGCGGGGTTCGTCGTGACGCTGCTCGTACTGGCATGGGGCTACGCCGGCTCCGAGCCGATGGAACCGGGACTCGAGCCGATCCGGACATTCGTCGTACTCGCCGGCGAGCGGATCGCCCTCGGCGATTCGCTGCTCACCTTGCTCTTCCGCGAGGTCTTCCGGCCCGACGCGGCGAGCCTCCAGCTCAGCCTGCCCGCGTTCGCCGGCTGGGTGGGCGCCTTCGTGACCGGCCTCAACCTCTTGCCGCTCAGTCAGCTCGACGGCGGGCACGTGCTCTACGCACTCTACGGGCGGCGCCAGGCGAGCGCTGGTCTGGTCACGCTGGTGGGACTGCTCATCCTCGCGCAATACTCGTGGAACTGGTACGTGTGGGTGGCGTTCGCCTTGTTCGTGGGCGGGGGCGGCTGGGCCCACCCGTCGGTGATCGACCCCAGCCGCGGGGTCGGCGGCGACCGCCGCCCGGTCGGCTGGCTCGCGATCGCGGTGTTCGTGCTGACATTCGTGCCCATTCCCTTCGGGGATGGGCGGTAGGGGCGGCACCGCCTCTGCGCCTTGTTCAACTGACAGCGTTTTCTATCTTTACCGAAACCAATCAGGACGCCGGCCTGATGGCGTTGCAAACCGTTCACCCCGCCAGCCGGGATCCCCGGGAGCCCACGCAGCATTCCCTCGACCCCATCCGTATCGCGGGTCAGACCGTCTACCTGTCTCTTACCATACGTCGCGACGACGACGGAGCCTGGCGCGGACGCCTCCGCTTCGTGGACGAAGAGGACGCGAGCCGCGAGCGACGTACCGCGGAGATCTTCTGCGGTGCGTCGGAGCAGGATCTCTGGCTGGCCGTGCGGCAGCTCCGGGATCACCACCTTCGCGATCTCTACCGGTCCCTCGACTCCACGAACCGATGACCGACACCGAGCGTCTCAGCAAGCTGCGGCACGACATCTCGAATCCCCTGTCGGCGCTGCTGGCCGAGACGCAGCTGCTGCTCCTCAACGAGGGGCGGTACGACGCGGAAACCGCGACGAGCCTGCGGGAAATCGAGGCGCTGGCCATCCGCATGCGGACCATGCTGCGAGAGATCTAGCCGCGCGCTCGCGCGCCCCGGAGCAGATAGAGCGCGAGCAGCCCCAGGCTTCCAACCGCCGCCGCGGCCCGTGGCACGATCCCGCCCCCGCTCACCGACAGGAATCCCTCAATCAGCCCCGCGAGGGCCAGCAGTATCACCGTCATGCCGATCATCCGCACCGCCACCCGGCCCCGGAGCACGAGCGCGTCGCTGCGGCTCACGTCTCCCGGCGCGACGATCGCGAGGCCGAGCAGGAGGCCGGCCGCGGCCGCGATCCAGATCGCGGTCAGCTCGAGCAGGCCGTGCCCCACGACGAACTCGAGCAGGTACCAGAGCAGCCCCTGATTCGCGAAGTGCCCCGCGAAGGTGCCGAGCATCAGCCCGTTGAAGCCGAGCACCACCAGCGAGCCCACCCCCGCGAACATGCCGCCGGCGAGGCAGCCGATCGCCACCCGTACGTTGTTCACGATGATGAACGAGGCCACGAGCGGACGTTCGGCCACCCCCACCTCGCCATACTTCCGCCCTTCCGCGGTGCGGGCCAGGCCGGCGTCGGCCCGCCGGAGCATCTCCTCGGGCAGCAGCTCCTCCGCCAGCGCCGGGCGGTCCCGGATGATGCGGTAGCCGATCGCGCCTGTGGCGGCGAAGACGAGAAAGGCGAGCAGCACCGCGCGGTGGGCCTGGAGGACGGCGGCGGGAAACTCCACCGACACCGTTTGCCAGAGCGAGCGCCAGCTCGACCGTTCATCGCGGTAGAGGGCATTGTGCCCGGCGGCGACAAGCCGCTCGAGCTCCGCGACCGTCGTGCGATCCGCCCGATAGGTGCGCGCGCGGGCCAGGTCGGCGGCGGTCTCCCGGTACCGCGCGGCGAAGTCGGGCAGCTCGTCGGGACGGAAGCTGTCGAGGCCCTCCCGGCTCGCGCGCTCGGCGAGGCGGCGGAACTCGGTCCAGCGCGGCGCCTGCCGCCCCGCGAACCGCGCCCGCGCGCCGCTCGCGCCGCCGAGGGGACCCCGGCGGCGCTCGGTCTCGCGCGCGTGCAGCTCCGCGAGCAGTGCGGCGGGGCCGGCGACGGCGGGTGGAAGGTGCGCCGCAAACCGGGAGGCGAGCGAGGCCGCAAGTCGGTCGCACACGTCGGGCTCGAGCTGCCCGGCACGGGCCACGAACTGAGCCAGCAGCGCGAACTCGTGCTCGGTGAGCACCGGCGCGGCCGCGGGCGCGGCGACGAGCGCGCCGGTGGCCGGCACCGGCGCGGCCGTGTCCATCGGG
>JBOHSY010000512.1:0-1774 GCA_050733355.1 Gemmatimonadales bacterium | reverse complement strand
CCCTTGATCCAGGCGTCCCCGATGTGGCCGTGGCTTCGCGTCTGCTGTTCGAGGTCGGGAGCCGGCGCGGCGGCCACAACCAGCCCCGCCACGCCGACTCGTCGGAGCAGATCGGCGGCACCCATGTTTGGCGGCTACGCCGCCCCGGTATCCGCCTGCATGATGCCGAAGGTGTTGCCCTCCGGGTCGAGGCAGTAGGCCAGCCAGCCGACCCCGGGGATCGCCATCTTTGGGACGCTCACCTTGCCGCCGGCCTTCTCGATTTCGCGGACGAAGTCCTCGCACGAGGGGACGTCCACCGTGTTGGCCGGGGTCTGTCCTGGAAACGCGCGCGCGTGCAGCCCTCCATCGATGCCCGGACCGTTGCTGCCGGTCTGCACCATCCAGTACGGCATGGGGCCCTCCCACTTCTGGAAGGTCCACCCGAACACTGCGCGATAGAACTCGATGGCCCGGGCCGGATCGTCGGCCGGAATCTCGAAGTGCACAGGGCGTGGCATGGTTGCGCTCCTTTCAGGCTCGCTGGGGAGCCGGGCGTCCGAACTTCTGGGCCGCATATCCCACGATGAGCCCTACCATCGCTCCGGGAATCATGATCTCCCAGAAATACTGCCTGCCGGTCGCGGGATCGGTCCCGAGAGCGAACGGCAGGGCGAGCAGCGCCGCGATCGCCAGGCCCGCGACCAGCCCGAGCGCCAGTGAATCGACTTTTCGCGCGAACCAGCCGATCAGGACGCCGGCGACCAGCCCTTTGGCCGTCGACCCGGCCACGATGCCCATGATCTGAGGGGCCACTTCCGGCGCCGAGAGCAGGGCGGTGAGACCGTCCAGGGCCCCGAGCACGCCGCCGAGCACGAGACCGAGCAGGGGCTTGTTCATGGCAGCCGCTCCGGGTTGAGGGAAATGCCGCTCCGGTAAGAGTCTGTTACCCGTCAGGCGCTGGGGTCTTTAGAGCCCACGGGCCAACAGGAACATGAGCCGCATCGCGAGGTAGGCGAGGATCAGCAGGATGGCCGTCTGATACTTCTGGTAGATGCGCGCGGACCGCTCCAGCCAACCCTCGCGGTGCGCCGACACCGGCTGCGCGTCGAGAAACCGGGTCACGTCGGCCGCGAGTGCTTGGGCCGACGAGTACCGTGCCTCGGGCACCGTGGCACACGCCTTCTGCCAGATCGAGATCAGGGACCGCGCGGGGCGCGCGCCGGGCGGCGCGTCGGTCGCGAGATAGCGGAAGATCGCGCCGAGCGCGTAGATGTCGCTCCGCGCGTCGACCCGGGCGACATCCCCCTGTGCCTGTTCCGGCGACATGAACCCGGGAGTCCCGAGCACCGTCCCCGCCGCCGTGTCCGCGTCGGTGACGGACGGGCCGGCCGGCGCGTCCCGCTCCCGCCCGCTCCCGCCCGCTTCCGCCCGCTGCTCGAGGCGAGCGATCCCCCAGTCGAGCACCAGCACCTCTCCGAACGCGCCGACCATGACGTTCGATGGCTTGAGGTCGCGGTGGATCACGCCTCGCGCGTGAGCGAAGCTCATGGTCTCGCAGATGCGCAGGAAGATGCGGAGCCGCGTCGCCAGCGCGGCGTCCCGTACGAATTCGTCCAGCCGGGAACCGCGCACCAGTCGCATCACGTAGAACAGCCGGCCGTCGGCCAGCCGTCCGACCTCGTGCACCGGCACTACGCCAGGATGCTCCAGCCGCGCGAGGATCCCGGCCTCGCCCCGGAGCCGTTCGGCGGAAGGGTCGGCGGCGAGCTCGGGACGGAGCACCTTGATCGCC
>JBOHSY010000511.1:0-6430 GCA_050733355.1 Gemmatimonadales bacterium | reverse complement strand
CGGCATGACGGCCGCCGGGCCGCCGAGCCATCGCGCCAGGAGGCCGGCCCCGACGACGAGCAGCACGGCGGCCCCGGCGAGCGACGGGAGGCTCACGGCGCCTCGCCCCGGGTCCGGCGCGCCCGCTCGCGCTCGGCGTCGAGCAACAGACGGCGGTACACCACCAGGAAGCTCAGCCCGGCCCCCACCAGCGTACCGATCACCGTCCCGAACGGCGTGAGGCCGAAGCGGCGGTCGAGCCAGTAGCCGATCCCCGCGAACAGGATGATGCCGCCCGCGAACGAGATCCCGAGCGACACGTACTTGTACCCGGCGCCGACTTCCCGCGAGGCGCTGGACTCCGGCTTCATGGCGGGCGGCAATTTACGAGCTTGTGAAATTTTTAGCAAGCGATCTCGGCACTGCTTTGAACCACAGAGCACGCAGAGAACACGGCGAACGGCAACGACCCACTGCCCGAGGGCCGGTCATCTGGCGCTGTGCGCCGCTGCCGGGCTATTGTCCCCGGATGACCGTGACTCAAGCCGCTCCCCACGACGACGTCCGCCAGCTCGAGCGCCTCGTCGGGGCCGTCACCCGCCTGCGGGCGCAGGTCGCCCACCGGATCGTGGGGCAGGAGGACGTGGTGGATGGCATCCTGACCGCCATCCTCGGGGGCGGGCATGCCCTCCTGATCGGGGTCCCCGGGCTGGCCAAGACGCTGATGGTGCAGACCATCGCCGAGGCGCTCGATCTCTCCTTCAACCGCATCCAGTTCACGCCGGACCTGATGCCGAGCGACATCACCGGCACCGACATTATCGAGGAGGATCTCACCACCGGCAAGCGCTCGTTCCGCTTCGTGCACGGCCCCGTCTTCGCTCACGTGGTGCTCGCCGACGAGATCAACCGCACGCCGCCGAAGACGCAGGCCGCGCTGCTCCAGGCCATGCAGGAGCACCAGGTCACGGCGGCCGGGGCCACGTATTCGCTCCCCGACCCGTTCTTCGTGCTCGCCACCCAGAATCCGATCGAGCAGGAGGGCACCTATCCCTTGCCCGAAGCGCAGCTCGACCGGTTCATGCTCGAGCTCCGGGTGGGCTACCCGAGCCACACCGAGGAGCAGGCGATCGTCGAGCAGACCACCGGCGCCACGCACCCGGGAATCGAGTCCGTGCTCGACGCCGCATCGCTGCTCGCGATGCAGGCGCTGGTCCGCCGCGTTCCGGTCTCCCGCGGGCTCATCAGGGCCGCGGTGTCGCTCGCGCGGCTCACCCGCCCGGGCGACCCCGACGCGCCGCCGTTCGTGAAGGAGTTCGTCGAGTGGGGCGCTGGTCCGCGCGCGTCGCAGTACCTCGTGCTCGGCGCCAAGGCGCGGGCGGCCATGGCCGGCCGGCCGATGGCCGATCTCGACGACGTTCGGAGCGTCGCGCCCTCCGTGCTCCGGCATCGGATCGTCACCAACTTTGCCGCCGAGGCGGCCGACCGCACCAGCGAGGACGTGGTGCGCCAACTTCTGCACGGGAACGCCTGGGCCGCTGGCCTCTGACTTGCCCCTCCGTCCGCCCGGCGACGCATCGGCGCCGGACGCGACCGCTCCGGTACCTGTATCGCAACCCACAACACCCCAACAGCTTAGACGACCGGAGGGGGCCGTCATGTCACCAGTTCGTCCGCGGTTCGCCGCGTGGGCATTTGCGCTTTGCACGACCGCGTTGGTTGGCTGCGGCGACTCGACCGGACCGGGCGCGGGCAATCTCTCCGACCCGGCGGCGCTGAGCGCCGACATGCAGTCGCTCCAGACCCCGTTCGACGCGCCGGTCCTGGAGAGCTTCGACATCGTTGCGCTGTCGAGCGCGGGCACGCCGACCGCGCGGCTGGTCTCGTTCATGTCGGCGATGAGCCCGCGCGGCAAGGTCCCCGCCGCCGGCACGACGCCCGAGTACAGGCAGGGGGCGGTGTTCCGCGCGCTCCGACCGTCGCTCGCCGCGCGGCCGAGCTTCGCCGTGCTGCCCGCCGAGGCGCTGGGCGCCGTCTACGAGTGGAACCTGGGAACGCAGCAGTACGTCGAGGGTGCCGCCGTCGGGCCCGCCAACGGCGTGCGCTTCCTGCTCTATGCGATCAACCCGCTGACCAACCTGCCCAGCGATCCGCTCGACCAGGTCGGCTATGCCGACTTTCTGGATGAAAGCGACGGCGCGACCAATCGCCTCCGGGTGCGGGTCGTCGGCGACGACGCGGTGACCTACGCCGACTACGTCGTGAGCGGGACCGCGGGCTCGACCGTCGCCGCGACGGCGGCGGGCTTCCTCACGAACGGCACGCGGCGACTCGACTTCACCGCCGCGCTGACGGCGAGCGACTCGGAGATCTCGCTCGACTACGCGCTCCAGCTCGACCAGCCCGCGGTGAGCGCACAGCTCGCGATCGAGCTCTCGTTCAACGGCGAGTCGGCGCTGATCCAGCACACCTTCAGCATCACGCGGGGCAGCGAGACGGTGGTGCTGGACGGCACGCTCGCGCTGGTCTCGAGCGGCGAGACGTTCACCATGACGGCGAGCTTCACCGTGGACGTGAACGGCGGCCGCTTCGCCACGATCAGCGGCTCCTCGGCGTCGGGCACGGCGGTGAGCTACACGATGACCGGCCCGGGGGGGCGGGCGCTCACCGCGGCGGAGCGCGAGGCGGTGCAGCGGCTCTTCGAGGCGCCCAGCGAGCTCGACGAGCTCATCACGCTCCTGTTTGACCCGCTCGACGAGATCTTCGGGGCGTACGGTACGAGCGGCTGACCGTCGCTCGCCGCTTCACCTGGTGGACACGAGACGGGCGGCTCCTCGGAGCCGCCCGTTTCACGTCGGTGAAACGTTGTTACGAACGTGACACATCCATGACGTCGCAACCCAAAACCTTGCACGCAACCTTTCCGTAGGGATGGCGCATCCAAACCCGTGCACCCCCATCGCGCACCGGGAAACGGCGCAACCTTTGGAAGGAGAGAGCACCATGCGGACGCGGATCGGAGCGCTCGCGCTCGTTCTCGGCGTCGCGGCGGCCTGGACGAGCCCCGCGGCGGCGCAGGACACCGAGCAGAACAAGGCCCTCTACAGCGTCGTCGTGAACCAGGTCTTCAATCAGGGGGATCTCGCGCTCGCAGACGACCTCATCGCGAAGGACGTGACGCACAACGGCTCGCCGTTCGGGCGCGCGAGCTTCAAGAGCATGGTGAAGGAGATGCGGGCGAAGTCGCCGAGTGGTCGCTACGCGGTGGCCGATCTCGTGGCCGATGGCGACCGCGTCGTGGGCCGGCTCACGCGCGACGGCGGCGCGGCGGAGATCGTCGTGCTGCGGATTCAGGACGGCCAGGTCGTCGAGCACTGGAGCATGGTGGACGAGCCGTCGCTCCGGGCACAGTTCGGCCTGAGCGCCCCCTCCGGCTCGGCGGCCGCGCCGAACTAGTCGCGCGCGCGGCGGCGCCGCATCACTCCCCGGCGGCGACGTACCGGATCCTCGGTTCGTCGCCGCAATCCGTCCACTCGAGCCGCACGTAGCCGGCTTCGCCCGCGAACGTTCCCTCGGCCCTGAGCTCGCCGGATCTGATCCGCTGGGGCGTGTCGGTGCAATCGGCATCGTACTGCAGCGGGGTGGGCGTCGATACCACCAGCGAGAACGCCTCGTTGGGGCGGCTCCAGTCGAGCGTCCCCTGGATGTCGATCGTGCCGTCGGGGGGCAGTTGCCCCACGACGAGAGTCGCGCCGGCGGCGGGTGTGAGCGTCGCGGTCCAGTTCTGGGACACGGCGGCGTCGAAGTCGGCGAGGGCGCGGCGGACCTGGAGGGCGACGGTTTGCGACAGCCCCGACGGCCCGCCGTCAAGCGACCGGGTCCCGTTCCGGAGCACCGTGTAGTTGCCCGTCAGCTCCGGGCTGATGTACCGGAAGGCGAGATCGTGGAGCCTGGCCACGTACCCGAAGCCGGCGATGGCGGGTGACGGATCGACGATCTCCAGCACGCCGGTGACCTCCACGCGGCCGTCCCGCACGTCGCCGTAGCTGCAGGGGGGCACGGTGAACGTGAACACCACGCTGTCGGGCACCGGGTCGCCGTCGGCGCTTTCGGCGTTGGGCGCTCCGGCCGCGCAGAGAGGCAGCGCGGCCAGCGCGGCCCCGGTGCCCGCGCGGCGCTCGCTGAACGGGAGCACCGCGCCGCGCACCGTGAACCCTCCGACCGCCGTCTCGACCTCGTCCCGGAGCGCGGCACCGAGCTCGTCCACCTGGCGGTCCTCGAGCGGGCCAGCGGCGTCGCCGCATCCCGCGACCAGGGCGAGGGTGGCGCAGAGGACGAGGGGGTGCAGCCGGATCGGGCTCATTTGACGGCGCTCCGGGGCGGAGTTAAGTCCTCGACAGATTCCGCGAGCATAACGACCCGCGCCGCCCCGAACAACCGCCCCACACGAGGGTCCCGTGGGTCGAAGCCGACACGGGTTTGACGATCGGTTGCCGCAGGCGGTGTAGCCTCCAGCGACGCCATGGAAATCCGCTGCTTCCTTCGCACCCTGGGACCACCGGCTCTGCTCGGACCGGCGGGCGACCCGGTGCGCTTCCGGGTGAAGAAGCACCTGGCCCTGCTGACCTATCTCGCGGTCGAGCCCACCACCTCCCATCGCCGGGAAGCGCTGGCCGACTTCCTCTGGCCGCAGGCCACTGCCAGCGAGGGCCGCCACTCGCTCGCCACCGCGCTGTCGGTGCTCCGGGCGCGGCTGGGACGGGCCGCGTTCGAGACCACGCGGGACACCATCCGCCTGACCGGCGTCGGTCTCGACCTGGACCTCACGCGCCTCGCGAGCGGCGACGTCCTCGGTGACGAGATTCGCCGGCCGCTCGAGGTGGGTGCGTTTCTCGATGGCCTCGATATCCCCGATGCGGACGAGTTCCTCCGCTGGAAGGAGCGTCATCAGGCCCGCCTCCTCCCGTCCATCCTCGCGGCGATGGTCCTGCTGATCGACCGGTGCCGGCGCACGGCCGACTCGCGCCAGATGGAGCGCATCGCCGATCGGATGCTCGGCCTCGATCCTCTGAGCGAGGATGCGGTGCGCGCCAAGATGGAAGCACGCGCGCTCGCCGGAGATAGGGTGACCGCCCTCAGGGCGTTCGAGGACTTTCGCACCCAGCTCCGCGACGATCTGGGCGCGGCGCCGTCGCTCAAGCTCGAGATGCTCGCGGCCCGGCTTCGGCGGCGGGGGTGGGAGCGGACCGACGGGCCATCGGTGGCGCCGGTGCCGCCCGTGGCCACGGAGCAGTGGCGCGGCCGGCCGTTCATCGGGCGAGCGTCGGAGCACCGCGTGCTCTACGAGGCGTGGGAGCGGATGCAAAAGGGGGAGCCGGGGCACGTGCTGGTCCGCGGCGACTCGGGCATCGGCAAGACCACCATCGTCGAGCGCCTGTGCACGGCGGCGGTGCTGGAAGGCGCAACGACCAGCCGGGTCCAGTGTTACGAGCTGGAGCGGGAGATCCCGTACGCGGCGGTCACGGGCCTGGTGCTCGGCCTGCTGGACAAGCCCGGCGCATCGGCGGCGCCGCCCGAGTCGCTGGCCGAGCTTGCGCGCACTGTGCCGGAGGTACGCCAGCGGTTTCCCTCCATTCCCCCGTCCATCGACACCCATGGCGAGACGGCGCGGGTCCGGCTCACCGAGGCCATGCACGATCTGGTATCGGCCATCGGCGAGGAGCATCCCGTCATTCTGGTGGTGGACGATCTGCACCTGGCGGACGACGCCAGCCTGGCCGTGCTGCACCTACTCATCCGGCGGGCGGCGGGGCAGCCGCTGATGCAGATCCTGACCGTGCGCCAGGGCGAGCTGGGGCGGTCTCCGCAAGCGCTTCGGCTGCTCGAGTCCGCGGGCACGCTGGGGTTCGTGGAGGTGGGCCTCCCGCCCTTGCCGGATGGCGAGGCCTCGGAGTTGCTCGACTCGTTGATCGCGCCGGACCACCGTCGGCCCGGGGCCGCGGCGCGCCGGGCGCTGCTGGCGGCGGGCGCGGGGTATCCGATGGTGCTCGAGCTGCTGCTCCGGGACTGGCAGGCGAACGGCGACCGGTCGCTCGCGCTGTCGCTCGGCGCGATGACCGCGGAACTCCACTCCGGCGAGCGGTCGCAGGCGGGCCCGTACGAGGCGGTGTTCGACCGGATCCTCCAGTCGGTGGACCCGACGACGCGGGCGGTGCTCAACCTGGGTGCGGTGCTGGGCCACCGGCTGAACGCGCTGCCGATGTACGGGATCGTCGAGCTGGGGCTCGGCCAGGCGATGCACGGCTTGTCGGAACTGTCGAAGCTGAGGGTGCTGAGGGACGGTGGGCAGCGAATGGAGTTCGTGAACGAGCTGCTGCGGGCGTGTGCGTACCGGGCGGTGCCGTCGCCGGTGCGGAAGCAATTGCACTCGGAGGTGGCGGACTGGCTGTTG
>JBOHSY010000510.1:0-8070 GCA_050733355.1 Gemmatimonadales bacterium | reverse complement strand
CCGCGGCGGAGCGCGGGGTGGTGCTCGAGGACGGAGGCTCGCTCGGCTACGATCTGCTGTCGATCGCGACCGGGGCCTCGGCTGAAGGCGCTGATCTGCCCGGCGTCGCCGAGCATGCGTTACGGGTGAAGCCGATCAGCCAGGCCGTCGAGATCGTGCGGGCGTTGGAGCGGGCAGCGCGTGCCTCTGGGCCAGCCGTCGTGGTCGTGGGCGGTGGGGCGGCCGGAATCGAGCTGGCTCTCGCCGCCCGAGCGAGGCTCCGGCAACTCGACCGGCCGGCCGCCGGCGTCACGGTGATCGAGTCGGGACCGCGGCTGCTGGGCGGCCGCATGGCGGTCGCCGAGCGAGCAGTCGCTCGCGCGCTCGCCGCGAACCGGGTGGCCGTGCGACTCGGGAGCAAGGTCGCGGCGGTCGCCGCGGACGCGCTCCACCTCGACACCGGCGCGGCGCTTCCGGCGGATCTGGTCATCTGGGCCACCGGTGCCGCGCCGCCGCCGTTGCTCCGCAAGAGCGGCCTGCGGGTGGACGCGCGCGGGTTTCTGCTGGTCGACGACCGGCTCCGATCGGTGTCGGATCCGGCCGTGTTCGCTACCGGCGACGCGGCGACCCTGGAGGATTACCCCGACACCCCGAAAGCGGGTGTGTATGCAGTACGCGAAGGGCCCGTGCTCTGGAGGAATCTGGCCGCCGCCGCTCGCGGCGTTGCTCTCGTCACACGGTATCGGCCGCAGCCGAGGTTCCTCGCGCTGCTCAACACCGGTGACGGCCGGGCCGTGGTCTCCTACGCTGCGGCGGCGACCTGGTCTACCTGGGGAATGCAGCTCAAGGACTGGATCGACCGCCGGTTCGTGCGGCGCTTCCAGGCGCTCGAGCGGGCATGACGGACATCCACCCGTACCGCTTTGGGGGCGCTCGGCTTTACCGCCCGAACAGCCTGGCGAGCACGCCGGTGCCGCCCACCGACTCCAGCGCGGCAGCCAGATCCGTCATCGACGGGTATCGCTCGTCGGGCAGGACGGCCAGCGCCTTGGTGATCACCGTCTCCAGCCGGGGAGGAAGGTCCTCGCGCACCGCGCGGAGCCGCAGCGGTTGAGCCTTGAGCCGGGCGAGCATCGCCTCCTGCGGGTTCCGCCCCTCGAACGGGAGCTTGCCGGTGAACATCTCGAACGCGAGCACGCCGAGGGCGTAGATGTCGCTTCGGCCATCGAGCGGCTTGCCGCGAATCTGCTCCGGACTCATGAACTCCGGCGTGCCGAGCACGATCCCGGTCTGCGTGAGTTTGACCACCTCGGGATCTGCGCGCCGCTCCTTCGCCAGCCCGAAGTCCATCACCACGGCGCGCCGGCCGAACGGACTCGCCTCGTCCGGCACGAGCATCACGTTCTCGGGCTTGAGGTCGCGGTGGACGATCTGCAGCGCGTGGGCGTGCTGGAGGCCGCGGCACATCTGCACGAGCAGCGCGATCCCCTCGGCCATGGGATACGGTCCGCGGCGGCTCTCGGCCTCGCTGAGCGGCTCGCCGGGCAGATAGGGCATAACGAGGTACATCAGCTTGTCGGTCGTCTCACCCACCCGCAGGATGCGGCACACATTGGGGTGATCGAGCCGCATCGCGATGGCGGCCTCGCGGCGGAGCCGCTCGACCGAGCCGGGATCGCGACTGAGCCGGGGCGTGAGGATCTTCACCGCCACCTGGGCGCCGGTCTCCAGGTCCTCCGCGAGATACACGTAGGCCATCCCGCCTTCGCCCAGCCGCCGCGACACGCGGTAGCGCCCATCCACCATCTGCCCCGTGAGCCCGCCGGCTGCGGCTCCCGGCGGTTCCTCCGCGCCCGCTCCCGCCCGCTCCCGCCCGCTCCCGTCTGCTCCCTGCCCGTGCCCCGCGCCGTCACCTGGGGACACTTCGACCAAGGGCGTCCCGTCGCCCGGGCAGAAGCGGGCGGGCGCAGCGTAGTGGCTGTGGCAACGCGGGCAGCGACGGTTTTTCAATCCCGGAAGCGGTTGCGGCCGTCCGTCTTGGCGCGGTAGAGGTGGGTGTCGGCGAGCTGGAGGAGCGACTGGCCATCGCTGACGCGCTCGTCCGGGTAGGACGCCATCCCGATGCTGATCGTGACCCGCACGCGGTTGCTCTCCTCACCGAACTCGTGCGTGGCCACCCGGCGCAGCAGGCGCTCGGCGAAATTGCGGGACTCGGGGGTGGTCGTTTCGGGCAGCAGCACGACGAACTCCTCGCCGCCGTACCGCGCGACCACGTCCACCGACCGGAGCTCCCGCCGAAGGAGCGTCGCGAGCTGCTTCAGCACGACGTCGCCCACGAGGTGCCCGTGGGTGTCGTTGATCTGCTTGAAGTTGTCGATGTCGATCATGAGCGCCGTGAGGCGCGCGGCGTAGCGGGCGGCGCGGTCCATCTCCTGCTCGAGTTTTTCCATCAGCGCGCGCCGGTTGTAGACGCCGGTGAGCGGATCGGTTTCGGCGAGCTGCCGCATCTCTTCCTGGCCCAGGACCGCGTGCTCCAGGTCGTAGGCCTTCTCGAGCGCCGCGACGGCCGACCGGATGACCTGCACGGCGAAGTCGAGGTCGTTCTCGTTGAGCGCGCTGCTCTCGCCGGTGGTGCGGAGGAAGAACGTGCCCGCCGGCCGATCCTTGAGGTTGAACCGCACGCAGATGGCGGACCGGGTGGGCACCGGCCTTCCCTCCGCCAGCCAGGCGTCGCGCACTTCGTGGTAGAGCGGATCGGTGCGCACGTCGCGCACGAGCACGGTGTCGCCGGTCTCCAGGCAGTGCCGGATCTCCGGATAGCGCCGGAGATCCACCGGCAGGTTCTGTAGCATCGGGTTCTCGTAGGCCGCAACGACGGTCGCCTTGTGGTCGTCGGGCCCGGCGAGCAGGATGGAGCAGCGCGAGATGTTGAGCGCGTGGGCCACGCGCCGCACGAGGATCTGGTAGATCTCGTTCGCCTGAAGCGCGGAGGTGACCTCGTGCAGGATGTCGACCATGGCGGAGCGGTCGCGCGCCACCGAGCGGGCCGAGTTGAGCTCGCGGCCCATGCGGAGATGGGCTTTCACCCGGGCGAGCAGCTCGCGCTGCTTGAACGGCTTGGGGATGAAGTCGCTGGCGCCCAGACCGAGGGACCGCACGGTCGCGTCCTCGGGCGGCATGGAGGAGATCATGAGCACGGGCAGGTCGCGGAACCGCTCGTCCGCCTTGACCCGCTGGAGCAGCTGGAGCCCGTCCACCCGCGGCATCATGATGTCCAGCAGCAGCAGGTCGTAGGCGTCGTCCTGGAGCTGCTCGAGCAGGCGGTCGCCGCCGGGCACGGTCGTGACGTCGTAGCCGTTCTCCCGCAGAATGAACGCGAGAGTGAACGAGACGGCCGGATCGTCGTCGGCGATGAGGATCTTGCCCGAGTAGCTCATGCGTCGCGTCCTAGGCGTCCGTTCCGGGTGCGACCTCCTCCGTCTCCTCCGCTCCGGTCTCGTCCTCCTTCACGACGCGGGCGACGTCCTGGACCGCGTCACCGGCCTCGAGATTCATCACCCGCACGCCCTGGGTGTTCCGCCCGATGACGCGGATGCCCTCCACCGGCACCCGGATGATCACGCCGTGCTTGGTGATCATCATCAGCTCGTCGTCGGGCAGCACTTCCTTGAGCGCGACCAGCGGGCCGGTCTTTTCGGTCACCTTGAAGGTGATGATGCCCTTGCCGCCGCGCTTCTGCACCCGGTACTCGGAGAGCTCGGACCGCTTGCCGTAGCCGTGCTCGCTGACCACGAGGATCGTCGCGTCGCGCCGCAGCACGACCATGCCGATCACCGCGTCGCCCTGGTCGAGCTCGATGCCCTTGACGCCCGTCGTGGCGCGCCCCATCTCGCGGACGTCGCCCTGGTGGAAGCGGATGCTCATCCCCCGGGTCGTCGCCAGGATGATATCGCTGTTGGCGTCGCACACCTGCACGTCGATCAGCTCGTCGCCGTCCTCGATGTTGATGGCGCGGATGCCGTTCGCCCGCACGTGGCCGTACTCGGAAAGCAGTGTCTTCTTCACGGTGCCGAGGCGGGTGCCGAAGATCAGGCACTCGGACTCGGTGAACTCCTTCACCTTGACGAGCGCCGCGATCGTCTCGTTCGGTTTCATCCCGATGCAGTGGACGATCGGCTTGCCGCGTGCCGCCCGGCTCGCCTGCGGCACCTCGTGCACCTTGAGCCAGTACGCCTGTCCGGTGTTGGCGAAGAACATCAGGTAGTCGTGCGTGCCCGCGATGAACAGGTGCTCCACCCAGTCGTCGGCCTTGAGGTCGGCGCCGTTGAGGCCGCGCCCGCCCCGCCGCTGCCGGCGGAACTGGGACACCGGGATCCGCTTGATGTAGCCCGAGTGGGAGATGGTGACGACCATGTCCTCCTCGGCGATCAGGTCCTCGACCGTGAACTCGCCCTGGTCGGCCACGATCTCGGTGCGCCGATCGTCGCCGAACTTCCCGGCGACCTCGTCCATCTCGTCCTTCAGGATGGCCATTCGCTTCGGCTTGGACGCGAGGATGCCCTTGAGCTCCTTGATCGTGGCACGCACCTCCTTGAGCTCCGCCTCGAGCTTCTCGATCTCGAGGCCGGTGAGCTTGGCGAGCCGCATGTTGAGGATGGCGTCGCTCTGCTTCTCCGACAGCGCGAACCGCTTGCGCAGCCGCGCATCGGCATCGGGCACGTCCTTCGACTTCCGGATGACCTCGACGACCTCGTCGATGTTGTCGACGGCGATCTTGAGCCCCTCGAGAACGTGCTCGCGAGCCTCCGCCGCTTCGAGGTCGAATTGCGTCCGGCGCACGACGATCTCGTGCCGGTGCTCCACGAATCGCTCGAGGAGCTGCTTCAGATTCATAACCTTCGGCGCGCCGTGATCGAGCGCCAGCATGATCACGCCGAAGGTGGACTGCATGGCGGTGTGCTTGTAGAGCTGGTTGAGGACGACCGTGGGGTTCACGTCGCGCTTCAGCTCGATGACGATCCGCATGCCGTCCTTGTCGGACTCGTCGTTGACGCCGCTGATCCCCTCCAGCTTCTTCTCCGCCGCCTGCTCGGCGATGGCCCGCACCAGGTTCTCCTTGTTGACCTGGTAGGGGATCTCGGTCACCACGATCTGCGACCGGCCGCTCGACTCCTTTTCCTCGATCTGCGCCCGCGCCCGCATCACGACCCGGCCGCGGCCCGTCTCGTAGGCCTCCTTGATCCCCTCCCGGCCATAGATGTAGGCGCCGGTCGGGAAGTCCGGGCCCTTGATGACCTTCCGGATCTCGCCGATGGTCGCGTCCGGATCGTCGATCAGCAGCTGCACGGCCTTCGCGACTTCCCGCAGGTTGTGCGGCGGGATGTTGGTCGCCATGCCCACCGCGATGCCGCTCGAGCCGTTCACCAGCAGATTGGGAATCTTGGCGGGAAGAACCGTCGGCTCGCGCAGCCGGTCGTCGAAGTTGGGCTGGAAGTCGACCGTGTTCTTGTCGATGTCTTCCAGCAGCGCGATCGCCACCGGCGTGAGCCGCGCCTCGGTGTAGCGGTAGGCCGCGGCGGGGTCGCCGTCCACCGAGCCGAAATTGCCCTGCCCGTCGATGAGCGGATAGCGGAGCGAAAACTCCTGCACCATCCGGACGAGCGCGTCGTACACCGAGCCGTCGCCGTGCGGGTGGTACTTGCCGAGCACGTCCCCCACGACCGTCGCGGACTTCTTGTAGCCGCGGCCCGGCACCAGGCCGAGCTCGTTCATGGCGTATAGAATCCGGCGGTGCACCGGCTTGAGGCCGTCCCGGACGTCCGGCAATGCGCGGGAGACGATGACGCTCATCGAGTAGTTGATGAACGACTGCTGCATCTCCTCCTCGATCAGGCGAGGAAGGATGCGTTCGCGGCTGTCGGGTCCGCTCATGGATGCACCGGTCGGGCGGTGGAGGGCCGGCCAGGCGGCCGGCAGAGAGCCTCCAAATATACTCCGGCCGCCCCGGCCGAAGCAACCGGGAGCTCGCGACCTAAGTGATTGTCGAAAAGGAGATTAGCTGGATCCGGTCGGCCGCTGGGCAGGGCGGATGGCGCGGGCGTCTCGCACCAGCAGAACCGTCCCGCTCGCGCGCCCGACCAGCGCATCGGCCCGGGGCTCGATGATGCGGCCCAGGGGGCGGCCGTCGGGGCCGACGAGCTCCTTCGCGCGGAATGTCGATTCGATGGGCATTGAGGCTCCCTGCCTGGCGGTCCGTCTCATCAGATGCGTCGAATCGGCCGAGGGTTGCGCACCGTAGGGTCGCGCAACCCTCCCGGAGCCGCTGGTGTCAGAGCCTCGACGCCGGAGGAACCTTCGACCTGGAGCCCGGTGGACGACCGTACCCTGATCGCCCGCGTGCTCGCCGGCGACCCGACCGCCGAGCGCGCGTTGTACGACGCGCACGTGGATCGCGTCTTCCGGCTGACCTATCGCCTGGCCGGCGACCGGGACCGGGCGCAGGACTACACGCAGGAAACGTTCATCCGTGCGTTCGCCAAGCTGGGCGAGTTTCGCGGGGAATCGGCGCTCTCCACCTGGATCTGCTCGATCGCGGTCTCGGTGGCGCTCAATGGGCTCCGCAAGGTGAAGCGGCTTCGGAGTCGCGAAGTGGAGCTCGAGGTAGTGGAGCCGGCGCTCGCCGGAACCCCGCGGCCCGGAGCCGAGCCGGATCTCAAGGAACGGATGGCGCGGGCGATCGACGACCTGCCGGAGGGATATCGCACGGTGTTCCTGATGCATGACGTCGAGGGCTATACCCACGAGGAGATCGGGCGGGCGCTCGGGGTGCAGAGCGGCACCTCGAAGGCCCAGCTCTTCCGCGCCAGGGCCAGGCTCCGCACCGCCCTGGCCGATTTCGCGAGGGACTAGCGTGACCGGACCGATGGACCACGAGCCGCTGTCACCGGAGATCCGCGAAGCTGCGGAGGCCTATCACCGCCCGCCGGAGACGCCGCGGGAGGAGATGTGGACGGCGATTCAGCAGAGCAGCGGAGCAGAAGCGCGGAAGCGCCGTTCTGCTCTTCGGCTCCTCGGCTCTTCTGCTCATCGCTGGCTGGCGCCAGCCGCCATCGCCGCGGCGCTCGCGCTCGCGTTCGGCCTGGGCCGGCTCAGCTCGCGGCCGGAGACGCGTTGGGACGCCGGTGCGCCGGTGGCCGCGGCGACGCCCGGGCCCGGGCCCGGCACTGCCGGATCGGTCGCCTTTCGCATCGCCGCCGTGGAGCACCTGGGACAAGCCGAATCGTTCCTGACGCTCTTCCGGACGTCCGTGCGGAGTGGCCGCAGCGACGGCTTGGCCTCGCCGGCGGCGCGCCAGCTCCTCGCGACCAATCGCCTCCTGCTCGATTCGCCGGCTTCCGCCGACCCCAGGCTGCGCCTCCTGCTCGAGGACCTCGAGCTCGTCCTTGCCGGGATCGCGCAGATCGCCCCGGGACGGGCATCCGAGGAGGCCGGACTCATCACCGAAGACCTGGAGCGCAGCGCCGTCCTGCTGCGCCTCCGCGCGGCCGTGCCTGCGGGCAGCGCCGCGCCGGCCAGACCCGGAGCTCTCTGATGCGTGAACTGCTGAACGGCATCGTGCTCGCCTCGATCGCCCTGACCGGCGCGATCGCGCCGGACGTCACTCGCCCCGACGCCACGCCGCAGGCGGCGCCGGATCTGCCGCCACCGGCTTCGTTGCAGGGCGACCCCGCCGACTCGCTGTATCGCGCGGCGCGCGCAGCGCTCCAGGACCGGAGCTACCGCCGCGCGGCCGACCTCTTCGCCGCGCTCACCGCGAAGCATCCGAAGTCGGGGTATGCCGGTGATGCGCTCTACTGGCAGGCGTTTTCGCTCTACCGCCTCGGCAACGACGAGCAGTTGCGGCAGGCGCTCAAGGTGCTGGCGACGCAGCGGACCCGCTATCCCAAGGCGGCCACGCGCGGCGATGCGGCGGCGCTGGAGCGCCGGATCCAGGGCGAGCTGGCGCAGCGCGGCGACCCCGCCGCGGCGGAGGCGATCGCCCGGGCGGCGGAGGCGCTCGGCACGCCTCCCACACCGCCGACGCCCCCGACC
>JBOHSY010000509.1:0-13336 GCA_050733355.1 Gemmatimonadales bacterium | reverse complement strand
TCTCACCTCTCACCTCTCACCTCTCACCTCTCACCTCTCACCTCTCACCTCTCACCTCTCACCTCTCACCTCTCACCTCTCACCTCTCACCTCCCACCTCCCACTTCCCGCTGACGATTCCCCGCCTGATCCGCACCGCCTTCTCACTCGCGCCGGGCACCGGCTCGACCTTCGCGAGCACCTGCTCGGTGAGCCGGATCGTGCCGATGAGCGTCAGCGTCTCGCCGCCCCGGCGGACCCGGATCGGCAGGTCGTCGCCGTTCTTTGCGCCGCGGAACCGCGCGCGGTAGGCCGGCCCGAAGTTCGGGTCGCTCAGCTCGAGGTCGCCCAGCGCGAGGAGGATGTCACCCACCTTGAGACCGGCTTCCTGCGCGGCCCCGCCGGGCTGCAGCGCCGCGATCCGGATGCCGGCGGAATCGGGTCCGGCGGCGACACCCAGCATCGGCTCGCGCACCGTGTCCGCCAACAGGCGAAGGCCCGCCAGCGCGAGCACCGGCTCGTACGGGAACGGCTCGCGGCCGTCGATGTACCGCGCCTCGAACTCGGCGAAGGACCTGCCGCCCGCGGCCGCCGTCACCGCGGGCCACCAGTCCTTCCCGGTGAAGCCGCGGCCGCGCTTATAGGTGGACTGGTACATCGTCCGCATCACGTCATCGAGCGAGCGCCGGTTGTCGCTCCCGTCCCGGATCAGAATGTCGATCAGCATGCCGGCGAGCGAGCCCTTCGGGTAGTACAGCCCGTCGCTGCCATCGGTGGGATGGATCCACGTCGAGACCGAGATGTCCTCCAGCGCGGTCGGCGGAGCCTCGGTCACGCGCTGGATCTTCTCCGCGGTGAGCCCGAAGAACACCGTGGAGTCCACGATGCCGCTTCGCACCAGGGCGAGATCGGCGTAGTAGTCGGTGATGCCCTCGCTCATCCAGAGCCACGGCGTCGGCTGCTTGCCGTCGTAGCGGTACGGCACGAGCTCCGCGGGCCGGAGCCGCTTCACGTTCCAGGCGTGGAAGATCTCGTGGGCCGTGATGGAGGCGAGCAGCGGGTTCCCGATCGCCTGCACGCCGTAGATGCCGACGTGCGAGTTCTGGTGCTCGAGCGCGCTGCCGCCGCCGGACGTGGAGTCGAAGATCAGGAGCGTGGTGTAGCTCTCCCACGGCGTCTCCTGGAACACCGCCGACATCGGCGGCACCATTTTGCCGATCTCATCCCAGAGCTGCCCGCGGCCCTGCCCCTGGAGCATCCCGGCGGGATAGGTGCCGAGCCGATGGGTCTTGCCCTCCACCATCATGCTGTCGTAGTCGAACCGGCCCACGAAGAAGGGCATGTCCACGAGGTCGTGGTAGTTGGCCTCGCGATAGGTACGGGGCGCACCGGCCGATCGCATCCCCGTGCCGACCTTCCAGTCCGCTTCGGTGCGGATGACCACTGTGGCGGGGAACTCGAGCGGGCGGCCTTCGGCGTAGAAGAAGACGTTGGTGCCGTTGAACATCACGAAGTCCCGGCGGGACCAGGCCATCGCGTTGTCCAGCTGGTCGGCGCGGAAATCGAAGCGGGCCGTCACGCGGCCGCCTTCCGACCGGATCCGCCAGGTGTCCGGATCGAGCTTGTCCCACCGAAGCGGCCGACCGCCCGACTCCACCGCGAAGTTCGAGACCCGCTTGGCGAAGTCGCTCACCTCGTATGCTCCCGGCGTCCAGATCGGCAGCGACAGGAGCACGGGGCCCCCACCGGCCGCGGCGTCGAACGTCATGGCCACCCGGAGCGTGCGGCTGCTCGCGCTCGCGGAGTCGAACGTGACGTCGTAAGTGACGTTCGAGATCGGCGCCGAGCGGATCGGGGCCGCGGCCGACGTCGGCGCGGCGGCCGGACGCTGCTGGGCAGCGAGTGCGTCGACGCCGGCGCACACGCCGGCGAGCAGGAAGGCGAGGGTGCTGCGGGATGCGGGCATGGGACTCCCGGTTCGGGTCCTGACGGCGGAATCAGCGGCCCAGAACTTAACCGGATTGGCGCGCCCGGAGCCGCTGGTAGCGCCGAGCGGCCTTGACCCGGTTGCCGCACGTGGCCGCGCTGCAGAAGCGGCGGTGGCCGTTGCGCGTTTGATCATAGAAGTAGAGCACGCACCTCGGGTTGCCGCAGGCGCGGAGTCGACTCCAGGTCCCGGTCGCCAGCAAGGCGGCCGCCGACTCGGCGATCGGGCTCAGCAGCGCCAGCGGGTCGCGCCCCGCCGGGACCGCTCGTGCGACGAAGCGGCGGCCGGCACGGTGCACCTCCTGATGAGACGGGGCGGCGCGGAGTACCCGGTTGATCGCTTCGATTGCCGCTGCGGGCGGCGGCGTTGCGCTCACGAGCGCGCGGGCGAGCTCGCTCAGGCGCGCTCGCAGCCCATGCGCCTCCGTCAGCACCCGACGACCTCCCGTCTTGCCGCGCAGCGCCCCGAGCGCCCGGGCCCCGCCCGGAGGCGCGAGACCCGCCGCGACGAGCCAGTCGGCCAGCGCGCGCGGACTCGGGATCGCGTCCACCCACGCCTCGCGGTGGACGTAGCGGGTGTTGACGAAATCCAGCCACGGGAGATTGGCGAGGAAGGGTGCCGGGGGCGGGCCGGAACGGGGCGCACGCATGGTAGGCGGATTCTACCCAGCGTCCCATCACTTGACAAGGCAGGGCACCGGGAACATATACCCAGTTAACAGCATTATTGCTGGGTACAATCACTTCTGGAGGCTGCCATGTCCCGCACGCTCGCCCCGACGACCCCTGCGCACATCGGCCTGGCCGTTCGCGACCTGCGCCCGTCGATCGACTTCTACACCGCCGCGTTCGCGCTCGAGCTGATGCGCGAAGGCGAGTCGCACGGCACCCGCTTCGCCTTCCTGGGCGACGGCGCCCGCGTCACGCTCACGCTCTGGGAGCAGTCGGGCCCGGCCGGGCTGCACCACCTCGCGTTCGAGGCGCCGTCGGCGGACGCCGTGCGCGCCGCCGAATCGAGGCTGCACGCCATCGGCGCGCGGATGGCCTACGACGGGATCGTGCCTCACGCCGAAGGCGCGGCCTCGGGCGGTCTCTTCTTCACCGACCCGGACGGGCTCCGCCTCGAGATCAGCACGCCGAGCGGCATCGCGGGTCGCGCCCCGGTCGCGGACGCGCCGACCTGCGGGTTCTTCTGATGGGATACCACGAGGGAGAGATCGAGGCCCAGCGGCGGGCGGGCGTCGCCGCGGCCGCCGCCCGGCTCGAGGGGCTCCCGCGCGCGGAGATGCCCCCCGCGGCACAGGACTTCGTGGCGGATCAACGGCTGGCGATCGTCGCATCGACCGACCGCCGCGGCCGCCTGTGGGCCTCCGCGCTCACCGGGCCGGCCGGGTTCCTCCGCGCGATCGATGCGCGCACGCTGCGGGCGCGTGCCCGGCCTGCGCCGGGCGATCCGCTCGGCCAGACGCTGGATCATGAGTCCCGGGTCGGGCTCCTCATCATCGATCCGGGTAGCCGGCGCCGGATGCGGGTGAACGGGCGCGCCCGATGGACGGCCGAGGACGAGCTCGAAGTATTGACGGAGGAGGTGTACGCCAACTGCCCCAAGTACATCCGGAGGCGGGCTCCCGACGGCGGCGCTCCGGCGGCCGCGGCCGCGCCTCGGCGTGCGACGGTGCTGAGCGACGCGGCACGCGCCATCGTCGCCGGCGCCGACACCCTGTTCATCGCGTCGCGCCATCCGCTCGGTGGGACCGATGCGTCGCACCGCGGCGGCGATGCGGGCTTCGTCCGGATGGAACGGAGCGCGGACGGCTCGGACGGGCTGCGGATCCCGGACTACGCGGGGAACAACATGTTCAACACGCTCGGCAACCTGATTGTCGAGCCGCGCGCGGGGCTCCTGTTCCTCGATTTCGAGCGGGGCGGGGCGCTTCAGCTCACCGGCACCTGTGAGCTCGTGTGGGGCGAAGCGCGCCGGGAGATCGGGTTCCGGGTGGAGGAGGCCGTCGAGCTACCCGGCGTGCTCGGCTACCGCTGGCGGAGCCTGTAACGCGCCATGCTCATTCTCGCGCGGCGGCTGGCGGTTCGGGTGCCGGCCACCCGGGGCTCGCGTCCAGCCTCCCTGCGCCGGCTTCAACTCCTGGCGGCGGGATCATGCTTTCGTCCCATTCGCGCTCGCTGCGGCCGATGAATGCCGCCGCCACGAGGTCGCCGGTGACGTTCACGGTCGTGCGTCCCATGTCGAGGATGCGATCGACGCCGAGGATGATGGCGATGCCCTCGCCCGGCACCCCGAATATCGCGAGGATGCCGACCAGCAGCGGGATCGAGCCACCCGGTACGCCGGCAGTGCCGAGCGCGGTGATGACGGCGAGCACCATGACCGTGGCCTGCTGTCCCAGTCCGAGCGTGACGCCGAAGACCTGAGCGAGGAAGATCACCGTAATCCCCTCGAAGAGCGCCGTGCCGTTCATGTTCATCGTGGCGCCGAGCGGTAGCACGAAGCCGGCGATCTTGGGCGGCATGCCCAGGTTCTGCTCCGCGGTGGCGATGGACGTAGGAAGCGTCGCCGAGCTGGAGCTGGTGGAGAAAGCGGTAATGATCGGAGCCTTGATCCGCGAGAAGAATCGCAGTGGCGACACTCCGGCGAGCAACCTGAGGATCAACGAGTAGTTCACGGCCATGTGCAGCAGCAGGCCGGACAGCACCACGGCTACGTACACGGCCAGCGGCTGCAGGAGCACCGCGCCGAACCGGGAAGTCACCCCGTAGATGAGCGCCGCCACTCCGAACGGCGCGAGCTTCATCGCGATCTCCACGATCTTGATCACGACGTCGTTGAGCGCCTCGAGAACCCGGATCATCGGCCGGGCGCGGTCCGGCGCGATCATCGTCAGTGCCACGCCGAAGATGAGGCCGAAGAAGATGATGCCGAGGAGGTCGGTCTCCGCCGCGGAGCGCACCGGATTGCGCGTGACGATGTTCACGAACGTCTCGACGCCGAAGCCGCCGGTCTGCGCCGCCTCGATCTTTGCGGACGCGTCGCCGGCGTAGGTCTCCATCAGCTGCCTCTGGATCTCGGGGGTGATCCGCGTCCCAGGCCGGACGACGGCGACGAGCATCAGGCCGACCGTCGCCGAGAGAGCCATCGACAAGAGGAAGAACGCCAGCGTCTTGGCGCCGATGCGCCCCACCCGCTTGAGGTCGCCCAGACTGGTAACGCCCAGAGCCAGGGATGCGAACACGAGCGGGATCACGATCATGAACAGCAGGTTCAGGAAGATCGCGCCCACGGGTCCCGCGAGGTAGCGGTTGGTCCAGAGCACGAAAGTGCTGCCGGTTCCGACCAGCCAATTCGCGAGCATGCCGGCGACGGCTCCGAGCAGAAGCCCCAGCAGGATCTTCGTGTGGAGCTTCATTCGCTCCCCTCCGGTGAATTCCCGAACTCTCTCACCGCAGCGCGAGCGCTTCCAGCTTCGCTTCGATGCCGCGCAGCAGGCTCTCGTACGACGCCGCGAACTTGTTCACGCCCTCGACCTCTAGCCGTGCCGTCACGTCCACCAGGTCGATCCCGACCCGCGCGAGCTCGGCCAGGCGGCGCTCCGCCGCGCCGAGCTCCCGGTCGATGCGGACCTCCGGACGGCCGTGGTCGCGGTAGGCCGCGAACGTCTCCGGCGGCAGCGTGTTCACCGTATCGGGCGCGATCAGCGGCTCGACATAGTGCACGTCGGGATAGCGGGGATCCTTGGTGCTGGTCGAGGCCCAGAGGGGCCGCTGCGGCCGGGCCCCCCGCGCGGCGAGCGCGGTCCAGCGCGGCTCGGCCGTCAGCCGCCGGAACGCGCGATACGCGCGCGCCGCGTTCGCGATCGCCGTGGTTCCCCTGAGCGCCGCGGCGGCGCCGCCGACCCGGTCGAGCATCGGGTCCACCATCGTGTCCACCCGGCTCACGAAGAAGCTGGCGACCGACGCCAGCCTCTCGACGGGAAGCCGCCGTGTCGCCCGGGCTTCGAGCCCTTCCGCGTAGGCCGCCGCGACCTCCTCGTAGCGGGCGACCGAAAAGAGCAGCGTGACGTTCACGTTGATCCCCGCGGCGATGCAGTGCGTGATGGCGAGCAGGCCCTCGCGCGTGCCGGGGATCTTGATCATCGCATTGGGCCGGTCGACCGCGCCCCACAGGCGCTCGGCTTCCCGGATCGTGGCGTCGGTGTCGCGGGCGAGCGTGGGCGACACCTCGATACTCACGAGTCCGTCGTGCCCGCCGGTCCGCTCGTAGACCGGGGCAAAGAGATCGCAGGCGGCCCGCACGTCCGCCACCGCGACGGCCTCGACGATCTCGGCGGGCGCGCGGCCGGCCGCCGCGAGGCGCCGCACGTCGTCGTCGTACACCTGGCTTCCGGCGATCGCCTTCTCGAAGATCGTCGGGTTGGTGGTCATACCGAGCAGCCCGTCCTCACGGATCAGCCGGGCGAGCTCGCCCGAGGTCACGAGATCGCGGGTGATGAAGTCGTACCACGGGCTCTGGCCGAGCTGGCCGAGCCGCACCAGCGGATTGGTCATGCCTCGCTCCGGGAGAGCACCGCGCGGACCAGCTCGGCCGCGCGGGTCGGGGTGAACTGGAATTCCTCGAACAGCCGCTCGCCAGGCGCCGACGCGCCGAACCCTTCCATCGCGAGCATCGCGCCGCGGTCGGTCACGTAGCGTTCCCAGCCGAATGCCGACGCCGCCTCGATCCCCACCCGAGCGCGGATCGTCGGGGGCAGCACGGAATCCCGATAGCCCACGGGCTGCGCCTCGAACAGCGCCCACGAGGGCAGCGACACGACGCGCGCCCGCACGCCACCGGCCAGGAGCTGGTGCGCCGCCCCGAGCGCCACGTGCACCTCCGACCCGGTCGCGATAAGGATCGCCTCCGGCCCCCCCGGCGGATCCCACAGCACGTAGCCGCCACGGCCCGCCCCCTCGGCGGCCCCGAGGCCGCCGCCGGTGCGATCCAGCACCGGCACCTTCTGCCTGGTAAGCACGAGCATCGTCGGGCCGTCACGTCGCGCGACCGCCGCACGCCACGCTTCCACCGTCTCGGTCGCGTCCGCCGGGCGGATCGTGACGAGACCCGGTATGGCGCGCAGCATCGCGAGGTGCTCCACCGGCTGGTGGGTGGGGCCGTCCTCGCCGAGACCGATCGAATCGTGGGTGCCGATGTAGATCACCGGCAGCCGCATGATGGACGCAAGGCGGATGGCCGGCTTCATGTAATCGGAGAAGACCAGGAACGTGCTGCCGAACGGCCGGAGCCCGCCGTGGGCCGCGATGCCGTTGAGTGCCGCCCCCATCCCGTGCTCGCGCACGCCCCAGTGAATAATGCGCCCCGTGGTCTCGGGACCGAGCGTGCCGCCCTGCTTGAGCGTGGTGCCGGTGCTGCCACCCAGGTCGGCCGACCCGCCCACGATCTCGGGGATCGCGTCGGCCAGCGCCTGGAGCGCGAGACCGGACGCCTGCCGGGTCGCGAGCGCGCCCTTCTCGGGGCCGATGACCGGTAGCGCGCGCTCCCAATCCGGGGGCAGCTCGCCCGCGAGCCGGCGCCGAAACTCCGCCGCATCGTCGGGATACTGCCCGGCATAACGCGCCAAGCGGTCGCGCCATGCCGCGTGGTCGCGCCGGCCGCGCTCCCGCGCGCGCCGCCAGCCGTCGTATGCCTCGGGCGGCACCTGGAATGGAGGCTCGACCGGCCACCCCATCAGCTCCTTGGTCCGCCGGACTTCGGCCGCGCCGAGCGGCGCGCCATGCGCCTCGGACGTATTGCGCTTGGTGGGCGCGGGATCGGCGATGATCGTCCGGAGGATCACGAGTGACGGACGGTCGGCGACGTCGCGCGCGCTCTCGAGCGCGGCGGTAATGGCCGCGAGGTCGTTGCCGTCCCCGGCCACGCGCGCCACGTGCCAGCCGTACGCCTCGAACCGGCGGCCGACATCGTCGGAGAAGGTGAGCGCGGTATCGCCGTCGATGGTGATGTGGTTGTCGTCGTAGATGAGCTTGAGCTTGCCGAGCCTGAGGTGCCCGGCGAGCGACGCGACCTCGCTCGCGACGCCCTCCATCATGTCGCCGTCGCTCACGAAGCCCCAGACGCGGTGGTCCACGATCTCGAGGCCCGGCCGGTTGAACCGATCGGCGAGGATCCGCTCCGCGATGGCCAGGCCGACCGCGTTGCCCACGCCCTGGCCGAGCGGGCCGGTGGTCGTCTCGACCCCGGGCGTGTGCCCCCGCTCCGGATGACCGGGCGTCCGCGAGCCCCATTGGCGGAAGCGCCGGATCTCGTCCAGCGGAAGATCGTAGCCGGTCAGGTGAAGCAGCGTGTACTGGAGCATGGAGGCGTGCCCGCACGACAGGACGAACCGGTCGCGGTCGGGCCACGCGGCATCGGCTGGATCGTGGCGCAGAAAGCGGGTCCACAGCACCCAGGCGGCCGGGGCCAGCGCCATCGGCGTGCCGGGGTGTCCCGACTGCGCCGCCTCCACCGCGTCCATGCTGAGTGCGCGGATCGCGTTGATCGCGATCCAGGCCTGCTGGTCGTCCGCCGGGGCCTCGGTGCTGGCGGCGGCGGCGCGAGCGCTTTTCACGGTCAGGGGCGGGCTCCGGGTCGAACTGGGGGAGCGGGGAAGATAGATGGGCTGGTGGGCGGATGGGCAGGCCGAACCCCACCCTCGGGGGTACAAGGAACGTCCTCAAAAGCTTTGACAACCCTCCGCACGGAACTCAAGTTCTCCGTCGTGGCTCCGGCCGAGCGTACCTACGAGATTCACGAAGTCGCCGAGCTGACCGGTCTCACGCCTGCGCGGCTGCGCGCGTGGGAGCGGCGATACGCGATCGTGCGCCCGCGCCGGATGCCGAACGGGTATCGCGCGTATTCGGCCGATCAGGTCGCGCTCCTCCGCGCCTACGCCAGGCTCACGGACGTCGGCGAGCGCATCGGCGACCTGGCGCAGGAGCCAACCGAGGCGGTGCTCGCGCGCGCGGAGCATCGCGAGCTCGACGGCACCCCGCTGGCCGCGCTGGTGGACGCCGTGAAGGGGTTCGATCGCGAGCGGCTCGAGGTGCTGGTCGCGCAACAGATCGCGCTTCGCGGCCTCCGTCCCTTCGCGCAGGAAATCGTGGTGCCCCTCGCGCAGGCTATCGGGGATCTTTGGGCCCTCGGCACGATCCCCATCGCCGCGGAGCATCTGGCCAGCGAGGTCGTGCTGCACGCGCTGAAGGGCGGGCTCCGCGCGTCGCGCGGGCCCGGTCTGCTCGCCGTGTGCGCGTGTCTCTCCGGCGAGCGGCACGAGTGGGGTCTGCTCGGCACGCTCGCGCTGGTGCAGGAGCAGGGGTGGCGCATTCACTATCTCGGACCGGACCTTCCCGTGGAGGAGGTGCTCGAGGCGGCATGGCGGCTCCGCCCGCAGGTGGTAGCGCTCAGCACCAGCTCGCCCACCAACTGCGAGCGCCTGCTTCCCGCGTTGGCCGAGCTTCCCGGCCGGCTCCCGCCCGGTACCGTCCCCATCATCGGCGGCGCCGGCGCGGAGCCGCATGCCGGCGCCCTGCGGCACGTCGGATTCCGGGTCGGGCTCGACGCATTCACCTCCCGATGACCGCCCATCCCGTCGCCCGGTCGGCTCCGCCGTTCAGCGCCAGCCGCAGCGACCCGAAGCGAGCCCGCGCCGTTGTGATCGGCGCCGGCCTCGGCGGACTCGCCACCGCGGCCAGGCTGGCGCACGCCGGCTACCGGGTCACCGTGCTCGAGCGGCATGCGGTGCCGGGCGGGCGGGCGGGGGTATGGGAATCGGAGGGTTTCCGGTTCGACACCGGTCCATCGCTGGTGCTCATGGTGGAGTACTGGCAGCAGCTCTTCCGGGACGTCGGGCGCCGCCTGGTGGATTACGTCACGCTCGTGCAGCTGGATCCCAATTACCGGATCCACTATCCCGACGGGAGCACGCTTGAGATCACCAGCCGGCTCAACACGTTGCTCGAGAACGTCGAGCGGATCGAGCCGGGCGTCACGCCCCGGCTGCTCCGCTTCCTTGCCAGGAGCGGCGAGCTGTACCGGAAAGGGCTGGCCTTCATCGACCGCAACATGCACACCGCGGGGTCGATGTTCAGCCTGGACCACATCGCCCTGCTGCTCGGCAACGGCGCGCTTGGCGGGCTCCGCGCGATGGTGGGGCGCTATGTCCGGGACGAGCGTCTCCGCGACGCGCTCACCTTCCAATCGCTCTATCTCGGTCTCTCGCCCTACGAATCGCTCGCGATCTACAGCCTGCTCCCGTACACCGAGATCGCGGGCGGGCTGTACTACCCGATGGGCGGGATCCACCGGCTCTCGACGGCGCTCGCGCAGCTGGCCGGCGAGCTGGGCGCCGAGCTGCAGTACGGCGCGCGGGTCTCGCGGATCGAGCGAACCGGCCGGAAGGTCACCGGCGTGCTGCTGGAGAGCGGCTCGCGGCTCCCGGCCGACATCATCGTCTCCAACGCCGACCTGCCCTACACCTATGCGTCGCTTCTCGGCGAGCCGTATCCGCGCATCGACAGCCTGGAGTTCAGCTGCTCGGTGGTGCTGATGTACCTCGGCGTGTCCCGTCAGTACTCCGGATTGCTGCACCACAACCTCGTGGTGCCGTCCCGCATGCGCGACGCCTGCGAGGACATCTTCCGCCGCCACCGCATGCCGGCGGATCCTCCCTTCTACGTGTGCGCTGCCAGCCGGACCGATGCCAGCGTCGCCCCGCCGGGCTGCGAGAGTCTGCTCGTGCTGGTGCTGGCGCCGAGCCAGGATCCGGCCCGGCCGATCGAGTGGACGCTGGAGGGGCCGCGGGTCGAAGCACAGATGCTGGAGCGGCTCGAGCGCTTCGGGCTCGAGGGCCTTCGCCGGCACATCGTGACCAGGCGGATCGTCACGCCGGACGATTTCACCCGGGATTTCGGGAACCTCCGCGGCGAGGCGTTCGGCCTGGCGCACGGGTTCCGGCAGATCGGCCGCCTCCGACCGCACAACCGACACCCCCGGCTCTCGAACCTGTATTTCGTCGGCCAGAGCACGCATCCCGGCTGCGGCCTGCCGATGGTCCTCATCTCCGCGCGCTGCGTGGCGGAGCGGGTGTGCCAGGAGCAGCCGGTGTGATCGTAACGAGCGAGCGGGCGGGGGGACCGGCGGGCGGCGGCGCCTTGGCGGTGGCGACGAGCTACTCCGCGGCGGAACGGGTCACCGCCGAGTGGGCGCGGAGCTTCTACTTCGCCAGCCGGTTCCTGCCCGACGAGAAGCGCCGCGCCATCTTCGCGCTCTACGACTACTGCCGCCACGCCGACAATCTCGTGGACCAGCGGGGCGATCGCCCGGCCGAGCTGGCGCGGGCGGATCTTGCCGGGCTCGGCGCCGCGCTCCGGCGCATGCACGGCGGGGAGCGGCCCGACGATCCTCGCTGGCTGGCGCTCTGGGACACGCTCGGCCGCTATGCCATCCCGCTCGACCCGCTGCTGAAGCTCCTCGACGGCATCGCGATGGACCTCGACCCGGTCGAGCTCCAGGACTTCGCCACCCTTGAGCAGTACTGCCGGCTCGTGGCCGGCGGCGTGGGGCTGATGCTCGGGCCGATTCTCGGCGCCACGAGCGACCGGTTCAGCGTGTCCGGCGAACGTCTCGGCGTGGCGATGCAGCTCACCAACGTGCTCCGGGATGTCGGCGAAGACCTCGACGCCGGACGGGTGTATCTGCCGGCATCGGAGCTCGCGGGCTTCGGTCTCTGCCGGGCCGACCTGGAGCGGCGGCGTGTCACCCCGGCGTTCCGAGCGCTGATGCGCTTCCAGATCGATCGGGCGCGGCGCTACTCCGACGCGGGCGGCCGGGTCGTGCGGCTGTTTCCGCCCGACGGCTCCCGGCTCACCGTGCGTCTCCTCCAGAAGACCTACGCCGGCATTCTCGACGCGATCGAGCGGCTGGATTATGATGTGTTCCGGACCCGCGCCTATGTCTCCGCGCCGCGCAAGCTGATGATCCTGGGGGGTGCGATGTGGACCGAGCGGGCCGGGAGCGCCGCCACCACCCCTAGGGAGCGGTCTGCCTGAGCGCCGAACCTTCGCCGCGCGACTACGTTCCGCCCAGTCCGCTCGCGGTCTGGGCGTTCGCGCGCTATTTCCGGGCGCAGTTCGCCCGCCACTTCACGTCGGTCCGGTGGGCCACGCTCACGGATGCCGCCCGCTGGGACCGCGGCGTGCCGACGCTCTTCGTCGCGAATCACACCAACTGGTGGGACGGATTCTTCGCCTTCCTGCTCGGGCGCGAGCTGGGGCTCACGTTCCACATCCTGATGGACGCCACCCAGCTCTCGCGCTACCGCGTGGTTCGCCGGATCGGGGTGCTGCCGCTTCGGCGCGACGCGCTCCGCGGTGCGTACGAAGATCTCGACCGGGCGGGCAACTGCCTCCGGCCGGGGGCCGGACTCTGGATCTTTCCCCAGGGTGCCCGCCGGCCGCAGGGTGAACGCCCCCCGCGGTTCACCCGGGGCGCCGCGCACCTCGCCCTCGCGCACGGTGAGCCGGTGCGTCTCTGTCCGGTGGCGCTCCGGTACGTGTTCGTGGGCGAGCAGCTCCCCGAGGCGTTCGCGCTGATCGGGCGTCCCCAGGTATCGGGGCCCGCCCCGGTCGAGGACCGCCGGGTGCTGACCAGCCGACTCGAGGCCGCGACGCTCGACACCCTCGATGCACTCGACGCCCTGCTGCGTGAGGAAGCGCACGGCTCCTTCTGGACGCTGGTGGCTGGCAAGCTCTCGGTGAACAAGCGTATGGACCGGTTCCGCCACGCGGTCGGCCTGCTGCGCGGACCGTTCGAGGCGCGGAATGGGTGAGGTTGCGTTGCTTCGCGTGCTGCACGTGGTCGGCGCGGTGCTCCTGATCGGGAACGTGACCGTCACCGGCTTCTGGGCCATGTTCCTGTTCCGGCGGCGGTCGGTGGTGCCGTTCCGCCTGGTGGCGCGAGCGATCCTCTGGGCCGATCTCGCGTTCACGCTCGTCGGGGGAGTCCTGCTCACCGTGTCGGGCATCCTGCTGATCGGGATCCGCGGCTACGTCATCGGCCAGACGCCGTGGCTCGCCCACGGGATCGGTGCGCTCGCGGCGAGCACGCTGCTCTGGCTGGCGGTGCTGGTGCCGGACCAGTGGCGTCTCGAGCGCATGGACCCGTCCGACGATCGCGCGCTCCGGCGGGTGTTCACCCGGTGGTCGGTGGTGGGGTGGACCGCCACCGGCGTACTGTTTTACGGTCTCTGGGCGATGGTCACCGGCCCCCTGCCATGAGCCTCGCGCGCGGCAGGCGTGCAATGCTGGCGGTGGCGCTGCTCCAGGG
>JBOHSY010000508.1:0-4431 GCA_050733355.1 Gemmatimonadales bacterium | reverse complement strand
GGTGAGAGGTGCGAGGTGAGAGGTGAGAGGTGCGAGGTGCGAGGTGAGAGGTGCGAGGTGAGAGGCGGCTCCGGCGCTGGTTGGAATCGGAACCCTCTCACGGCTCACCTCTCACCTCTCACCTCTTACCTCTTACCTCAGTCCAGAATCGGCGGCTCCTCCGGCGGCGCGCCGGTCGGCCGGTCGGTCCGACGGCGGTCCCGACGCTGCCCCTGCTCGTACCACCGGCGGGTGATCTCGCCGGCGAGCGCGCGGTTGCCGAGGCCGAACGCGAGCCCCACCGCCAGCGCCACGGCGCCGACGATCAGCGTGAACGCCGAGGTGACGATCTCCTCGGCCACGCCCACCTGCTGCAGCGCCATGAAGACCGCGATCATCAGCACGGCCGCCTTGGCCAGCTTGGCGAGCGTGGGCACGCCCGCCACGCTTCCGGCCGAGGCCAGGATGAGTCCGCGGACGAACTCGCCCACGATCATGCCGAGGATGACGATCACGATCGCGGCGATGAGCGTCGGGATGAACCCGAGCATCATGCCGAACATCTCGGTGATGCTCTCGAGACCGAGCGCGGTGCTCGCCAGCAGGATCACCACGAGCATCACCAGCCAGAAGATCAGCTTCGCGAGGGCGCGCACCGGGTCCAGCCGCGACCCGGTCCGCTCGACGACCTCGTCGAGCCCGCCGGCGTGCGCCATCTTGTTGAAGTCGAGCCGCTTGAGCGTGTCGTCGGCCCAGCGCTGCAACTGCCGCGCGAGCAAGTAGCCGGTGACCAGGATCAGCAGCGCCCCGGCAAGCGCCGGAAGCACGGCGCCGATCTGCTGCGTTCCGGCCACCAGACGCTCCCACAGCTGGTTCACCAAGCCACCTCGATCACGAGTTTGCCGAACTGCTCGCCCGCGGCGAGCCGGCGCAGCGCGCTCACCGCGCTGGCGAGCGGCACCGAGCAGTCGACCACCGGCCAGAGGCGCCCGAGGCCGGCGAGCCGCACGATCTCGCGGTATTCCCGGCGGCTCCCCATCGTGGAGCCCAGGAGCGACCACTGGTGCCAGAACAGCCGCCGCACGTCGAGCGAGACCGCCGCGCCGGTCGTCGCGCCGCAGGTGACCAGCCGCCCGCCCCGACGCAGGGCGCGGAGCGACTTGTCCCAGGTGGCCTGCCCCACGCTGTCCACGACCACGTCCGCCCCGCCCCCGCCCCCGCGCCCCGCGGTGAGCTCCCGGACCGCCGCCACGACGTCCGCGGTGGAGTGGTCGAGCGTGGCGTCGGCGCCGAGCCCGCGCGCCGCCTCCAGCTTGCCCGGCGTGCCGCTCGTGACAATCGCGTAGGCACCCAGCAGCTTCGCGATCTGGAGCGCGGCCTGCGCCACGCCGCCGCCGATCCCCCAGATGAGGACGCTCTCCCCCGGCCGCACTCCGGCGCGCGTGGTGAGCATGCGCCAAGCGGTGAGCGTCGCGAGCGAGAACGCCGCCGCGCGATCCCACGGCATGCCCTCCGGCACCCGGGCGAGGTTCCCCTCCGGCACCACCACGTACTCGGCCGCGGTGCCGGACGTGTGCTCGCCGAGGAGGCGGAAGTTGCGGCAGAGCGGCTCGTCACCACCGATGCAGGCCTCGCATACGCCGCAGGAGAGCCCGGGGTTGATCATCACGCGGTCACCGGGAGCAAAGGCACGGACCGCGGGTCCCACCGCCTCCACCACGCCGGCCGCATCCGAGCCGACGATGTGCGGCATCCGTAGCTTGAGACCCGGCAGTCCGTCTGCCACCCAGAGATCCAGGCGATTGAACGCGACGGCCCGAACCCGGACCCGGACGTCGTCGGGGCGCTGCAGGGCCGGCTCGGGCAGATCGCGCACCGCGAGATGCTCGATGCCGCCGACGGCGTCGAGCGCGAGGGCGCGCATCAGAAAGTCGCGCTCGACACCTGTTCGCCCTGGCGCGACCGGAGCTGCACGGCGGCGGCTGGCGGCGCGAGCCGGCGCAGGAAGACGCGGTAATCAGGGCGGTTGCCGCGCGCGGTCACGTAGAGGACCCGCTCGCCGTCGCGGGAGGAGGAGAGCTCCACGAGCCGGTGCTCGGTGTCGAAGAGCGGGATGGGCGGAGCGCCCGGGGCGGCGCGCACCACGCGCCACTCGCGGGAGTTGCGCGAGCGCTCCAACCCGTAGAGCAGCTCGCCGCCGGGCAGAAAGGCAGGCGCGCCCTCCTTGAGCGCGCCCGCGCCCGCGCGCGCCTCGCCGGTGCCGTCGATACCGATGCGATACACCCGGGGCCCGCCGTCCCTGAGGGAAACGAATGCCACGGTACGCCCATCGGCGGAGACCGCGGCCGACTGGTTGCCGCCGGGCGCGGACGTGAGCGGGCGCGCCTCGCCGCTGTCGGCGGGGATCACGTAGAGTTGGGGCGCCCCCTGCCGAGCCGACGTGAAGACGATGCCCAGGCCGTCCGGCGTCCACGCCGGCTCGCCATCCGTGCCGCGCTCCGTGGTGAGCCGGCGGATGCCGCCACCGTCGGCGTCCATCACGTACAGTTCGAAGTTGCCGTCGCGCTCTCCGCGGTTCGAGCTGAACGCGATGCGCGTGCGGTCGGGCGAGACCGCGGGTTGGGTGTTGGTCGCGCTGTCGACGAGGATTGGAATCAGAGTGTCGGGCGCCGCGAGCCGCGCCTGCCAGATCCCGACCCCGCCCCTCCGGTTGGACGCGAGCACCAGGTCCCCGGTGACGAACACGTCGAGCCGGGCGGAGGCACCCCACGGCGTGGCGGCGGTGACGACGGCGCGTCCGATCCGCACGCCGCTGATCGTGCCCGACGCATCCACCGTCGCCACATCCGGCCGGTCGCTGGTCCAGGCGAGCTCGGCCGCCGGCCCCACGACCTTGTCGTCGTCGTCGAGCAGCGACGCGGCCACCACCGTGCGGCCGCCAGGGCTGAGGCCGATGCGCGTGTGGTCGAGCCGGAGCCGGTTCGGCACTACGGTGAACGCCCACGACGCCGGCTGGAAACCCGCCACCCGCGCCGTGAGGCTGGACGTGCCGAGCGCGCGGCCCGTGAGCTGCGCGGCTGCCGGATCGTAGGCCGCCAGTGCCGTGTCGCCGATCTCCCACTGGATCCGCACTTCGGGAATCGGAGTGGAGTCCTCCGCCTGTGCCACCGCCGCGAATCGCCGGGTCTCGCCCAGCGGGATCAAGATGGGATCGGTGCCGGGCCGCGGGCTGAGGATGACGGCGCTGGGCACCGGATGGACGACGATCGCGGCGCGTCGCTCCTGTCGGAAGCCGCTCGCCACGATCTCCGCCTTGCCTGGGCGGAGGCCCTGCACGATGCCGGTCGGCCCGACCCGTGCGACCGTCGAATCGGTGGAGCTCCAGCTGGCGCCGGCCGCCGGCACCCGGTCGCCCTGCGACGGCACGATCACCTGCAGGGTGTCGAGCGCGTCGGGCGGCAGGACGATCCGGGACCTGGAGAGCACCACCTCCGCCGCCTCCACTTCAATCGGGGCGGTGGCCATCAACCCGTTCGCGGCTGCCGCCTGTATGATGGTCCGCCCATCCGCGACGCCGCTGACGATACCGGTGCTGTCCACCGACGCGACGTCCGCCCGGAGCGACTTCCAGGTCACGGTGCCCGGCTCGACCGCATTCCCATCGTCGCGGAGCGCTTGCGGCACCAACCGGCCGGACTCACCCGGGAGCAGCCGGAGCGCCGCCGGCTCCAGCGTGAGGGTCACGCCGGCCGGGCGCTCCGTGGCGCGGGCGGCTGTCCCGGCCGGCCCGTCGGCGCCGGTGACCAGGACGGCCAGCGAGCCGCGCCGGGTCTGGGCCCGCGCTTCCACCCGGGCCAGGCCGGGTGCCAGCCCGACCACGACACCGTCCGGCTCGACCCGGGCGATCGTGGTATCGGAGCTGCGGAAGGTGAAGCGGGCGTTGGAGATGAGGTTGCCCTGCCGATCGAAGGCCGCTGCAAAGACCGTCTGCTTCTGGCCCACGCCAAGGGTCATTGTCTCCGGGGTGAGCTGGACCTCGGCCACGGTCTGGGCCGCCAGCGGGCCGGCGCCGGACGCGCCAAGGGCGAGCAGTGCGAGAAGCGCGGCGCGCGTTGAAGCTGACACCGTGGGGTGGTCCCGTCGGGACGATGTGAATGCGAAAAATAGCAGCCGCGCGGGCGCAGAACGAGCCTTGCAGAAGCTATCGCGCGGTGCAAGTTATAGGCAGTCACTTCCGGCAGGCGCGCTCGCGCCTCGACACCCGGCGGCGGGTTCGCGCCGCATCCGCGTACGGAGGACGCCTGTATGGCCGCGATGCACAATATGGAACTGGGCTGGTCCGGCTCCGGCTGGATGGATCCGATGCCGCTCACGAATGAACCCGCGCCGCCCCCTGCGCCGCTCGCGCCCGCCCCTGCCGGCACCCCGGCGGCGCCGGCGCGGACCCCCTCG
>JBOHSY010000507.1:0-3576 GCA_050733355.1 Gemmatimonadales bacterium | reverse complement strand
ACGCCTCGGTAAGCCGCTCGCCGTGACCGTCACGGACGCGTACGGCAACCCCGTACCCGATCGCGCGATCCGGTTTGCAGCGCGAGGCGGGCGGGTGACGCCGGAACGCGTCATGACCGACGCGCGCGGCCGGGCGGAGACGCGCTGGACGCTCGGGGCCAGGCCGGGCGCGCAGGTCCTCACGGCGGCGATCACCGGAACCGAGCTTCGGATCTCCGATACGGTGGACGCCCGGAAGCCCGCCGCCAAGCGCTGATCGGAGTCAGGTCTCGCCGAGCACCTTGATGATCACCCGCTTGCGACGCTGACCGTCCCACTCGCCGTAGAACACCCGCTGCCAGGGGCCGAGGTCGAGCTTGCCCGCCGTGATCGGGACGATCACCTCATGGCCCATCGCCAGGCTGCGGAGGTGCGCCGCCGCGTTGTCCTCGCCGGTCTCGTTATGCCGGTACCGCTCCGGGTCCCACGGCGCGATCGTGTGCTCCAGCCAGTGCAATATGTCGTGCCAGAGGCCGGACTCATGATCGTTCACGAACACCGAGGCGCTGATGTGCATGGCGCTCACCAGCGCGAAGCCTTCCCGGATGCCGCTCGTACGCACCTGCTCCGCGACCTCCGCGGTGATGTCGATGATCTCCTGGCGCCGCTTCGTCTCGAACCACAAGTAATGGGTGTGACTTGGCATCGGGAATCCAGAGGCGTGACGCGGTTCGGCAGGACTAAGATGGGACAACGGACCGGCTGAGAATTGCTGTTCAGCGGCGACACGCGCAAGTTTCCCCCCGGTTTACCTGTCTCACTCCGGCACATATGCTGGCGAAGTCCCGACCCGGGCTCCCAAGACCCACACGTTCGACGGTCTGCAAGCCGCCCTCGCCGGGCGCTACGCGCTGCTGCGCGAGCTCGGCGCCGGCGGCTTGGCGACGGTCTACCTCGCCGAGGACCTCCGCCACCACCGCAAAGTGGCGGTGAAGGTGCTGCGCCCGGAACTCGCCGCGACGCTCGGCCCCGACCGATTCGTGCGCGAGATCGAAGTCGCCGCCGGGCTACAGCATCCTCACATTCTGGCCATGCTCGACTCCGGAGAGGCCGGCGGCTTCCTGTGGTACGTCATGCCCTATGTGGAGGGTGAATCGCTCCGCGACCGGATCGCGCACCGGGGAGAGCTGCCGGTTACCGACGCGGTCCGGATTCTGGCGGAGGTGGCCGACGCGCTCGCCTACGCCCATTCGAAGGGCGTCGTCCACCGGGACATCAAGCCGGACAACGTGCTGCTCTCCAGCCGCCACGCCCTGGTCGCGGATTTCGGCGTGGCCAAGGCGGTGGGCGAAGCGGCCGATCGCCAGACCCTCACCACGGCGGGCGTGGCCCTCGGAACCCCAACCTACATGGCGCCGGAGCAGGCGGCGGCGGATCCGCAGGTGGATCATCGGGCCGACATCTATGCGTTCGGCGTGCTGGCCTACGAGCTGCTCACCGGAACTCCGCCGTTCACCGGCGGGAGCGCGGCGATGGTGCTCGCCGCCCACATGACCCGGCTCCCCACGCCGGTGGGGGAGCGCCGGCCGGGGCTGCCCCCGGTGCTCGCCGAGGTCGTGATGCGCGCGCTCGCCAAGCGTCCCGCCGACCGCTGGCAGAGTGCGCAGGAGATCGTGGACCGGCTGGAGCTGCTGGGGGCGGCGAGCGTAGGGACCACCCCGGCGCAGACCCGTCCCATGGCCGCCGCACGGCGTCGCTCCCGGGCGCTGCTCGTGGGCATCGCCGGCGCCGCGATCGCTCTGGGCGGAATCGCGCTGTTCGCGGCGCGCCATCGCGAACCGGTGGCGTTCACGGTCGGGCGGCGGACAGCCGTCACCCGGGACCCCGGCCTGGAGCTGTATCCGGCACTGTCTCCGGACGGCAAGCTGCTCGCGTACACGGCCACGCGCGGAGGCGAGCTCAAGATCTTCGTGCGCCAAGCGGACGGGGGCACCCCGGTGGCGCTCACCGACCAGGTTCCCGGGCAGCACGTGGCGCCCGCCTGGTCGCCGGACGGCACGACGTTGCTCTTCTCGTCGCTCCGCGGCGTGGAGACGATCCCGGCGTTGGGCGGGCAGGTCCGGCTGCTCCTCGATGCGGCGGTTCGGCAGGTGCGATCGGGATTCAACTTCCGGATTGCATCGTGGTCGCCCGACGGCCGGTCGATTGCATTCGTCCGCAACGATTCGATCTTCGTCCGTGCCGTCGCCGGCGGGGCGGAACGCGCGCTGGCCACCCGGTTCGGCGCCGATGCGCCGGTCTGGTCGCGCGACGGGGAGTGGATTGCATACACGGCGGGCAATCCGGACTACGTGTTCACCGGTAACGTCGCGCCCAGCGCGCTGTGGGTGGTGCCGTCAGGGGGTGGCGAGTCGATTCCGATCACCGACGATCGGTCGCTCAACCTGAGCCCCGCATGGGCGGCCGGGCGGACCCTCCTCTGGGTGTCGGACCGTGATGGCGGCCGGGACGTGTTCCAGGTGGCACTCGACCGACGGGGCCGCCTCGCCGGCGATCCCGTCAGGATCACGACCGGTCTCAACGCGCAGACGATCAGCCTCGCGGCCGATGGCAGGCGGCTGGCCTACTCGGCGTACGCCGAGACGTCCAACGTGCACCTGATCCGGATGCTGCCCGACCGCTCCCGCCCGGTGAGCGAGGCGACAGCGATCACATCCGGCAACCAGATCATCGAAACCGCCGACGTCTCCCGGGACGGGAGATGGCTCGTCTTCGACTCGGACCGGGCCGGGCGACATCACCTCTTCCGGGTCGGCCTGCCCTCGGGCACGCCGGAACAGCTCACGGCCGACTCGGCCGACGACTTCGCTCCGGTGTTTTCGCCCGACGGCCGCGAGATCGCGTTTCACCGCATCGAGCATGGCGTGCGCGACATCTTCGTCCTTCCCGCGGAGGGCGGCCGCGCCGAGCGGGTGACGACGAGGCCCGAAGACGACCGGATCCCGCGCTGGACGCCGGACGGGCAGGCGCTGATCTACCAGTGCGACGTGGGGCAGAGCGCTGAGGTCTGCGCCGTCGCGCGCGGGCCCCAAGGCTGGGGCGCGCCCCGGCAGCTCACCCGCGATGGCGGGCTCCTGGCCGACGTGGCTCCGGACGGGCAGCGGATCGTGTACCGCTCGGCCGGTCTCCCGGGGCAGCTGATGCTGATGAGCATCGACGGAGGACCATCGCGGCGGATCGACGACTCCGCGAGCGGCAACCCCGGACCGCTGTGGCCGCGCTGGGCCTCGGACGGACGGACAGTGATCTACGAGGCGTTCCAGGGCACCCGTTTCAGCGCGCGGGTCGCGCGCCTGGACGGCGGCCCTACCCGCGAGGTGCTGCACGTCAATGACCCCACCAGCCAGACCCACCGCTTCGGGATCGTGGTCCGCGGCGACTCGCTGTTCTTCACGCTGGTGGACCGGCAGGCGGATATCTGGGTGGCGGAAGTCAGAGATGAAAGGTGAGAGGTGAGAGGTGAGAGGTGAGAGGTCAGAGGTGAGAGGTGAGAGGTCAGAGGTGAGAGGTGAGAGGTGAGAGGTGAGAGGTGAGAGG
>JBOHSY010000506.1:0-21428 GCA_050733355.1 Gemmatimonadales bacterium | reverse complement strand
GCGCCCAGCCCCGCGGAGCTGGGCGCGACCGTGGCCAAGGTGCTCGGGGCGCGCACCAAGCGCGTGGCGGTCCCGACGTGAACGGCCGTCCGGTCGTCGTGGTGACCCGCCGCCTCCCGGCGGCGGTGGAGCAGGCTGTCGCGCGCGACTTCGACGCCCGTCTGAACCGCGATGACCGGCCGCTCACCGCGGCCGAGCTCCAGGAGGCGCTCCGCTCGGCCGATGGTCTGCTCCCGACGGTCACGGACAAGCTCACGGCGGACGTGCTCGCCGCCGATCCCCTCCGTACCAAGGTCGTCGCCAACTTCGGCGTCGGCTTCAACAACATCGACGTGCGGGCCGCCAAGGCCCGGGGAATCGCCGTGTCCAACACGCCTGACGTGCTCACGGACGCCACCGCCGACATCGCGCTGACGCTGCTCCTCATGGTGGCGCGCCGGGCCGGCGAGGGCGAGCGCCACGTGCGCGCCGGCGCCTGGACCGGCTGGCGCCCGACCCACATGCTGGGCCGCATGGTCAGCGGGAAGACCCTGGGACTGATCGGGATGGGGCGGATCGCCCGGGCAGTGGCGCGGCGGGCGCACCACGGGTTCGGGATGCGGGTGCTGTACACCGATCCGTTTCCGCCGCCGCCCGAGGTCGCCGCCGAGCTCGGTGCCGAAGCCCGGCCCAGTGTGGACGAGGTGCTCGCCGAGAGCGACTTCGTCTCGCTCCATTGCCCGGCGACGCCGGAGACGCGGCATCTCATGAACGCCGAGCGCCTCGGCCGCATGAAGCCCGGCGCCTACCTCATCAACTCGGCGCGGGGCGACGTGGTGGACGAGTCCGCGCTGGTCGACGCGCTCCGCGCGGGCCGGCTCGCCGGCGCCGGGCTCGACGTGTTCGAGCGCGAGCCGCAGGTGGCCGCCGCGCTGCTGACCATGGAGAACGTGGTGCTGCTGCCGCACCTCGGGAGCGCCACCGAGGAGACCCGCGTGGCCATGGGGCTCCGCGCGCTCGAGAACCTGCGGCTCTTCTTCTCCGGAGCACCGCTGCGCGACCGCGTCGCGTGACCGAAACCGCCTCCCATCCGTTCGTCGCATCGACGCTCCCCGCCTCCAGCGATCCACTGGCGGAAGCGGCCGCGGCCTACGCCAACGAAGTCGCCGATCTGCTCTACGCGCAGCTCCTCGACGTCGTGCGCGCCCGTGCGCCCGAGCTCGAGCCGGTGCTCGCCGGCTCGGTGGAGGTCTGCGAGCCGGATCTCGAGGGCCGGGGCCTGCAGGTGCTCGGCATCTGGCTCCAGCTCCTCAGCATCGCGGAGCAGAACGCCGCCATGCGCCGGCGCCGGCAGATCGAGGCCGAGCGCGGCTACGAGGCGCTGCGCGGCACCTTCGCGGAGGTGGTGGGGAGCGCCGCCGAGCGCGGCGTGCCGGCCGAGGAGCTGCGCGAGCTGCTCCGCTCGGCGCGGACCCGGCCGGTGCTCACGGCGCATCCGACCGAAGCCAAACGGGTGACGGTGCTGGAGAAGCACCGGCGCATCTACCGGCTCCTGGTGGACCTCGAGTCGCCCCGATGGACACCCCGCGAGCGGGCCGGCCTGGTGCAGGCGGTGCGGAACGAGATCGAGCTGCTCCTCCTCACCGGCGAGCTCCGGCTCGAGAAGCCGACCGTGGAGCAGGAGGTGTACTGGGCGCTCCACTTCTTCAACGAGACGCTGTTCGAGGCGGTGCCGGCGCTGCACGACAAGCTGGAGCGCGCCCTCGTGCAGCACTATCCCGGCGAGCGCTTCGAGGTGCCGACCCTGTTCCAGTTCGGCTGCTGGGTCGGCGGCGACCGCGACGGCAATCCCTTCGTCACCAACGACGTCACCCGTCGCGCGCTGTGCGAGTACCGGCTCGCCGCCATCCGTCGGTATCGCCAGCGGCTCGCCGAGCTCATCCGGCTGCTGAGCGTGAGCGAGCGTGCGGCGTCGGTGCCCGCCGAGTTCAGGGAGCGGCTGGAGCGGCTGCTCGCCGCGAGCGGCGACGGCCCCGGCATCGCCACGCGGAATCCCGGAGAGGTGTTCCGCCAGTACCTCTCCTGTGTCCTCCGGCGGCTCGACCGCACCCTCGACGCCGCCGCCGCGTATCGGCTGGACGTGCCGGAGGGCGGCTACACCGCATCCGAGGAGCTCGCGGCCGACGTGCGGGCCCTCGAGCGTGCGCTCCAAGAGACCGCGCCCGCGCTGGCCCCGTCGCTGGTCCGTCCGGTGCGGCGGGAGATCGAGCTGTTCCGCTTCAGCACCGTGCGCCTCGACATCCGCGAGAACACCACCCGGCTCCACCAGGCGCTCGGCGCGCTCTGGAGCGCCCGGATGGGGCGCCCGCCGGAGGAGGCGCCCGAGCCCCAGTCCGAAGCATGGGGACGGTGGATCCAGGCGGAGCTCGCGCGTCCGCGGCACGAGGAGGTGCGGCTCGATTCGCTCGATGCCGACGCCGCGGAGACGCTGGGGATGTTCCGACTCGTGGCGGAGCTGCGCGAGAAGCTCGACCGCGAGGCGTTCGGGAGCTTCATCCTGAGCATGACGCACTCGGTGACCGACGTTCTGGGCGCGTACCTGATGGCCAAGGAGGGCGGGCTCTTTCCCGATACGCTGGGGGTGGAACGCTGCACGCTGCCGATCGTGCCGCTCTTCGAGACCATCGACGACCTCCGCGGCGCGCCGGCCATCATGCGCGAGCTGCTGGCGATACCGGTGGTGCGCCGCAGCGTTCGCGAGCAGGGCGGGGTGCAGGAGGTGATGATCGGGTACTCCGACTCGAACAAGGACGGCGGCTTCTTCGCGGCCAACTGGGAGCTGTACAAGGCGCAGGTGAAGCTCACCCGGCTCGGCCGCGAGCTCGGCGTGCCGATCGCGTTCTTCCATGGACGCGGCGGCTCGGTGAGCCGGGGCGGCGCGCCGACCGGACGCGCCATCGCGGCCCAGCCCGCGGGCTCGATCAACGGGCGGCTGCGCATCACCGAGCAGGGCGAGGTGGTCTCCTTCAAGTACGCCAACCGCGGCACCGCCGCGTACCAGATCGAGCTGCTCGCCTCCTCGGTGCTGGAGCATTCGCTCAAGTCGGAGCGGGAGCAGGCGCTGGTGCCGGTCGGCGAGTTCGACGAGGCCATGGAAGCGATCGCCGGCGCCTCGATGGCCGCGTACCGGCGCTTCATCGAGCATGAAGGGCTGCTGCCCTACTATCAGGTGGCGAGCCCCCTCGAGGAGATCTCGAAGCTCAACCTCGGCTCCCGGCCGGCCCGACGGTTCGGCGCGCGCACGATCTCGGACCTCCGGGCCATTCCCTGGGTGTTCGCCTGGACGCAGAACCGGCACTTCGTCCCCGGGTGGTACGGCGTGGGGAGCGGGCTGGCGACGTTCATGGAGGTCCGCGGCGCGCGAGGCGAGGCGCTGCTCCGCCGCATGTTCCGTGATTCCCGCCTCTTCCGGCTGATCATCGACGAAGTCGAGAAGACCCTCGCGCTGGTCGACCTCGATATCGCGCGGGAGTTCGCGGGGCTTCATCCTGATCCCGACGTGCGCGACACCGTGTTCGCGATGGTCACCGAGGAATTCGAGCGGACGGTGAAGGCCGTACTCCGGGTGAGCGAGGGGAGCGGGGTGGCGGCCCGGTTCCCCCGGTTTCTCCGCAAGCTGGGTCGCCGCATGCCGACCATCAACCAGGCCGGCCGGTTCCAGATCCGGCTGCTGCGCCGCTACCGCGCCTCGACCAGCGAGGCGGAGCGGAGCGACACGCTCCAGGCGCTCCTGCTCTCGATCAACTGCGCCGCGGCAGGCTTTGGCGCCACGGGCTGACGCGACGGCTCTTCCGGTCTTCGGCCGTCCGCAGCTGGCCGCAGGCCGCATCGATGTCCAGCCCGCGGCTCCGCCGCACGGTGGCCTCCACGCCTTGATTCGCCAGCCGATCGCGGAACGCCCGGATCCGGGCGGTGCTCGTCGGCGTGAGTTCCGGCGCGCCGCCCGGATGGAGCGGCAGCAGGTTCACCAGCGCGCCGAGCCGCCGGGCGAGTTTCGCCAGGGCGTCGGCATCCCGGTCGCCGTCGTTCGCGCCGGCGATGAGGACGTACTCGAACGTCACCCGCTTCCGGAACGCCTCCGCGGCCCTCAGCACCGCCGCCACGTCGTACTTCTTCTCGATCGGCATGATCGCTCGACGCCGCTCCGACGTCGGGGCGTGGAGCGAGATGGCGAGCCGGAACTGCTCCGGTCGCCGGGCGAGCTCGGCCATGCCCGGGAGGATCCCCACCGTCGACACGGTGATGTGCCGGGCCCCGATGCCGAGGCCGTCGGGATGATTCAGGATCGTGAGGGCGTCGTTCACCGCCGGCCAGTTGAGCAGCGGCTCGCCCATGCCCATGAACACCACGTTGGTGGGCTTGTCGGCCGGGTCACCCAGCACGACCTCGCGCGCCTGTGCCGCGATCTCGAACGCGCTGAGATTTCGCCTGAATCCCATGCGTCCGGTCGCGCAGAACGTGCAGCCCAGCGCACAGCCGGCCTGAGACGAAACGCAGAGCGTGCGGCGGGTCCCCGACGGGATGAGCACCGACTCCATTGCCTCGCCGTCGTCCAACCGCCAGAGAAACTTCCGCGTGCCATCGGCAGAGTGCTGAATCGTGCCCGCCATGAGCCGGGCGAGAGGGAGCGCCGCCTCGAGCTCGCCCCGGAGCGCGCGGGGGAGCTCGGTCGCATCCGACCAGCCTGCGACGGGCGCGACCCAGAGCCGGCGGTGCAGCTGCTCGGCGCGATACGCCGGCAGGCCGCGCGCCGCCACCCAGTCGCGAAGTCGTGCCCGACTCGCGTCGGGCGGCAGGTCGAGCAATCCGGGCCCGGATGAGGAGCGCGTGGCGGCAGCCGTCATGCGGGGAAGATAATTCGCGGACCCAACTTCAGAACCCGCACGAGTTATGGAAACGTAACTTCAACACTCGTAAGCGCTTGCGTGCGTCGTTGCCGACGGTTACGTTTGGGGGCCATGGCCGTTCGTTCCGGCCGGTTGAGCGAGCTGTTCACGCCGGACCGAGTCGTGGTCCCGCTGCAGGCGGCTGACAAGCCCGGCGCCACCGCGGAGCCGATGCGTGCGCACCTGTCCGGATCGACTGCACATTACGACCAGGTGCTCGACGCCGGTTGCGCGAAAGGTTGATCGATTGTCGCACGCCAGACGAGTTGCATCGCACGTTGACGCAGGCGGAAGCGCCGTGAGCGCGGCGCCCACGGGCGACCACGCCGCGACGGCCCTTCGCACCCATCGGGCGGGCTCGCTCGGCCGCGACCAGGTCGGGCTCACGGTCCGGCTCGGCGGGTGGGTCCACCGTCGACGCGACCTCGGCGGCATCGTGTTCATCGACCTGCGCGACCGCGACGGGCTGGTGCAGCTCTCCTGCAACCCGGACTGGACGCCGCGCGAGGTCATGGAGACAGCGTCCGGGCTCGGGGCGGAGACCGTCGTGCTCGTGGCCGGCACCGTGGCGTGCCGGCCCGACGCGGCGCGCGACGTCAACCTCGCATCGCGCGAGGTCGAGGTGCACGTGACGGCGCTCCAGGTGGTCGGGCCGGCGCAGACGCCGGTGATTCCCGTGGCCCGCAAGGAAGGCGAGGACCTGCCCGCGGAAGAGCTGCGGCTCAAGCATCGCATCCTCGACCTCCGCCGCCCCGAGCTTCAGGCGAACATCATCCTGCGCCACCGACTCCTCCAGCGCGCGCGCCGCACGCTGGCGGAGCTCGGCTTTCTCGAGATCGAGACCCCGATCCTCACCCAGCCGACGCCGGAAGGCGCCCGCGACTATCTGGTGCCGAGCCGGATCCACACCGGTGAGTTCTACGCGCTGCCCCAATCGCCGCAGATCTACAAGCAGCTCCTGATGGCGGCCGGGTTCGATCGCTATTTCCAGATCGCGCGCTGCTTCCGCGACGAGGATCTCCGGGCGGACCGGCAGCCGGAGTTCACCCAGATCGACCTCGAGGCGTCGTTCGTGGCCCAGGAGGACGTGCTTGGCTTCGTCGAGGCCGTCCTGGTCGCGCTGTGGGACGAGGCCGGCCACGAGATCGCGCGCCCGTTCCGCCGGCTGGCGTGGCAGGAGGCCATCGACCGGTACGGGATCGACAAACCGGACCTCCGCTACGGGTTCGAGATCCGCGATCTCGGGCGGCTGGTGGGCCCCGACGCTGCGCCGTTCGTGCACGACGCACTCGCGCAGGGCGGGCGGCTTCGCGGCATCGTGGCGTCCGCCGCCGGCGCGCTCAGCCGCAAGGATCTGGACGCGATGACGGCGGCAGCCAAGGAAGCCGGTGCGGGCGGGCTCATCTGGGCCCGCCGGACGGCCGCCGGGTGGGAAGGGCAGGGGGTGAAGGCGGTCGGTGCCGCCACTCTCGCGGCCCTCGGCGGCGCCGAGGGCGACCTGCTGCTCGCAGCCACCGGACGCGATGCGGTGACGTCGCCCGCCCTCCACGCGGTGCGCACCGCGCTGATCCGCCGCCTGGCCCCGGCGCCGGCGGAGGCGCACGCCTTCGCCTGGGTGCTCGATTTCCCGCTCTTCGAGCGTGACCCCGAGTCGGGCGAGTGGATCTTCGTCCACCATCCGTTCACCGCGCCGCATGCCGAGGACGTGGCGTTCCTCGAGTCCGACCCGGGGCGGTGCCGCGCGCTGCACTACGACGCGGTGTATAACGGCACCGAGTTGGGAAGCGGCTCGATCCGGATCACCGACCCCGCGCTGCAGCAGAGGATCCTCCGGCTGCTCGGCATGCGGCCGGAGCAGATCCGCGAGCGGTTTGGGTTTCTCCTCGACGGCCTGGCCGCGGGCGCGCCGCCCCACGGCGGGTTCGCGGTCGGCTTCGATCGCGTGGCGATGTTCCTCGCGGGCGCCGGGTCGTTGCGCGACGTGATCGCGTTTCCCAAGACTACCGCCGCCCGCGCGCTGTTCGAGGGCGCGCCGGTACCGGTCGATGCGCGCGAACTCCGGGCCCTCCACCTGGAGCTTCGCGATGGCTGAGCGTGGCGGCGGCGTAGGCGAGGAGACGGTTCAGCGGCTCTCGGCGGAAGGAGCCGATCCGCTGCTCCTGGCGGGGGTGAACGACGTGAACCTGGTCGAGCTGCAGCGCACCCTCGGGGTCCGGGTCTCCTTCCGGGGGGACGCGCTCACGGTGAGCGGGACGGCGGAGCAGGTCGACCGCGCGGTCCCCGTGCTGCAGGGGCTGGTCGACCTGGCCCGCATGGGTGAGCCGGTGTCGGTGGAGGACGTCTTCCGTTTCGCGGCCGACCGCCCCCCGGCGGAGGGTCCCGCCGCCGACCAGAAGATCTTGCTCCCCGGACTCCGGCGCGCCATCGTCCCCAAGACGCAGGGACAGCGGGACTACCTCCAGGCGATCTCCACCCACGACATCGTGGTGAGCATCGGTCCCGCGGGCACCGGCAAGACCTACCTGGCGGTGGCGAAGGCGGTGGAGGCCCTGGCGCGCAAGCGGGTGAAGCGCATCATCCTCGCGCGGCCCGCGGTGGAGGCCGGTGAGTCGCTCGGCTTCCTCCCGGGCGATCTCCAGGCAAAGGTCGATCCGTACCTCCGGCCGCTGTACGACGCGCTCGAGGACATGATGCCGCACGAGCGGGTGCAGAAGGCGCTCGAGAGCCGGACCATCGAGATCGCGCCCCTCGCCTACATGCGAGGTCGCACGCTCGCCGACGCGTTCATCATCCTCGACGAGGCCCAGAACGCGACCGGCGCGCAGATGAAGATGTTTCTCACCCGACTCGGCGTGAACAGCTGGACGGTCGTGACCGGCGACAAGACCCAGATCGATCTGCCGCAACGGGAGGATTCCGGCCTGGTCCAGATCGAGCGGATCCTGCCCGGCATCGAGGGCATCGGGTTCTGCTATCTGCACGAGGGCGATGTCGTGCGCCACCGTCTCGTGCGCGAGATCATCCGGGCGTACGCGGAGGATCAGAACGGCTGATGGTGAGCCGCCGTCTGCTGCGGGAGCCGGAGCTCGTGGTGCGCTCGTGGGGCGCGCGCGCTCTCTATCACGGAGCGCGCTGGGCGCCGCTGCTCGCCGTGGCGGTCCTGACGCATCTGGTCTTTCCCTCGCCCACCCGCCTCGCCGCCCCGGCGCCCGCCCTGGGGCAGCCCGCCGAGGCCACCGTCACGGCGCCGTTTCATTTCCTGGTGCTCAAGTCCGAAGCCGAACGCGCCCTTGAGGGCGAGGCCCGCGCATCGGCCGCGCGGCCGGTGTACCGGTTCGACGCGCCCCTGTACGACTCGGTCCTGTCGGCCGTGGACAGCTTCTTCGCCCGGCTGGATTTCGCGGCGCAGGGCGACCTCACGGAGATAGTGGAGGAAGCCGCGGCCGCGGGCGCGCGGCTCAGCCGGGCGGAAGCCGATCTCCTCATGAACGGCGAGCGGCGACGCATCGTCAGGGGAGCGCTGAAGCAGTTCCTGGGTGGGATGCTCTCCCAGGGTGTGGCCGACGCGGGCACGATGCGGGCGGAGCCGAGCCGGGTCGTGGCGTTGTGGCGGGGAGACGTGGAGCGTCTGGTCCCGCGCGACTCCATCCTCACGTTCGTGGACGTCATGGCCCGGGTGGAGGGTCCCCACGCCGGCGTCAGCGACGAGACCGGGCGGCGCGCCATCCGGCAGCTCACCGCGGCCTTTTACCGCCCCACCGTCGTGTTCGATCCGTGGCTCACCCGGCTTCGGCGTGAAGACGGGCGCGCCTCGGTCGATTCCGTGAAGTATGTCGTCGCCGCGGGGGAGCGCATCGTGCTGGCGGGCCAGACGGTGACCGAGGAGGCCCGTCACAAGCTCGTCGCGCTCGAGTCGGAGCTGCGCCGCCGGGGAGCGGGTGGCGGCGCGGCCCGCGCCGTGGTCGGGGGCGTGCTGTACAACGCGATCATCCTCAGCACGTTCTGGCTGCTGCTGCTGCTCTACCGTCGCGAGAGCTACGACCGGCTGCGGGAGATGGCGTTCTTCGGCGTGCTGTTCGGGCTGGTCATGCTGCTGGCCGCCACCCTGACGCAGCTCTTCCCCTGGCGCCCGGAGCTGATTCCCATTCCGTTCGCCGCCATCATCATCACGATGCTGTACAACGGCCGCACCGCGGTGTTCGCGGCGGCCATGCTCGCCATTCTGCTCGGCGGGCAGTGGGCGCTCCGCGAGAGCCACACCGTGTTCTTCGGCGTGGTCTCCGGCGTCGCGGCGGCGCTCAGCATGCGCGTGGTGCGCCGGCGCTGGCATCTGTACGCCACCATCGCGCTCATGGCCGGCGCGTTCACGCTTGCGGCCATCACCGCGGGGCTGATCGACGGGTGGAGCACCGCCGCGATCGTCACCACGGCGATCACCGGCTCCATCGTCGGGCTGTCCAGCGCCTCGTTCGCGCTGCTCGTCATTCCGATCGCCGAGGCGGCCACCGGGGTAACCACCGATCTCTCGCTGCTTGAGCTCTCCGACCTGAGCCGGCCGCTGCTCAAGCGCATGGCGTTCGAGGCCCCCGGCACCTGGGCCCACAGCCTCGCCATGGCCAATCTCTGCGAGTCGGCGTGCAACGCGATCGGCGCGAACGGATTGCTGGCCCGCGTCGGGTGTTATTACCACGACATCGGCAAGCTCGGGAACCCGCCGTTCTTCATCGAGAACCAGTCGCCGGGCAACAACCCGCACGACGCATTGCTGCCCGAGGAGTCGGCTCGGATCATCCGCGATCACGTGGCGTACGGCGTGGCGCTGGCGCGGGAGGCCGGCCTGCCGCCCGTGGTCCGCGCCTTCATTCCGGAGCACCACGGCACGACGGAGATCAACTACTTCCTGCACCGCGCGCGCCGGCAGGCGGCCGGCGCGGAAATCGACGTGGGCAAGTTCCGCTATCCCGGCCCCCGTCCACGGTCGGTCGAGACGGCCATCACGATGCTCGCCGATTCCACCGAGGCGATCATCCGCGTGCTCGACGAACCCACGCCGGCGCAGGTGCGGGAGGCCATCGAGCAGCTCATCCAGCAGAAGCTCCAGTCCCGCCAGCTCGAGGAAGCGCCGATCACCCTCCGCGACCTCGACCGCATCACCGAGGAGTTCTGTCGCACCCTCGCCGGGATGTATCACAACCGCGTCGCCTATCCGCGTGCCAGCGGCGGGATCGGGCCGGAGCTCCAAGCCGCCGGCCATGGCTGAGGTGACCGTGCAGGGCCGGTCGCCGCTCGCGCCGTCCGCCGTGCGCCGCGTGGTCCGCGCGGTGCTCGCGGGCGAGCGGCGCAGGGCGCGGGTCTCGGTCACGTTCCTGGGGCCGGAGCGCATGCGCCGCCTCAATCTCCGCTACACAGGGCGCGATCGCCCCACGGACGTGCTCGCCTTCACGCTGGCCCAGCCGGCCGGCGCCCCGCTGGGCGACGTCTATGTCTGCCCCGGCATCGCGGCCGGCGAGGCGCGCGCCCGCGGCCTTCCGCTCCGCCAAGAGCTCATCCGGCTCGTGATCCACGGTACGCTCCACGCGCTCGGCCGCGATCATCCCGAGGGGCCCGGGCGCGAGCGCTCGGCCATGTGGCGGCGGCAGGAGCGCTACGTCGAGGCGCTCGCATGATCGCGATGCTCCAGCTGTTCATCGGACCGCTGGTGCTGACCGGGCTCACGCTCTGGTCCGCCTGGCTCGCGCTCGCCGCCGAGGCGGACGCGGAGCTGCCGCGGTCGATGGCGGCGCTGCGCGAGGATCCCGGCGGGCTCGGCCTGTCGCGCCGCCTGCACGTGGCACACCTCGCGTGTCTGGTGCTCGCCGGCGCAGCGGCGGGCGCCACCGCGGTCTGGTGGGCCTGGTCGCCGATGGCCGGCGCGCTGCGGCTCGCGCTCGCCGTGGGCCTCGTGTGGATTCTCGCAGACCTGCTCCCGCGGGTGGTCGCGGCGGTGGCGCCGGAGCTGGCGCTTCCCGCGCGGCGCGGCGCCGTACGCACGCTCCCCGCGTTCGGGCCGCTGCTCCGGCTGGTGGCCTGGGCGGACGCCCGCGTGCGGCCGGCGCCGACGGCGCCGGCAGCGCGCCACCTCGAGCGCGACGAGCGGGACATGCTGCTGGGCGTCTTCTCCCTCGCCGACACCACCGTGTCCGAGGTCATGACCCCGCGGATTGACATCGTGTCGATCGACGTCACCGCCGAGCGCGAGGAAGTGGTCCGTATCCTGCAAAGCTCCGAGCACGCCCGCCTCCTGGTGTACGACGGGCATCCCGATGCCATCGCCGGCGTGCTTCACGCCAAGGACATGCTCGCCGGCCTCACCGGCGACGAGACCTCCTGGCGCGCGATGGTGCGTCCGGCGGCCTTCGTTCCGGAGGCGAAGACGCTCGACCGCCAGCTCCGCGACTTCCAGCGCGGCCCCGGTCACATGGCGGTGGTCGTGGACGAGTTCGGCGGCACCGCCGGCATCGTCACGCTGGAGGACATCCTGGAGCAGATCGTGGGCGAGATCCGCGACGAGTACGACACCGACGAGGTGGCGCCGATCGTCGAAGCGGCCGACGACCAGTGGCGGGTGCAAGGCGGGGCGCCGCTCACCGAGCTGGAGGCGGTGCTCGGCCATCGGTTCGCGCGCGAAGACGTGAGCACGGTGGGCGGGCTGGTGCTGGCCGAGTTCGGCCGGGTCCCGCGCCAGGGAGAGACGATCGAGCTGGATGGGTTCCAGATCGTGGCCGACCTGGTCGCCCGGCGCCGGGTGCGCCGCGTGCTCGTCCGCCGCGCGCCGGTCACCGCGACGGCCGGGAGTGGGCCGCCGTGATCTGGGCCGTCGTGGCGGCCGGACTCGTGCTCGCCGTCTTCGGCGCCACCGCCGGCGGCGCGCTGATCGTGCTCAGCCGGAACGAGCTCACCCGCACCGTGTCCCGGCGGCTGCGCGGCGCGGCGCCGTCGCTCGACGCGCTGGGCGAGATCGACCAGTACCTCACCGCCGCCTCCGCGACCACGGCGCTGGGCGTGCTGCTGCTCGGCGCGGCGATCCCGGCGCTCCTGGCCGGATCGGGCGCTGCGCGCTCGCTCCTTGTCCTCGTGCTGGTCGCGGTGCCGTTCGTGCTGTTCAGCGGCTATCTCGTGCCGCGCTGGGTCACGCAGTCGCTTCCGAACATGAGCGGCCGCCTGGTGCCGGTGCTCCGCCGCTGGGCCGCCGTCCTCCGGGTGGTGCTCCCGGCCCGCCGGGTCACCGGGCCGCAGGACCTCCGCTCGATCTGGCGCGAGGGCGCCGCGGTAGGGCTCGGCTCCACCGAGGAGCTGCTCACCGCCGGCGGCGTGATGAGCTTCACCCAGCGGCCGGTCCGCGAGGTGATGACCCCGCGCACCGACCTCGTGGCGATCGCGGAGGACATGGCGCTCGCCGAGATCGCCGGGGTGTTCGCGCAGAGCGGCTACAGCCGCATCCCGGTGTACCGCGGCACGCTGGACGAGATCGTGGGAATGCTCCACGCGTTCGACCTGTTCAAGCTCCTCCCCGGCGACCCGCTTCCCATCCGCCCGGTCGCGATGGCGCCCGGAAGCCGGAGCTGCGGCGACCTCCTGCTCGACATGCAGCGCGAGCGCCGGCACCTGGCCGTCGTGCTCGACGAGTTCGGCGGCACCCTGGGCATCGCGACCCTCGAGGATCTGCTCGAGGAGCTGGTCGGCGAGATCTTCGACGAGCACGACGAGGGCGTGCAGGGCGCGCCCGCCGCGGTGGGCGGAGTGTTCGAAGCCGATGGCACGACGCCCACCGGCGCCATCGCCGAGCGGTTCGAGGTGGCGCTCCCCGCCGGCCAGGCCGCGACGATCGGAGGTCTGGTAGCCGAGCTGGCCGGACGGATCCCGAACGCCGGCGAGCGTTTCATCCTCCAGGGTCTGGAGCTCGACGTGATCCAGGCCTCGCCCACCCGCGTCGAGCGACTGCTCATCCGACCTGCCCCGCCGCCCGCGGTGCCGTTAGCCCGGGCCGCGCCGTGACGTCCCGGAGCGAACAGCTCACAGCGATGGTCGAGCTGGCCCGCGGCGGACGCACCGAAGCGTTCGTGGCGCTGGCGGACAAGCTCGAGCCCGCGGACCTGGCCGACGTGCTCGCCGCGCTGGACGACGAGGAGCGGCTGCGGGTCGTGCGCGCGCTGCCGCCGGAGCTGTCCGGCGAGGCGCTCGCGGAGATGCCCGGGGAGTCGCACGCGGAGGAAACCCTCGTCGCCCTCGATCCGGAGCAGGCGGCCGAGATCCTCGAGGGGCTGGAAGACGACGACGCGGCCGACCTGCTGCGCGACCTGGATCCCGAGCAGCAGGAGCGCATTCTCGCGGAAGTCGAAGACCGCTCCGAGGTCGACCGGCTGCTCCGATACGACGAGGAATCCGCCGGCGGCCGCATGACCACCCACGTCGTGACGGTGCGCGATACCGACACGGCGGCGCAGGCCCTCGAGACCATCCGGCGTCAGGCCGACCGGGTCGAGGACTTCTACCAGATTTTCGTGGTGGACGGCGCGCGGCGGCTGGCTGGCATCGTCCCGCTCAAGGATCTGGTGACCCATTTGCCGGACCGGCCGGTGCGCGAGTTCATGACCGGCGCCGAGCACTCGGTTCAGCCGGACGTGGACCAGGAAGAGGTGGCGCGGGTGATGGCGCGCTACAACCTGGAGAGCGTGCCGGTGGTGGACCCGGCTGGCCGGCTGCTCGGGCGCGTCACGTTCGATGACGTCATCGACGTCGTCGAGGCCGAAACGACGGAGGACATCCTCCGCTTCGGCGGCGGCGCCGGGGACGAGGCGCTGACGGGCGGCTGGAACGAAGCGGTGCGGAGCCGGCTCCCGTGGCTCTACGTCAACCTGCTCACCGCGTTCATCGCGGCGGGTGTGGTGTACGTCTTTCGGGATACCGTGCACCGGGTGGTCACCCTGGCGGTCTGGATGCCGATCATCGCCGGCATGGGCGGCAACGCGGGCACCCAGGCGCTCGCGGTCACCGTGCGGCGGTTGGCGCTCGGACGGGTCCGCCCGGAGCAGTCGGCGCGCGTGCTGGGAAAGGAAATCCTGGTCGGGCTCACGAACGGGCTCGCGGTCGGCGTCGTGGTGGCGATAGTTGCCGTGGTGCTCGGCGAAGGGGCCCGGCTGGGGCTCGTCGTCTTCCTCGCGCTCGCCGGCAACCTGCTCGTCGCCGGCTTCGCCGGCGCGCTCATCCCCGTCGTGCTCGCGCGGGCGGGCGTGGATCCGGCCGTCGCTTCCTCGGTCTTCGTCACGACCTTCACCGACTCCTGCGGCTTCCTGCTGCTCCTCGGCATGGCAGCCTGGCTGCTCCTGTAGGCCCCGTTCCATGCCCGCGCTGCAGGTCCTGGTCCGGCTCCTGCCGTTTCTCGTCGCCTTTCTGCGCGACCGGCGGCCTGCTGGGGCTCGCGCTCTCGGTCGGATTGTTCGCGGTGGTGTTCATCCTGCCGAGCCACCGGTTCCAGAATCCGCTGCGGTTCCGCCGGCGCTCCTACTGAACGGAGCGACGACGACCGCCGGCGCCCGAGTGCGAAACACCGCGCCCCCGGCGATCGCGAGGCCCGCCGCGAAGACCGGCACGACCTGCACCGCCTGCAGCGCGAGCCCGGCGGCGAGCGCACGGTCGGCCGCCACGCCGAACGGCAGCAGCCCCATCACGATCGACGCCTGCAGCACCCCCACGTTTCCCGGGGTGAGCCGCAGGATGCCGCCCAGATTGGCCGCGACGAGCGCCGCCAGCGCGGCCCCGGACGGGGCGGCGATGCCCACCGCGACGATGCTCCAGTGATACGCGACCCACTGGAGCACCCAGTTCGCCACCCCGAGCGCCACCGGCGCGGGCAGCGGTGGCGTGCCGGTTGCCGACCCGATGCCGGTGACGTTCCGCCAGCGGGCCGGCAACCGCTGCACCAGTCCGCGCCAGGCGCCGGTCAGCCAGAGCAGCACCACCACGCCGAGCGCCAGCGCCGCGCCGATGCGCACGCCACGCACCCACGACCCCGGCGGCAGCAGCATCAGCGACGCGGCGAGAAAGACGGCGAGGGCGATCGCCTCCGTGACCCGGCTCCAGACGACGGACGACACGACCGTACCGAGCGGCGGCTCGGTGCGCCGGGCGAGCGTCTGCAGCCGCGCGGCCTCGCCGCTCACCGACACGCTTACGGCGCTCACCGCGGCGCCGACGATGGTGGCGGCCTGCGCGTCGCGCCAGCGGTGCGGCCAGGCTGGCCGCAGCAGGAGATGCCAGGCCCACCCCTTCGCCGCCACCGACGCGAGACTCGCGAGCGCCGCGGCCGCCAGCAGCGGCCAGTCGGCGGCGCGCAGCGCCGTGACCGTGGTGGCCCAGGGGAACCGCGCGGCGAACCGCAGCGCGAGCACCGCGCTCACCGCGGCGATCGCCCAGAAGAGCCAGCGATACCGGCTCATGGACGAGGACTCACGTGGCGAAGAGCTCGGACACCGGCGCGAGCGTGTACCCGGCCGAGCGGACGTCCGCGATGATGCCCGGGAGGGCGTCGGCGGTCTGCGATCGGTCGCCGAGCGGATCGTACCCATCGCCATCGTGCAACAGCAGGATGGCGCCGGGGCAGAGGCCCCGCCGGATACGGCGCCGGATCTCCTCCGCGCCGGGCCGGGCGGTGTCCCACACGCCGAGGCTCCAGCCGAGCACGCGATACCCCCTCCGACGCGCCTCCCGCGACACGAAGGGATTCCGATAGCCGTGCGGGGCGCGGAACAGGCGCGGAGGGATGCCGGTCGTCGCGGCGATCGTCTCGTGTGCGCGGGCGAGCTCCCGCGCGATCCGACCCGGGCCGCTCAGATGCAGCGTCCCGTGCGTGTCGGTATGGTTGCCGAGCGTGTGGCGCCCGGCAGCGACCGCCCGCGCGATGTCGGGAAAGCGCCGCACGTGCGCACCCACGAGGAAGAAGGCGGCCGGGGCCTCGTCGCGCGCGAGCGTTTCGAGGATACGGGGCGTCGCGTCGGGGTTGGGGCCGTCGTCGAAGGTGAGATACACGCGGTGGTCGCGGGGGCCGCGGCCGGTGACCGGTCCGAACAGCGAGTTGTTGGGCTCGAGCGCGCCGTACACGCCCGCGGCGACACCCGCGGCCGCGAGAGCCAGTATGCCGACCATCACCCCCGGATCCGCCGGTACACCGCCATCACCTGGTCGGCCACGCGCGGCCACGCGTACGCCTGCGCCTTGGCCCGGCCCGCGGCACCCATCGCCCGGCGGCGGGCCGGGTCCGCCAGCAGCTCGAGCGTGGCGGCCGCCCAGGCTTTCGCGTCGTTCTTCGGCACCAGCGTCGCCTCTCGGCCGCCGTTGACCAGCTCGCGGAATCCGGTGATGTCGGACACGACGAGCGGTGTGCCGCAGGCCATCGCCTCCAGCAGCGTGATCCCGAACGACGCCTTGGTCGTGGGACAGAGGTAGAGGTCGGCCGAGCCATAGACCTCCGGCCGGTCGCCGTTCACCCGTCCGATGAAGCGGACCCGGTCGGCCACCGGGCGGGCCAGCCGCTCGTAGATGGGCCGCAACGGCCCGTCGCCGGCCACGGTCAGCGTGGCGTCCGGATGGCGCTGGAGCACCGCGGGCATCGCCTCGATCACCGTCTCCAGCCCGTTGCGCGGATCCAGCCGCCCGAGGAAGAGTAGCCGCGGGCCGGCGCCGGGGGAGTCCCCGCAGCCGTTCGGATGGAAGAACGCCGTGTCCACCCCGTTCGGGATGATCTCCCAGTCGGCGCGGAAGTAACGCGCGTGCGCGTCCACCACCGGTTGGCTGACGGCGATGGCCGCAGCGTGGCGGTCGAGCCACGACTGCAGCGGGCGCTGGAAGGTCCAGCCCAGCAGGGAGCGGGGAAACCACGAGTGAAAGGTCGCGACGACCGGGAGGCCCAGGTCCCAGGCCGCGAACGGCGCCACCAGCCCGAGCGTCGGCGCAAGGCCGCCGTGCACGTGCACCACGTCGATCCGCTCGGCGCGGAACAGGTCGCGCAGGCGCCGGCGCAGCCGCCAGCCCGTGGTGAGCCGCGCGAACGAGCCGCTGCTGTAGATCACGCAGCTGGTACCGATCCGTCGCACGAAGTCGTCGTCGCGCTCGTATTCCCACGCGTCGGGCGTGCCGACTGGAACCTTCATGCGGCCGGTGACCACGATGGTGGGATGGCCGGCCGCGTTGAAGAGCCGGGCCAGGTGATGGACGTGCTCCGTGACGCCACCGAGATGCGGGTAATAGAACTCGGTGACCAGAGCTATGCGCATGGTCCGAATATAGATTCCCCCCGTGCTCGTTCCCAACCTCATCACTACGGTCAAGGACTATTCCCGGGCGCGATTCGTCACGGATTCGGGCGCCGACGGCGAGGACAACCTGGCGGGCACGATCGACGAGGTGCTGGCGCAGGCGTCCGCCTTGCCTCCCCTTTCCGACGCGGCGACCTTTCCCCCATGACCGCGGACGACCTGCTCGCCGGACTTCTCGCCGGTCGCACCGCGGACGTCGCCCGGGCGATCTCGGTTGTGGAGAATGCCCGGCCGGGCTTCGAGCGGCTGCTCGCGGGGGTGCATCCCCACCTCGGCCGGGCGCGCCGCGTCGGGATCACCGGGCCGCCCGGCGCCGGCAAGTCCACGCTCACCGAGCGGCTCGTGGCGGCCTACCGCGCGCAGCAGCTTCCCGTCGCGGTCGTCGCGGTCGATCCCACCAGTCCATTCACGGGCGGCGCACTGCTCGGCGACCGGATCCGCATGGAATCGGTCGCGCTCGATCCGGGCGTGTTCATCCGCTCGATGGCGAGCCGCGGCTCCCTTGGCGGGCTGGCGACCACCACCCGCGAGATCACCGATCTGCTCGACGCGGCGGGATTCGCGCGCATCCTCGTCGAGACGGTCGGGGTCGGCCAGTCGGAGCTGGACGTCGCGCGCATGGCAGACACGACGGTGCTGGTGCTCGTGCCCGAGTCCGGTGACGGCATCCAGACCCTGAAGGCCGGGCTGATGGAAGCGGCCGATGTGTACCTGGTGAACAAGGCCGACCGCCCCGGCGCGGAGAAGCTTCGTCAGGAGCTGGAGGTGACCCTCGGCATTCGCCGAGGCAACGCCTATCGGCACGTGCCGGCGCACCACGGGCGGGCAGGCGGGCAGGCGGGCAGGCGGGCAGAGGCGGCCGGCTGGGAGCCGCCGGTGCTCCTCAGCGTCGCAACGAACGGCGAGGGACTCGACGCGCTTGCCGCCGCTCTCGACCGGCACCAGGCGTGGCTCACGGACACCGGTGAGCTCGACCGCCGCCGCCGCGATCGGCTCGCGGCCCGCACCCGCGAGGTCGTGGACCGGGCCACCCGCCGATGGGTGTGGGAAGAGACGCGCGCCGACCGGCTGGTGCGCGAGCGGCTCGACGAGGTTGCGGCGGGCCGACTGAGCCCCTACGAGATCGCAGCGGAGATCCTCGACGGGCTGCGGGAAGGCGAACGGGTATGACCACGTGGGACGTGCCCGCCGCCGGCGGGCAGACCGACGCCGAGCGGCTCCGGGAACGCGAGCGCGAGCTCGAGCGCCTGCGCGCCGAGGTCGCCGCGTGGCGCGCGCGCGCCCTCGGCGAGCCGCTCCGTGACGACAGCGACTTTACCACGGTGTCGGGCCGGGAGCTCGAGCTCGTGTACACCGCCGCCGATCGGCGGCCGGACCCGCCGGGCACGGTCGATTTGCCCGGCGAATACCCCTACGTCCGCGGCATCCATCCGACCATGTACCGCGGCCGGCTGTGGACGATGCGCCAGTTCGCCGGCTTCGGGACCGCCGAAGACACCAACGCCCGCTACCGGTTCCTCCTCTCGCACGGGCAGACCGGCCTCTCGGTCGCATTCGATTTCCCCACGCTGATGGGCTACGACTCCGACCACGGGCGATCGGAAGGCGAGGTGGGGAAGTGCGGTGTCGCCGTCTCCAGTCTCGCGGACATGGAGACGCTGTTCGACGGGATCCCGCTGGGCGAGGTCTCCACCTCGATGACGATCAACGGCCCCGCCGCGATCCTGTTCTGCTTCTACGTGGCCGCCGCCGAGCAGCAGGGCGTACCGCTCGATCGCCTGCGGGGGACGATCCAGAACGACATCCTCAAGGAGTACATGGCGCAGCACGCTTGGATCTATCCGGCGGAGCCCGCGCTCAGGATCATCGTGGATCTCTTCGAGTGGGCGGCGGAGCACTCCCCGAAGTGGAACACCATCTCGATCTCCGGCTACCACATCCGCGAGGCGGGCGCCACCGCCGCCCAGGAGCTCGCCTTCACGCTCGCGAACGGCTTCTGCTACGTGGAGCACGCGCTCGCCCGTGGGCTCGACGTCGATCGCTTCGCTCCCCAGCTCTCGTTCTTCTGGGACGTGCACAACGACTTCTTCGAGGAGATCGCGAAGCTCAGGGCCGCGCGCAGGATCTGGGCGCGGGCGCTGCGCGAGAAGTACGGGGCGCGGGACCCGCGGAGCTGCAAGATGCGCTTCCACTGCCAGACCGCCGGGGTCACGCTGACCGCGCCACAGCCGCACAACAACATCGTGCGGGTGGCGTACCAGGCCCTCGCGGCGGTGCTGGGTGGCACCCAGTCGCTGCACACGAACGCCCTGGACGAGACGCTCGCGCTGCCCACCGAGGAGTCGGTGCGGATCGCGCTCCGGACGCAGCAGATCCTCGCCTACGAGACCGGCGCCGCGAACGTGGCCGACCCGCTCGGCGGGTCGCATTTCGTCGAGGCGCTCACCGACGCGCTGGAGGCCGAGGCGCACGGCCTGTTCGCCGAGATCGAGGCGCAGGGCGGGGTGGTGCGTGCGATCGAGTCGGGCTGGTTCCAGCGGCAGATCGCCCGCAGCTCCGCCCGCTTCCAGGCCGAAGTGGAACAGGGGCGCCGGATCGTCGTCGGCGTGAACGACTTCCTCGAGGCGGGCGAGGCGCCGGTCGAGATCCTCAAGGTGGGGGAGGACGCGGAGCGCACCCAACGCCGCCGGCTCGCCGAGCTGCGGGCGCGCCGGGATCCGGCGCTCGTCGCCGAGCGGCTCGCCGCCCTGGCGGCCGCCGCCGAAGCCGATCGCAACATCATCCCCGCCATGCTGGACTGCGCGCGTGCGTACTGCACGCTCTACGAGATCCGGCATGTGCTGGAGGGCATCTATGGAAGCTATCGCGAGCCGGTTTTCTTTTGAGCGCCGCGGCCGCGCCGCGGCGGGCACGCCGACGGTGGCCTTGGCCGCGCAGCTCGAGCGGCTCACCCGCGTCCGTCCGGGCGAGCACCGTGTGGTCAGCTGCTACCTCAAGCTCGAGCCCCGCGACCGCGCGCGGGGCAAGTACCTCATCAAGCTGAAGAATCGGGTGCGGGCGGTGAGCGCGGGCCTGGAGCGCCTCGGCCTCGCCCGATCGGCTCGTGAGGCGGCGGAGCGCGATCTCGGCCGCGTCGTCGCGCACCTCCGCAATCCGGCCGGGCTGCCCCCGACCCAGGGACTCGCCGCGTTCGCCTGCGAGGCGGCGGATCTCTTCGAGGTCATACCGCTCCCGCTGGTGCACCGCTCGCGTCTCGCGGTGGACCGCACCGCGCTGGTGCGCGAGCTCGCGTCGGTCGAGGACGAATTCGGGCGCGTCCTCGCCGTCGTGTTCGACCGGGCCAGCGCGCGCTTCTTCGACGTCACGGCGTACCAGGCGCTCGAGCTGCCGGGACTGCGCGCCGACAGCACGCGGGGCGGTCGGTTCCGGAGCGACCGCGACAGTCCCGGCTGGGGCGAGCACACGTATCACAATCGCATCCGCGAGGAGAAGCAGCGGCACTTCGAGGCGATCGCCCGGGAGCTGTTCGCGCTCGACCGCCGCCGGCCGGTGCACGGCATCATCCTGGCGAGCGCCGGCGCGGACGCCAACGCGGTCCGACCCTTCCTGCACGCCTATCTCGCCAAGCGCGTGCTGGGCACCGTGAAGCTGACGCCCAAAGAGGCCACGGCCGCGCAGGTGCATCAGGCTGCGCTCGCCGTCCGCGAGGAATGGGAGCGCGCGTCGGAACGCGCGCTGGTCACCGAGCTGGGTGACCGGCTCGGCTCGGGCTGGGCGGTGGACGGGATCCCGCCCACGCTGCGCGCGCTCGCGCGCGGGCAGGTGCGCGCGCTGCTGGTGCACGCCGACGCCGCGGAGCCGGGGTTCCGCTGCTCCGAGTCCGGACGGCTGGCGCTCACGGAGCGCGAGTGCCGGGGCGAGGGGGCGCCGCTCCCCGTCCTGGACATCGTCGACGACGCCATCGAGGAGGCGCTTCGGCAGGGGGTGGACGTGAACGTGGTGTACGACCCCGCCGCGTGTCGCCGGATCGCCGGCCTCGCGGGCCTGCTCCGCTTCCGCCGATGAGTGCCGCTCCCGCCCGCCCGCCCGCCAGCGCGCCCGCCCGCCCGATCCGCGTGCTCGTCGCCAAGCCGGGGCTCGACGGCCACGACCG